>NZ_CP015849.1:2827500-3153125 GCF_001654495.1 Streptomyces sp. SAT1
GGATGAGCGACAGGTGGGTGGCGGCACGCTGGTAGAGGACGATCAGCTCGTCGGCCTCCGCGCCGGTGAGGCGGCGTCGGCGGGCGAGCAGCGCTTCGAGACGGTCCCACTCGGGTCGGTGGGCGGAGACGAAGACGTCCAGGTCCATCGTGTCTGCCTGCTCCTCGGCTGGTTGGTCGGCGGTCCGTCGGATGTGTCTGCTTGTCCTACTGCGACGCGACGGCCCTCAGCTTGGCAGACTGGCGGTTCTCGGGGCAGGCCAGGGAAGGGCGGCAGAGCGTGAGTGAGCTGGTGACGGGTGAGGCGGTGGCGCTGGAGCTGCGCCCCGCGAGGCTGCCCAGCAGGGCGCTGGCCGTGCTGCTCGACCTCGCCGTGACCGTGGCCGCCTACCTCCTGGTGAGCGTGGGGCTGCTGGTCGCCACGGCCTCGCTGGACGAGGCGGCGCAGGTCGCGCTGTCGATCGCGGCCTTCCTGCTGGTGCTGGTGGGCGGTCCGATCGCAGTGGAGACGCTCAGCCACGGGCGGTCCCTCGGGAAGCTGGCGTGCGGGCTGCGTGTCGTCCGGGACGACGGCGGGCCGATCAGGTTCCGGCACGCGCTGGTGCGCGGCGCGATCGGTGTGGTGGAGATCCTGATGACCTTCGGGATCGTCGCCTGCATCGCCTCGCTGGTGTCGGCGCGGGGTCGGCGGCTGGGCGATGTGTTCGCGGGGACCCTGGTGGTGCGGGAGCGGACGGCTGCCGGCCGGATGTCCGTCGTGCCACCACCGCCGCCCTGGCTGGCCGGGCGGTTCTCGGCCCTCGATCTGTCGGCGGTGCCCGACGGGCTGTGGCTGGCCGTGCGGCAGTACCTGACGCGGATGCAGCAGCTTGACCCGCAGGCCGGCCGGGACCTCGCGCAGCGGCTCGCCGCCGATCTCTCCGCGTTCACCGGTGTTCCCGTACCGCCCGGGGTGCCTCCGGCGATGTACCTGGCCGCGGTGTTGCAGGAGCGGCAGGTGCGGGAGGCGCGACGGGCGTTCCGGCACTCTCCCGTCGGGGGTGGACCGGAGGCGGCTCGTGCCTTCGCCGCGCCGGAGACGCTGCCCGCGTCGTCCCCGGCCCCGTCTCCTTCTCCGTTCTCCCCGCCTTCCCCGCCCGCTTCTCCCGCTTCGCCCGCTTCTCCTGCTTCTCCTGCCTTCTCGCCGTCTCCGGCCCCGTCGTCTCCGTCTCCGGCGCCTTCCGACGCGGCGGACGTGGAGACGCGGCGGCCGGCGACCGGGTTCGTGCCGCCTGCCTAGGGCCGGTCCGTGCCGCTCAGGTCTCGAAGGCGGACGGCGGTGAGCTGAGGTCCTCGAGCTCGATGCCGGGGGCCGCCAGGACGACGTCGCCGGAGAGGTGAACGGTGTGCCGTTCACCGGTGTCCAGGGCTGTGACCTGGTACTCGTCCACGGTCAGGGGGCCGTTGTCAGTGGGGTGTGCTTCTCTCTTCACCAGGGCCCAGGACTGGTCCACGGTGCGGGGGGCGAGGACCGGATCCGTGAAGGTGACGAGGCGTACGCGGGTGGCGGAGGCCGAGGGGGTGAGGCGCAGGAGACGAGCGGTGGCGACGAGGAACGCGGGGGACGTGCCGGTGAAGGCGTGGGCGCGCACATTGCCTTCGGTGGCGTGGGTCCCGGTGGGGTCGGTGCGGACCCAGGTGACGCCGTCGAGGGCGGCACCGCGCACCTGCCAGCCACCCGCGTGGAGTTCGAGGCGGATGGGGCGGCCGAGTTCGTCGAGGGCGAGGTCGACGGAGCCGCGGTGATCGCCCGAGGGGGCGGTGACCTGGGAGACGTAGCGCCAGCCCGAGGGGCCGGGGGCGCACTGGAAGTGTTCTTCGGCGAAGGGGGTGTGATCGTGCGGATCGTGGAGCGAATAGGTGCCGCGGGGCATGGGGTTCCTGGGGCTTGACGGGCCGGTCCGGTCAACGGGGCAGGCCCCCGGCACGGGGGTGCGGGGGCCTGTCCCGGAGGACCGGGGAACCGGAGCGCCGGGCGGGGCCGCGGGTGCGGCTCGCTCGCCCGGTGCCCGGGATCGGTCAGTGGTGCCTGCGGTCGGTCAGTAGCGGTAGTGGTCCGCCTTGTACGGGCCGTCCACGTCCACGCCGATGTACGCGGCCTGCTCGGGGCGGAGCCGGGTCAGCTTCACGCCGAGCGCGTCCAGGTGGAGGCGGGCGACCTTCTCGTCGAGGTGCTTGGGCAGCACGTAGACGCCGGTCGGGTACTCGTCGGGCTTGGTGAACAGCTCGATCTGGGCCAGGGTCTGGTCCGCGAAGGAGTTGGACATCACGAACGACGGGTGGCCGGTGGCGTTGCCCAGGTTCAGCAGGCGGCCCTCGGACAGCACGATGATGACCTTGCCGTCCGGGAAGGTCCACGTGTGGACCTGCGGCTTGACCTCGTCCTTGACGATGCCGGGGATCTTGGCGAGGCCGGCCATGTCGATCTCGTTGTCGAAGTGGCCGATGTTGCCGACGATGGCCTGGTGCTTCATCCTCGCCATGTCCGAGGCGAGGATGATGTCCTTGTTGCCGGTGGTGGTGACGAAGATGTCGGCGGTCTCGACGACGTCGTCCAGGGTGGTGACCTGGTAGCCGTCCATCGCGGCCTGGAGGGCGCAGATCGGGTCGACCTCGGTGACGATCACCCGGGCGCCCTGGCCGCGCAGGGACTCCGCGCAGCCCTTGCCCACGTCGCCGTAGCCGCAGACGACGGCGGTCTTGCCGCCGATCAGGACGTCGGTGGCGCGGTTGATGCCGTCGACCAGGGAGTGCCGGCAGCCGTACTTGTTGTCGAACTTCGACTTCGTCACCGCGTCGTTGACGTTGATCGCGGGGAAGAGGAGGGTGCCGTCGCGCTGCATCTCGTACAGCCGGTGCACGCCGGTGGTGGTCTCCTCCGTGACGCCGCGGATCTCGGAGGCCAGCTGGGTCCACTTCTGGGGGTTCTCGCCCAGGGTGCGGGTCAGCAGCTGGAGGATGACGCGGTGCTCGTCGGACTCGGCGGTGTCGACCGAGGGGACCTTGCCGTCCTTCTCGTACTCGACGCCCTGGTGGACGAGGAGGGTGGCGTCGCCGCCGTCGTCCAGGATCATGTTCGGGCCGCCGGTGGGGGTGTCCGGCCAGGTCAGGGCCTGCTCGGTGCACCACCAATACTCTTCGAGGCTCTCGCCCTTCCAGGCGAAGACCGGGATGCCCTGGGGGTTCTCGGGGGTGCCGTTCGGGCCGACCGCGATGGCGGCGGCGGCGTGGTCCTGGGTGGAGAAGATGTTGCAGGACGCCCAGCGGACGCGGGCGCCGAGGGCGACCAGGGTCTCGATGAGGACGGCGGTCTGGACGGTCATGTGCAGGGAGCCGGTGACGCGGGCGCCCGCGAGCGGCTGCTGCTCCGCGTACTCCTTGCGGATCGCCATCAGGCCCGGCATCTCGTGCTCGGCGAGGGTGATCTCCTTGCGGCCGAACTCGGCCAGGGACAGGTCGGCGACCTTGAAGTCCTGCCGGTTGTCGACAGTCGTCATTACGGGCTGCTCCTCGGGATCGGGTCGAGGTGGGTACGGCTGACCTGCGCGGCGGCGGGCACGAAGGCGCCCCTCAGGACACAGGCATGCCTGCCCGCGTGCGCGCAGCGCAGTCCGTCGGAGGCCCTCTCTCCCTCGGTCGGCCCGCTCCGGGGCCGCCCGACCGCCATCAGCAGCGACGTCTGGCTCTGACCCAAGCTACACCGCGGTACCCGGCGGCCCCCAGTCCGCCTCCGGCCGGATCCGGCCGTCCGGGGCGTCAGTGGCCGGAGGCGTGCGGGTTCGGTCCGCCCGGGGTGGCCTCCGGGTCCGCGCCCCTGGCGGCCTCGGCCTCGCTGTAGACGTCGGGTTCGAGGTAGATGACGCGGGCGATGGGGACGGCGGCGCGGATGCGGGACTCGGCGGCGTCGATGGCGGCGGCGACCTCGGTGGCCGTGTCGTCGTGCCGGACCGCGATCTTGGCGGCGACGAGCAGTTCCTCGGGACCGAGGTGGAGGGTGCGCATGTGGATGATGCCGGTGACGGTGTCGCCGTCGACCGTGGCGTCCTTGATCTGCTCGACCACGTCGGTACCGGCGGCCTCGCCGAGCAGCAGCGACTTGGTCTCGGCGGCCAGCACGAAGGCGATCAGGACGAGCAGCACACCGATGCAGACGGTGCCGATGCCGTCCCAGACGCCGTTGCCGGTGAGCAGCGCGAGGCCGACGCCGCCGAGGGCGAGGACGAGGCCGATCAGGGCGCCGAAGTCCTCCAGCAGGACCACGGGCAGCTCGGGTGCCTTGGCGCGGCGGATGAACTGCGGCCAGGAGAGCTTGCCGCGCAGCTCGTTGGACTCCTTGATGGCGGTGCGGAAGGAGTAGCCCTCGGCGCAGATCGCGAAGGCGAGGACGGCCACCGGCCAGTACCAGTTCTCCAGTTCGTGCGGGTGGCTGATCTTCTCGTAGCCCTCGTAGATCGCGAACATGCCGCCGATGGAGAACAGCACGATGGAGACCAGGAAGGCGTAGACGTAGCGCTCGCGGCCGTAGCCGAACGGGTGCTGCTCGGTCGCCTCGCGCTGGGCCTTCTTGCCGCCGACCAGCAGCAGGAACTGGTTGCCGGAGTCGGCCACCGAGTGCACGCCCTCGGCGAGCATCGACGAGGAGCCGCTGAAGGCGAACGCCACGAACTTCGATACCGCGATCGCGAGGTTGGCGCCGAGTGCCGCCACGATCGCCCTGGTGCCGCCTGACGCGCTCATCTGTCCGCGTTGTCCCTTCGCCTTCGTGCTGCCGGTGGGTCATTGTTGCAGCCCCGTCCGGCGGCGGTGCGCCGGATCCGCAGGGCGGGCAGGTGGCGGTGCGCCGGATCCGCAGGGCGGGCAGGTACGGCGAACCACGGCGGGCAGATACGGCGAACCGGTGCGGTGCACGGGCCGCCGCGGACAGGACGGGTCCGCGGCGGCCGGCGGACGGTCGGGGCGCGGGCGTCAGACGACGACCGTGGCGCGGAAGAGCGTGCCGGCGCCGGACACCTCGGCCTTCTCGCCCGCGGGGACGAACACCGACTGCCCCGGCGTCAGCTCCTCCTCGCCCGCCCGTACCGAACCGGCCGTGCAGAGCAGGATCTGCGGGGTGGCCAGGGTGAGGTCGTGGGCCGGGGCGCCCTCCGGGAGGACGTAGCGGGAGAGGCGGAACTCGTCGATGGGCGTCTCGTAGACCTCCTCGCCGTCCGGGGCGGCCTCGGGGCGCAGCACACCGGGGTCGGCCGCCTCGAAGCGGACGATGCGCAGGAGTTCGGGGACGTCGACGTGCTTGGGGGTCAGGCCGCAGCGCAGGACGTTGTCGGAGTTGGCCATGATCTCCACGCCCAGGCCGTTCAGATAGGCGTGCGGGATGCCGGCGCCGAGGAACAGGGCCTCGCCGGGCTGGAGCCGGACGTGGTTGAGGAGCATGGCGGCCAGGACACCGGGGTCGCCCGGGTAGTGGTGGGCGATGCCGGCGTACGGGGCGTGGTCGCCGCCGAGGCGGGCGCAGGCGGTGGCGGCCTCGCCGACCGTGCGGGCCATCTCCTCGGGGTCGGCGGTGAGGATCGCGGTCAGCACCTCGCGCAGGGCCGCCTCCTCGGGGCGGGCGCGCAGCAGGTCGACGTAGGGCTCGAGGGAGTCCACGTCGAGGGCGGCGAGCAGCGCGGCGGCCTCGGCGGGTGCGCGGAAGCCGCACAGGCCGTCGAACTCGGTGAGCGCGCAGATCAGTTCGGGCTTGTGGTTGGCGTCCTTGTAGTTGCGCTGCGGGGCGTCGGCCGGGACGCCGCGGCGCTCCTCGTCGGCGTAACCCTCCCGGGCCTGGTCCAGGTCGGGGTGGACCTGGAGGGAGAGGGGGGCTCCGGCGGCGAGGAGTTTGAGCAGGAAGGGCAGGCGTGGGCCGAACCTGGCGACCGCCTCGGCGCCCAGTTCCCGCTCCGGGTCGGCGTCGATGACCGCGGAGAGGGTGCCGCGTCCGGTGCGCGAGGGGGCGCCGGGGTGGGCGCCCATCCACATCTCCGCCTGCGGTTCGCCGCTCGGTTCCACGCCCAGGAGGTGCGGGATGGCGGTGGTGGAACCCCAGGCGTAGGGGCGGATGGTGTTGTCGAGGCGGTCCATGTGTCTCTCTGTGATTCTCTCTGCGATGCGGCACCCGGCGGGCCGGCCGGGTGCGAGTGCCGGATGTACGGGTGTCCGGTGTGCGGGGGCCCGGTGTACAGGTCTCCGTGTACGGGCTCCGGTGTGCGGGTCTCCTGTGTGCGGGCGGCGGTTCAGGTTCTGGAGACGAGCGACAGGTAGACGGCGGCGAAGTCGGTGACGGCGATGAGTTCCGCGAGGGTCTCGATCTCGCCGCCGGGCTCCGGTTCCAGCTCGCTGATCGGCGTGTCGTGGCTGAGGGCCAGGTCACGGGCGGCGGGCGCGGCGGTGAGGCCGCCGAGCGGACGGTCGCGCAGCAGCACCACGCGCGCGTGCAGCGCGGGTGGTTCGTCGACGCGGTCGCGGAAGAAGTCGTCCGGGTCGGCGCTGGCGGCCAGCGGACCGGCGAGCAGGGCGCTGTGTTCGGCGAGTGCCTCGGGCAGTTCGGCGACGACGGCGGGGATGCCGGACAGCTCGGCGAGCCCGGCGGCGAACCGGCGGCCGGCCGGACCGGCCGCGACGCCCTCGGTCCAGATCACCGGGAGGGCGTCGGCCAGTTCGGCGGCGAGGGTCTTGGCCGGGTTGCTGTAGGTGGCGATGGCGGGGCCGCAGCGTTCGGCGATCTGGTCGAGCCGGTCGGCGGCGGCCTCCAGGGCGTCGGGCGGCGCGGTGAGCAGGCCGACACGGTCCAGCAGCGCGAGCAGCGGGGTGAGCAGCGCCCACAGCACGCCGGGCGCGGATCCGGCGAGGGGTTCGTCGTGGTCGTAGGGGGCGGTCGCCATGGGGATGAACAGGCCGTGGGCGCCTGCCACGGACTCGGCGAGCGGGGTGCCCACCGGGGCGACGGCGACGACCGTGCAGCCGCGCCGGTACGCCTGTTCGGCGAGCGTGGACAGGCTCGGCTCGGTGCCGTCGGGAGTGGCGATCAGCAGGAGGTCCACGGAGCCGGCCCAGCCGGGCAGTTCCCAGCGCAGGGCGCCGGAGGCGCTGGCGACGCCGGTGGGGGCCAGCCGGGTGACGGGGCTGCCGGCGCCGGCGAGGGTGCCGAGCAGGTCGGCGGCGTGGGTGGCGGCGGCGCCCGGTCCGGCGATCAGGACGGCGCGGGGGCGGCCGTCCGGTCGGAGGTCGCCCACGCCGGCCTCCGCGGCGTGCCGGGCGGCGGTGCGGACACGGGCTCCGGCCTCGGCCGCGCCGCGGAGCAGTCCGCGGTGGTCGGCGTCGGCGAGCGCCTCGGGGGCGTCGAGCAGCGTTTCGTCGATCATGTGCGGCAGCCTCCGATCGGTGCCGGTCGCCGGGCACCGGGGCGTCTGGACGGCGGGGGGGTCGGGACGGCGGGTCGTCGCGGCGGCGGGGCGGGCGGCGCGGGGGCGGCGTGACCTGAGGACGGCGGGACGGCGGGGCGGCGGACGGTGCGGCGCCGTCGTCCCGTGTCCGGGCCGCGTTCCCGTCCGGGTGGGCCGGAACACCGTCTGGGTGGGCCGGATCTCCGACCGGTGGGTCGGACCTCGTCCGGGCGGGTCGGACCTCCGGGCCCGTGGACCGTCCGTCCGGGGTTGCCGGACCGCGCAGGGGTCGTACGGCCGGGCGGTGGGCGAACGCCTGCCGGTTCCGTCGGTCCCGGGCCGGGCGGCCCTCGGGTCCGCCTCCGCCCTCGGTCCGCCCCGGTGCTCGGTCCGCGCCGGTGCTCAGGCCCGCCGGCTCCGGGACCGGTCGGTCCCCGGGGCGCCGGACTCCTCGGGGTGCCCGGTCGCGGCTGCCCGGTGCCGTGGCGGCGGTCAGGCCGGGCGGCGGGCCTCGTCCACCAGCAGGACGGGGATGCCGTCGCGGACCGGGTAGGCCAGACCGCAGTCCTCACCGGTGCAGATCAGCTCGGTGTCCTGCTCCTTGAGGGGGGCGTGGCAGGCCGGGCAGGCCAGGATCTCCAGGAGACCGGCTTCGAGCGGCATGGGTGTTCCCTTCGGGACGCGGGGTGCGTATGGGGTTGTACGGACGTGCCTGGTCAGCGTACCGCCGGTCGGGGGGCCGGCGGCGGGGTCCGCCGGGGCGGCCGCTCAGCCCCTGATGATCTCCAGGACCTCGTCGCGGATCTTGGCCATCGTGGCCTCGTCGCGTGCCTCCGCGTTCAGCCGCAGCAGCGGTTCGGTGTTGGAGGGGCGGACGTTGAACCACCAGTCGGCGGCGCTGACCGTGAGGCCGTCGAGTTCGTCGAGGGTGACGTCGTCGCGGCCCGCGTAGGCGGACCGGAGCGCGGCGAGGCGGGCGGCCTGGTCGGCCACGGTGGAGTTGATCTCTCCGGAGCCCGCGTAGCGGTCGTAGCGGGCGACCAGGGCGGACAGCGGCTTGTCCTGGCCGCCGAGCGCCGCGAGGACGTGCAGGGCCGCCAGCATGCCCGTGTCGGCGTTCCAGAAGTCCTTGAAGTAGTAGTGCGCGGAGTGCTCGCCCCCGAAGATCGCGCCGGTACGGGCCATCTCGGCCTTGATGAAGGAGTGGCCGACGCGGGTGCGGACGGGGGTGCCGCCGTTCTCCTTCACCACTTCGGGGACCGACCGGGAGGTGATCAGGTTGTGGATGATCGCGCCCCGGCCGCCGTTGCGGGCCAGTTCGCGGGCGGCGACCAGCGCGGTGACGGCCGAGGGCGGGACCGGGTCGCCGTGTTCGTCGACCACGAAGCAGCGGTCGGCGTCGCCGTCGAAGGCGAGGCCGAGGTCGGCGCCCTCGGCGCGGACCCGCCGCTGGAGGTCGACGAGGTTCGCCGGGTCGAGCGGGTTGGCCTCGTGGTGGGGGAAGGTGCCGTCCAGTTCGAAGTACATCGGGACGAGGTCGACGGGCAGGCCGGTCAGGACGGTGGGGACGGTGTGGCCGCCCATGCCGTTGCCCGCGTCGACGACGACCTTCAGCGGGCGGATGGAGCTGACGTCGACGAGGGAGCGCAGGTGGGCCGCGTAGTCCTCCAGCGTGTCCCGCTGGGTGATCACTCCGGGGCGGTCGGCCGGCTGCGGGGCGCCCGACTCGCTCCAGCGCTCGGCGAGTTCGCGGATCTCGGCGAGGCCGGTGTCCTGGCCGACGGGGGCCGCGCCCGCGCGGCACATCTTGATGCCGTTGTACCGGGCCGGGTTGTGCGAGGCCGTGAACATCGCGCCCGGCAGGCCCAACGCGCCCGAGGCGTAGTACAGCTGGTCCGTCGAGCAGAGCCCGATCTCGGTGACGTCGACGCCGCAGCGCACCGCGCCGCGGGCGAAGGCGCGGGCCAGGCCGGGCGAGGAGGGCCGCATGTCGTGCCCGGTCACCAGGGCGCTCGCCCCGGTCACCCGGGCGAAGGCCGCTCCGAACAGCTCGGCCAGCGACTCGTCCCACTGGTCCGGGACCACCCCGCGCACGTCGTACGCCTTGACGATCTGCGACAGATCAGCAGCCACGGCCAACCCTTCTGAAGTCCCTGTCGGTCCCCACAAACTACCCGTCCCGGGCGGCGCGGCCCGCGCATGAACCGGGTGCGGCACGAGTGCCGCCGGACACACCGACGGTATGGAACGCGCCGCGCGGTACGCGGGGAGGGCGACAGGGGCGGTGCGCGGATCCCCGACTGGGGCCGTGGTGAACGGTTTTGTCAGTTGTCCGGTGAGCGGAGGACCCGCAGATGGCCGCGGCGCGCGACCTCCATCGGGTCGGCTCCGCGGGCGCCGCCGCCGGCTTCGGCCGCGCGCTCCTGCGGACGGGCCGCCTCGCGCACGGCGTTGGCGAGCGCCTCCAGGTCGTCACCGCTGGGCCGGGCCGGAGCCGAGCCGTCGAGGAGCCGGACGACCTCCCAGCCGCGCGGGGCGGTGAGGCGCTCGGAGTGCTCGGCGCACAGGTCGTAGCAGTGCGGCTCGGCGTAGGTGGCGAGCGGGCCGAGGACGGCGGTCGAGTCGGCGTAGACGTACGTCAGCGTCGCTACGGCGGGACGGCCGCAAGCGGTGCGCGAACAGCGACGTACAGGGCTCACGACGTTGGACGGTACCGCACTCTTGAGCGGGCCGCGACGACTCTCCACCAGGTCACTCCACCGTGTCGTGCTGTGAAACACCCCACATGCTCCTTCAACAACACCTTACTGACCAGCGTTGACGGCATACGACGGGATCCCGAACACCCCTTGTTCCGGTCACAAGTAGGTACAAACACCGTCAATTGCCTTGAGATCGGCGGTCTCGGAGAGATACGCAATCGAGTCCGAGCTTGGCCGGATCCGGTGCCGGGTGACCGGTTGCCGTACGGACCGCGCGGGCGGGCGGCCGGAATCCGCGGCGGCGGGCGCGGCCGGACGGCACGGTGCCGGGACGGTGTCCGCAACGAGGCGGGCGGGGGTCGCGAGGACTACCCTTCACCAGTGATGGACAACCGTGTACCGCCCCGTGCCGCAGGCCCCGGGCCCCGCCGACGTGATCGCCACGGCCGGGGCATGCGCGGCCCGATCGCACCGCCCCAGGTGCCGCTCGCCGCGAGCCGCGCCGAGGTGTTCGCGGACCTGGTGCAGGACTCCGTGGAGCGCCTGGAGCGACGGTGGCCGCAACTGGCCGACATCGATTTCCTCGTGCTGGACGTGCCTCGGCCGGCCGGGCCCGGACAGTCCTGGAGCGACGAACCGGTGCCCCTCGGGGACGCCTTCCCCGCGGAGACCGGGAAGACGGCGCGGGTGGTGGTCTACCGGCGTCCGGTGGAGATCCGCAGCAAGGGCCGCGACGAACGGGCCGCCCTGGTGCACGAGATCGTGGTCGAGCAGGTGGCCGAACTGCTGGGCCTGACACCGGAGACGGTCGACCCGCGCTACGGCGAGGACTGACCGAACGGCACCGACCACACGGCACCGGCCGCACGGCATCGGCCGCGCCGCAGCGGATGTCAGCCGTGCGTGCGCGGCCGGTCGCGGAGCGCTGTCAGCGCTGCGGCGCCGCCGGCCGTGGAGCATCGCCAGTCGCGGGGCATCGCCAGTCGTGCGGTGCCGTCATTTCTGGAGCACCGACACGTCCTCGTCGGCCTGCGGCACCGACACCGTGCCTCGGTCGTCCGGCAGGGTCTGGACGGTGAAGCCGGGGACGCCCTCCTCCGTCGCCATGAGGGTGCGGGCCCCGTACACCGGGCCGCCGGACAGCCGCTCCACCGTCAGCGCGTAGCTCCCCTTCAGACCGGACGGCCGGGGCGGGTCGATGTCCTGGGTGGTGCCCGCCTTGATCGTGTACGTCTTCGACTGGGCCGTACCGCCCTCGCTGCCCGCCGACGCGGTGACTCTGACCTGGGCGGTCGCGGTGGGCGCGGTCAGCGACAGCGTCGAGCCCTTCGCGCTGTTGTCGGCCGAGGTGGCCCGGGCCCCGATCGGTCCGGACGCCGGGATGAACGCCGTCTCCTGCTTGCCGCCCTTGCCCCGGGTCACGCGTAGCGCGGCGACGACCGGCACGGCCGCCTGCCCCTGGCTGAGCACCAGCGAGCCCGCCTCGCCGCGGGTGAGGTCGCCCAGGTCGACGCCGGTCGTCATACCGCCCTTCAGGTGCACGGTCTCGTGTCCCGCGGGAGTGATCAGACCGGTCGGCGAGGCCAGTTGGACCTTCAGGTCGGTGTCGGCGTCGGCCGCGGTGAAGGCGATCAGCCGCACGGAGGTGGCGTCCTTGGGGATGCCGGGCAGCACCAGGGAGGACGCCGGATCCGCGGCGGCGGCCAGCCAGTCCCCGCCGACCTTCTCGTCGAGGGCCTGCACCGCCGCGCCGACCCGGCCGCTGCGCACGGTCACATGGACCGTGACGTCCTCCTGCCGGGTGTCGCCGAGCGTGGACAGCAGGACCGGCTCGCTGGAGCGCGGACCGACGGTGATGCCCTCCCCCACCTCCGACTTCACCGCGCCGTCCTTGCCGTACAGCTGGATGTCGACGACGGCGGCGGAGTCGTCGGGGTTGGTCAGGTGGACGTAGTCCGAGCGGCCGGCGGCGGTGCTCGCGCCGGGGAACCAGAACTCGGTGTCCGGGGCGGTGCAGTCCATGCCCAGCAGCCCGCGCCCGGCGCCCGCCGCGACCTCGGTGGTCTGCTGCATGGTCCAGCCGGGCGCGAACTTGCCCTCGGCGGTGCCGATCAGCGCGGGCGCGTCACCGCCGGAGGTGTCCCCGGTGACCGGCTTGCCCGGCTCCTTGGGCTGGAGGGCGGGCTTGTCGGCCTTCTTCTTGTCCTTGCTCTTGCCCTTGTCCTTGTCCTTGTCTTTGTCCTTGCCCGCCGAGTCGCCGGCGCCGCCGTCCGACTGCTGGACGGCGGAGCTGAGTTCGGCCTTGCCGTCGGCGCCGGTGCCCTTCGTCACGGGGGTGAAGGACGTGTAGGAGGTGTCGGCTATGTCCGAGTCACTCGGCGCCGGGCAGACCAGCGTGGTGCGCTCCACCGGCAGTTGGGCGGCGGCCCGCGCGGGAGCGGTGCCCGCCTCGGCGGGCCCTTCCAGCGCGGCGAACCCGGTGACGGCGGCGAGCGCGGCCGCACCGGCGATCAGGGACAGGGTCGTGCGGTTCACTGCTGGCTCCCGTCGGGGCGCTCACTGCCGTTGCCGTGCGGGTGGTGCTGGTGCTGGTGCTGCTGTGCCGGGTCGTACGGCTGGTCGCCGTACGGCTGCTCCTCGTACGGCTGCTGGTGGTACGTCTGGTCGTAACCGCCGGGGGCCGACTGGCCGCCGTAGGCGTACGGGTCGTACTGGCCGCTCTGGTACGGATCGGCCTGGCCGCCCTGGTACGTCTGGTCGTACCCGCCCGCCGCGTACTGCTGGGGCGGGGGCGCGGCCTGGTACTGCTGGTCGCCGTAGGCGCCGTAGTCGGTGGCCGCCGGGGCACCCGCGTAGGCGGTGGTGTCCCACTCGCCGTAGGACTGCTGCTGCGGTACGGCGGCCGGGGTGCCCTCCTCGGGCGCGGGCTCGGCGGCCGGGTCCTGCCCGGTCTCCTGGGCGCTCTCCTCGGCCTCGGCCTGGGCACGCAGCCGGCGGGCCCTGCGGCCCTCGCCGGTGACGGGCTGCGCGGGGACGGGCTGCTCCTCCTCGGGCAGGTCGTCGTCGACGTCACGACGCCGGCCGGGCAGGGCGAGCACCACCAGGACGACGGTGAGCAGGCCCTGCGCCCACAACCACGCGGTGCGGGTGAACGGGGCGTCGAAGGTGACGTCCAGCTTCCCGCCGGAAGCGGGGAGCTCGAAGCCCTGGGCCCAGCCGTCGACGGTGGTGCGGGTGAGCGGCTTGCCGTCCAGGGTGGCGCTCCAGCCCGCGGCGGCGGAGTCGGCCAGGCGCAGCACCCGGCCCTCGGCACCGGCCGGGACGGTGGTGTGGATCTCCACGGGACCGGCGGCGACGGGCTGGGCCGCGGCCGTGCCCGAACCGGTGGCGGCGGCGCCGCCCGGGGCAGCGGCGGGCACGATGGCGGCGCGCGAGACCTCCTGGTTCACCCGCCACAGGGCGCTGCCGTCCTGCTGGCTGAGCCGGGACAGGCCGGGGGTGGCGTCCAGGACGCGGGTGATCTCACGGGGCGCGCCCTTGTGCACGAGGACGTAGCGCACGGCGAAGCCGCCGAGCTGTCCGGCCTGGTCGGCGCCGGAGCCCGCGACCAGGTTGGCGACGACCTTGTCGAGCCTGCTGTTGCCGCTGCCGGCCGCGGCCAGTTCGGCGTCGCCCATGCGGACGCCGGAGCCGCGCACCAGCATGTAGCCGACATGCGCCGGGGAGTCGCTGTCGAGGACCAGGGTGCGGGCCTGGTCGCGGGTGCTGCTCTCCTCGGCGACGAACGCGGGCACCTGCACCGGGTCGCGCCGCTCCAGCGGGCCGTCGGCGCCGCGGATCATCCAGCCCGCGACGACGAGCAGCGGGCCGGCCGCGGCGGCGAAGGCGATCAGCGCGGCGACCGGCTGGCGCCAGCCGAAGCTCTGCTCGGCCACGCGCGCGCGTGCCCCGTCGGCGCCGAGCAGGGCGGCGGCCAGGAGGGCGAGGCCGTAGACGAGGGTCGCGGGTCCGGCCCAGGTGGAGTCGTTGGACAGGACGGCGAAGACGAGCGACACCAGGGCGACCGTCCAGGCGGCCCAGACGGCGGCCTGGCGCTGTGTGCGCAGCAGGGCGGCGAGCGCGGCCAGGACGATGCCGATGAGCATCAGTCCGTGCACCGTGCCGGGTCCGCCGGGGGCGGCGCCCAGCAGGTCAAGGGCGGAGGCCGCCGAGGGGCCGTACTCCAGGCCGGCCTCCTGGAAGAAGCCGGACGGCAGCAGCGTCAGCGACCAGGGGGCGAGCAGCAGCAGCGGGGTGAGGATCTGGGCCAGGAAGCGCAGCAGGCGCGCCACGAGGTCGCCGCGGCGCACGGCCAGCGGCACCAGGCCGAGGACCACCGCGAGGGGCCAGACGATGGGGGTGAAGGCGGTGGTGATCGTCAGCAGGAGGGCGTACGCCCAGGTGGCGCGCCAGCTGCCGCGCGTCCCCGCCGGGGCGGTGAGCCCGGTGGCGGCGATGCCCGCGCGGGCGATGAGCGGCAGCAGGACGGCGAGCACCGCGGTGCCGACGCGGCCGCCTGCCAGGGCACCGGTGGTGGCGGGCAGCACGGCGTAGACGACGGCTGCCCAGGCGCGCAGCAGCCGGGAGGGGATCAGGGGGCGGGAGGCGAAGTACGCGGTGAACCCGGCCAGCGGCACGGCGCCGACCAGCAGCACGGTGACGGCGAGTCCCGTGGAGCCGAGCAGCAGGGACGCGAGCAGCGCCACGACCGCCAGGTAGGGCGGCGCGGAGGAGGTGCCGCCGGCGCCGACCGGGTGCCAGGAGTCGAGGTAGCGCGCCCACAGGTCGCCGGAGTCGGCCGGAGCGGGCAGCAGCGCGCCGCCCGCGAGCGCACCGCCGCCGAGCAGGCCCCGGCAGGCGATCAGGGAGACGAGCAGCAGGACCAGGAAGAGCACCGGGCCGGGTTTGCGGGCGATGCGCTTGAGCCGGGCGAACTGCTCGATCTCCAGGAAGTCGGCGTCCTCGCCGCCGGGTCCCGACTCGATCGCGCCGCCGTGCCGTCCCGCGGAGGAGACCTCGGGGTCGGAGCCGCCGACGAGGTTGCCCGCGACCTGTTCGACGGTGGCGCGGACGGTGGCGCCGGGCGGCGGGAACAGGGCGCGCAGCTCCCCCTTGTCGATCTGCGGTGCGCCGCGCGCGCGTCGGCCCGCGATGATCCGCTCGGGGCGCAGCAGGGTGCCGGCCAGGCCGCGGATCTCGTCGAGGGCCTGTCCGGGGACCTTGCCGACGAGGTAGGCGAGGGTGCGCAGCAGGGTGCCGACGACGATGCGGACCAGGACCCAGGGCAGCGCGGCGGTACGGGTGTTGACGAGCAGGGTGTAGACGGCGCCGGCCTTGTCGACCTTGTGCGGGGAGGCCGCGGTGCGGCCCACGCAGTCGACGGTGCGGCGCTCACGGGAGGCTGCCTCGGCGTGTCGTACGACGGCGTCGGGGGCGACGAGGACGCGGTGTCCGGCCGTGTGGGCGCGCCAGCACAGGTCGACGTCGTCGCGCATCAGGGGCAGCCGGCGGTCGAACCCGCCGAGCTGTTCGAAGATGTCACGCCGGACCAGCATGCCCGCGGTGGACACCGACAGGACGGGCTGCACGTGGTCGTGCTGGCCCTGGTCCTGTTCGCGGCGGTCCAGACCGGTCCAGCGGCGGCCGGAGTTGGCGATGCTGACACCGACTTCGAGGAGTTGGCGCCGGTCGTACCAGCCGCGCAGCTTGGGGCCGACGACGGCGACGTCCTCGCGGCCGAGTTCGTACTCGTTGTCGACGACGCGCAACAGGTGGGCGAGGGCGTCCGGTTCGGGGGCGCAGTCGTCGTGCAGGAGCCACAGCCACTGCACAGGTTCGCCGTGCGGGAGGTCGGGCAGGTCGTAGGCGTCGTCGCGCCAGGTGCGCGTGACGGGGTCCCAGCCGCTGGGGCGCTTGAGGTAGGGCAGTTCGTCCGGGGTGAGGTGGGGGGCGGTGCGGACGGCCTCCTCGACGGCCTGGCCGAAGCCGGTGCGGCGGGCGAGGTGGAGCACCCGGTCGTCGCCGAGGGCCTCGCCGAGGACCTGGGCGGACGCGTCGGCGCTGCCGGTGTCGGCCGCGACCGCGTACTGGACGGGGCGTTCCTGGCCGAGCAGCCCGGCGAGCGCGTCGGGCAGCCAGCGGGCGCCGTCGTGGGAGACGAGCACGGCGGTCACGATGTGCCGCGGGTACTCGGGCGGGCGGTCGGGGTCGGACTGCGCCGGGGCGTATCGCGTGGCGCGCGGGGGGTCCGACGGCGCTGCGCCGTCGTGGTGGGCTGCCGTACGGCTGTGCACGGACATCGAGATACACGGCCCCGGTTCGATGGACTGCGGTGGACGCCCGTGCCTGCTGAGGGCGGCGGGCGTCTCGGACGAGCGACCACACTACTGGCTGGGCAAGACGGCGGCCCGCCGCCTGTGGATAACCCACCTGCGACGGGCCGTTCGTGAGGATTGAGCGGGGATCTGCGCGGTGTCCGTCCGGCCGGGCGGCGCGGTCGGACAGGGGCCGGACCGCTGCCGGGCGGCGGCCGGAGCCGGGTTCAGACGGCGGCCTTCTTCAGGCGGCGGCGTTCACGCTCGGACAGGCCGCCCCAGATGCCGAAGCGTTCGTCGTTGGCGAGGGCGTACTCGAGGCACTCGGAGCGGACCTCGCAGGCGAGACAGACCTTCTTGGCCTCGCGGGTGGAGCCGCCCTTCTCGGGGAAGAAGGACTCGGGGTCGGTCTGGGCGCACAGCGCGCGCTCCTGCCAGCCGAGTTCCTCGTCCGCGTCGTCGACCAGCAGTTGCTGCACCAGCTCGGTCATGTGCGCCCCTCGTCTGTCTTTCGCGTCCCCGTGATGTAGCCGTTACCGATACCGGCTGAACGACACGAGTGAAATTACAAGTGTGCTGCTCCGGGCGAGTCAAGCCGAGATCTGCTATTGGGCCCCTTATTCACTCTGCGGAACCAAGGCCATGCGGAAAGTGTTCAAATCGGCATAAACCTTGACACCCAGCAGGGGCACCGAGGGCCACCCGCCCCGCGCGGACCCCCGTCGGTGCCCGCACCAGGAAGGACGCCCTGGCGTTCGATCCCGTTCCGACCCGCGCACCGAAGCGAACCGGATCACAGTCGGATCACGGGATCGCAACGGCGCTTGCGCGCCCGGCTTGTGCGCCATGTGTCCCGGTCTCCCGCTGAGCAAACCTTTCATCTGCGAGATGAACCGGATGAGGTGAAACATGTCCCACATTCCGGGCAGTGAGTTGACAGCGCTGGTGTGAACCGATGTGCTTGTGGGCATGCTCGCGCACTCGGCATTCACCTCGACCCGCACCGCCGGGTCCCACGGTGCTGCCCGCGCCCGCTGTAGCTGTCGCCGCTGCGGCTGTTGAGCCCCGCGCGTCCACGCGCCCGCTCCGGCCGCCGCCCGGGTCCCGCCCACGACCCGGCGCACTCCCTTCAGAACCACGCCTGAGGACCACGCCGATCGCCGCGGGTCCCCGGATCCCGCAGATCTCCGAGTCTCCCGAGGAACCACCGCACCTCATGAACAGCGACAGCGACCTCCAGATCGCCGGAGACCTCCTCGAGGTCCCGCACCTCCTCCAGGCACCGCGCGAGCACCCGGTCACCGTGGCCGAGTTCGCCGGCCTGGCCAGGACCGTCGCCGCCGACCGCGCCCAGTGGGAGCACCTCGTCCGCTACGACGCGACGACGCGCTGGTACCACCGGCTGCGCACCGGCCCCGGCTACGAGGTGTGGCTGCTGTCCTGGGTGCCCGGACAGGGCAGCGGACCGCACGACCACGGCCGCTCCTCCGGGGTGCTGACCGTCCTGGAGGGCACCCTGACCGAGCGCACCCGGCGGGGCACGCGCGCGCTCGCGGCGGGTGAACAGCGCGTGTTCGCACCGGGGTACGTGCACGAGGTCACCAACGACGCGCTGCGTCCGGCCGTCAGCCTGCACGTCTACTTCCCGGGCCTGACCGAGATGCCGATGCACGACTCCCCCGCCGCGCGGACCGCCGCCCGGTGCGCCGCCGCGGCCGGCGGCCGGGAGGCGGCGGACGCCGTCAACGCGTGACCCGTCCGGGGCCGACTCCGGCGACCGCGTGCCCCGTTGTCGTACCCGCCTGCCAGACTTGCCCCATGCGCATTGTGGTTCTGGCAGGCGGCATCGGCGGTGCCCGGTTCCTGCGCGGTCTGAAGCGGGCCGTGCCGGACGCGGACATCACCGTCATCGGCAACACCGGCGACGACATCCACCTCTTCGGGCTGAAGGTCTGCCCCGATCTGGACACGGTGATGTACACGCTCGGCGGCGGCATCAACGAGGAACAGGGCTGGGGCCGGGCGGAGGAGACCTTCCACCTCAAGGAGGAGCTCGCGGCCTACGGCGTGGGGCCGGACTGGTTCGGGCTCGGCGACCGGGACTTCGCCACGCACATCGTGCGCTCCCAGATGCTGGGCGCGGGCTATCCGCTCAGCGCGGTCACCGAGGCGCTGTGCGACCGGTGGAAGCCCGGGGTGCGGCTGATCCCGATGTCCGACGACCGGGTCGAGACGCATGTGGCCGTGGAGATCGACGGCGAACGCAAGGCGGTCCACTTCCAGGAGTACTGGGTGCGGCTGCGCGCGTCGGTCCCGGCGCAGGCGGTCGTGCCGGTCGGCGCGGAGCAGGCGAAGCCCGCGCCGGGCGTCCTGGAGGCCATCGCCGCGGCGGACGTGATCCTCTTCCCGCCGTCCAACCCGGTCGTCTCGGTCGGCACCATCCTCGCCGTGCCCGGCATCCGCGAGGCCATCGCCGACGCCGGGGTGCCGGTGGTCGGCCTGTCCCCCATCGTCGGCGACGCGCCCGTGCGCGGGATGGCCGACAAGGTCCTCGCCGCGGTCGGCGTGGAGTCCACCGCCGCGGCCGTCGCCGAGCACTACGGCTCGGGGCTGCTGGACGGCTGGCTCGTCGACACCGTCGACGCGGGCGCGGTGGAGCGGGTCGAGACGGCCGGGATCCGCTGCCGCGCGGTGCCGCTGATGATGACCGACCTCGACGCCACCGCGCAGATGGCGCGGGAGGCGCTGGCACTGGCCGAGGAGGTGCGCACGGCATGAGCGGCACACCCACCGGCGGCACTGACGGCACCGGCGGCACCGCCGGTCCCGCCGCCCCCTCCGGTCCCGGTACGGCGCCCGCGTTCCGGGTGTGGGCCGTGCCCGGCATCCCCGAGGTGACCGCCGGCGACGACCTGGCGAAGCTGATCGCCGCCGCCGAGCCGGGCCTCGCCGACGGGGACGTGCTCCTGGTCACCTCGAAGATCGTCTCCAAGGCGGAGGGCCGGGTGGTCGAGGCCGCCGACCGGGAGGCCGCGATCGACGCCGAGACCGTGCGGGTCGTGGCCCGGCGCGGACCGCTGCGCATCGTGGAGAACCGGCAGGGCCTGGTCATGGCCGCCGCCGGGGTGGACGCCTCCAACACGCCCGCGGGCACGGTGCTGCTGCTGCCCGGGGACCCGGACGCCTCCGCGCGCGCGATCCGCGAGGGCCTGCGCGCGGTGCTCGGCGTCGACGTCGCGGTCCTCGTCACCGACACCTTCGGCCGCCCCTGGCGGGCCGGGCTCACCGATGTCGCCATCGGCGCCGCCGGATTGCGCGTCCTGGACGACCTGCGCGGCGGCACCGACGCCCACGGCAACCCGCTCAGCGCCACCGTCGTCGCCACCGCCGACGAACTGGCCGCGGCGGGCGACCTGGTCAAGGGCAAGGCCGCCGGGCTGCCCGTCGCCGTGGTGCGCGGCCTGGGGCACACGGTCACGGACGACGACGGGCCGGGCGCGCGGGCGCTGGTGCGCGAGGCACGCGACGACATGTTCCGGCTGGGCACCTCCGAGGCCGTACGCGAGGCGGTGACCCAACGGCGTACGGTGCGGTCCTTCACCGACGAGCCCGTGGACCCCGGTGCCGTGCGGCGCGCGGTCGCGGCGGCGGTGACGGCTCCGGCGCCGCACCACACCACACCGTGGCGGTTCGTGCTGCTGGAGTCGCCCGGGGCGCGGACCCGGCTGCTGGACGCGATGCGCGACGCCTGGATCGCCGACCTGCGGCGGGACGGCAAGAGCAAGGAGTCGATCGCCAGGCGGGTGCGCCGCGGGGACGTCCTGCGCCACGCCCCGTACCTGGTGGTGCCGTGCCTGGTCATGGACGGCTCACACACCTACGGCGACCCGCGGCGCGACGGTGCCGAGCGGGAGATGTTCGTGGTCGCCGCCGGAGCGGGCGTGCAGAACTTCCTGGTCGCGCTGGCCGGGGAGCGGCTCGGCTCGGCCTGGGTGTCCTCGACGATGTTCTGCCGGGACGTGGTGCGCGAGGTGCTGGAACTGCCCGCCGACTGGGACCCGATGGGCGCGGTGGCGGTCGGGCACCCGGACGGCCCGCCCAGACCCCGGGACGAGCGGGACCCGGAGACGTTCGTCGAGGTGCGCTGAGGCGGCCTCGCCGGGGCGGGTGACCGCCCGGAGACGTGCCCTAGGGCCAATACCGGTGATTTAGTTTGTTTTCCGGCTGGTTGGGGTGGTCTTGGTTGGCCCGACCAGCCGGACCACCGGAGTGTCTGGCCGGGGTGGGCTGTGGTGCTCGGCTCGTTTGAGGGCCCAGTTGGACATCTTGCGTTTGATCACGCGGGGGTTGGAACGCAACCGCCGTGCGGGCAGCAGTCGTTCTGTGATCTCACGCAGGCTCTGGGTGATGGACCGGGCCAGTCGGGAGGGGGGAAAGCGCCGCCTGCCCGGTGACGTGGCGGCGGACGACGCGAAGGGTTCGGGTGAAGGAGACCCGGTCGGGATCGTGCCCGGTGTGGAGAGCGGCCTGGTGCATCAGGTCCCGCAGCGCGTGGTGGACCAGCAGGAACGCGAAGATCTCCTGTTCGACGCCGCGGGGGTGCTGGGAACGCAGCACCATCCCTGGGGCGCCCTGGTGATTCTTGATCTCGTCCAGGGTGTTCTCGATCTCCCACCGCTGGGCATAGAGGGCGGCAAGCTCCTGAGCCGGTGCCTGCTCAGGATCGAGGATGGTGGTGATCAGCCGGTAGACGGTGCGGTCACCGTCGCGGGGGCCGAGGGTGTACTCGATCACTCGCACCCGCTCGGGGTCCGCGCGTCGGTGGTGGTCCCGCGCGGCGACGATCTCCGACAGGTAGGAGCCGTCAGCGAGGGTCTCCAGGACCGGCAGCACCACGACGCTGCGGACCCGCCACAGCAGGTCCGCACCGCCCGCCTTCGCGGCCCGCCACAGATCGAATCCGCAAAAACCCCGGTCGGCCAGGACAAGCATGCCCTCCGTCAGCGCCGGGAACAGCCGCTGGGCCAGAGCACTCTCGTGGACGTTGAGGGGTCCGGCCTCGGCCGCGAACACGGCATGGGTGCCGCACTCGGCCAGGGCCGCCACCCTCGCCTGCGGATACGCACTGCGGCCCTGCCCGCGACTGGTACCGGGACGCCCGAAGAACTGGGCGTTCGCCGCGGTGTCCGGAACGTCGAAGACCGTGCCGTCCACCGCGACCAGCCGCCACCGCCGGTACCAGGCGCCTTGCGTCCGCGCGTCCGCGACCGGCCGGCACACCCGGGCGAACAGGGCCCGCAACGGCTCCGGCCCGAGCCGCAACCGGGCCCGCCCGATCGCCGCCGTGGTGGGCACCCGCCAGGTGGTCGCCCACCGGCCCTCACGCTCCAGCCCCTGGACCAGAAGCCGGGCCACCTCTTCATAGCCCTGCCCGAAGAACAAGCACATCGCCAGGACGAAGTAGACCACCACCCGCGCCGGCAGCAACCGCGTCCGCTGCTCGACCCGGCCGCACTCGGCGACCACCTCGTCGACCAGCTCCGGCGGAAACGCCCGCGTCAGCACCCCCAACGCGATCCGATCCGAGAACCGACCAACCCCCGACGACTTCACCTGACCCGGCCTTGGCACAACCCACCCAACGACCAGACCACAACAAAGTCACCGGTATTGGCCCTAGGGCCTGTCGTCAAATTCCCGTCGTCCGCCCGGAGGGCGGGCCTCGCGGCGTCAGGTGCGTGCTCCGGGGGTCCCCCCTGCTCGAAGAGCTCGGGGGAGTGCCGGGTCCTGGCCCGCGTACTGGACGTACTCGGGTCTGGGCCCGGTGCGGCGAGTGGGGGTCCCCCCTGCTCGAAGAGCTCGGGGGAGCGTGCATGGCGTCGCGAGGCAGGCGGGAATTTGACGACAGGCCCTAGGCTCGTACCGACCGCCGCCGACCCCGGGAACTGATCGTGGCAGGACGCTTCGCCCCGCGCCCGCGGCCCCCGCACACGACCGTGCCAGGGGGCCGGGTCGCCGTACCCGCGGCCGCGGGCGCGCCCGAGGTGCCGCCGGGCGGGCCCGAGCGGGTGCGGGCCTGGGTGCCGGACGAGCCGCTGGACCTGGGCCTGGTCCTGGGGCCGCTGCGGCGCGGGCCGGGCGATCCGACCTTCCGCGCGATGCCGGACGGGTCCGTGTGGCGGGCCAGCCGCACCCCGCTCGGGCCGGGCACGCTGCGGGTCTTCGTCCGTGGCGGACAGGTGTGCGGGCGGGCGTGGGGACCGGGCGCCGAGTGGCTGCTCGACCAGTTGCCCGAGCTGCTGGGCGCGGCCGACGAACCCGCGGCGTTCGCGCCCCGGCACCGGCTGCTCGCGCTGGCCCGGCACCGGCGCCCCGGGCTGCGGCTGACCCGGACCGGACTGGTGCTGGAGTCGCTGATCCCCTCGGTCCTGGAGCAGAAGGTCACCACGCTGGAGGCGTACGCGGCCTGGCGGACGCTGGTGTGCACGTACGGCGAACCGGCGCCCGGCCCCGTTCCCGTGCCGATGCATGTGATGCCGGCGCCGCGCACCTGGGCGCTGATCCCGTCCTGGGACTGGCACCGGGCCGGGGTCGACGACAAGCGGGCGTCGACGGTGCTGCGCGCGGTGCGGGTGGCCGCGCGGCTTGAGGAGGCGACGGCGATGCCTCCGGCGGCGGCCCGGCGGCGGCTGGAGGTGGTGCCCGGGATCGGGCCGTGGACCTCGGCGGAGACTGTGCAGCGCAGCCACGGCGCGGCGGACGAGGTGACGGTCGGGGACCTGCACCTGCCCGGGATCGTGGGGTTCGCGCTGGCCGGGAACCGGGACGCCGACGACACCGAGATGCTGCGGCTGCTGCAGCCGTACGCCGGTCAGCGGCACCGGGCGGCCCGGCTGATCCTGCTCAGCGGCCGGATCCCGCCGCGCCGGGCACCGCGGATGCCGCTGCGCGACATGGGACGGCTGTGAGCCGCGCGCACGCCCGCCGGGCGGGGCGGGGCGGGGCGGGACCTCACGGCAGCGCCAGCGACAGCAGCGCCAGCGGCCTGACCGCGGCGCAACCGCCGCGGCGCCGGAACGCCGCGACGAGCGCGGACCGGCCGACCCGCTGCACCGGGCGCCTTCCCTCCCGGACCTGTCCACAGGACACCCGACCTACCGCCCTGGACCCACCCGCCGGACACCCGACCGCCCCGAACCCACTCACCGAACGCCTTCCCGCCCCGGACCCGCCCGTCGGACACCCGACCGTCCCGGACCCGCTCACCGGACGCGCGCCCGTCCCGGCGCGGCCCGGGGAGCCGGGGCGGGTTCGGCCGGGCCGTGATCCCGACGTGGATCAGCGCGTCCGTCCTCGTCACCGCCCCCGTCACCACATCCGCCACCGCCCCCGTCACCACATCCGCCACCGCCCCCGTCACCACGTCCGCCACCGCGTCCGCCACCGCGTCCGCCACCGCGTCCGGAGCCGGGCCGAGACCCGTGTCCGCCCAGCCGGACCTCCTGGCCCTGGCCGGCCGCCTCCCGGAGTGACCGCCTACTGGTCCGAGGAGAAGCGCACCGCGCCCGCCGGGATGCGCGCGTCGCACCAGATCCGCATGCCGTCGCGCAGCTCGTTGTCGGCGCCGACGACCGCGCCGTCACCGATCACCGTGCCGGTGAGGACGGAGCGGCGGCCGATGCGGGCGCGGGTGCCGATGAGGGAGTCGGTGATGACGGCGCCGGGCTCGATGACGGCGCCGGGCAGGATCGTACTGCCGGACACCCGCGCGCCCTCGGCGACGCGGGCGCCCTCGCCGACCACGGTGCCGCCGGTCAGCTTGGCGTCGGGGGCGACGACGGCGGTGGGCAGGACGAGGCGGTCGCCGCAGCGGCCGGGCACCGCCGGGGACGGGGCACGGCCGAGGACCAGGTCGGCCGAGCCGCGGACGAAGGCGGCCGGGGTGCCGAGGTCCAGCCAGTAGGTGGAGTCCACCATGCCCTGGAGGTGCGCGCCGGCCGCGAGCAGACCGGGGAAGGTCTCGCGCTCCACCGACACCGGGCGGCCCTGCGGGATCTGGTCGATGACCGAGCGGCGGAAGACGTACGCTCCCGCGTTGATCTGGTCGGTGACGATCTCCTCGGGGGTCTGCGGTTTCTCCAGGAAGGCGAGGACCCTGCCCGTGGCGTCGGTCGGGACCAGGCCGTAGGCGCGCGGGTCGGTCACCTTCGTCAGATGCAGGGAGACGTCCGCGCCGCTCTCCTCGTGGGTGCGCGCCAGAGAGCCGATGTCCAGGCCGGTCAGGATGTCGCCGTTGAGGACGAGCACCGGCTCGTCCGGCCCGGAGCGCAGGCGCGCGGCGACGTTGCGCAGGGCGCCACCGGTGCCGAGGGGCTCCTCCTCGGTGACGTACTCCAATCGGAGCCCGAGGGCGGAGCCGTCGCCGAAGTACGGTTCGAAGACCTCGGCCAGATAGGAGGTGGCGAGCACGATGTGCTCGACGCCCGCCGCGGCGGCCCGCGCCAGCTGGTGGGTGAGGAAGGGCACGCCGGCCGCCCGCACCATGGGTTTGGGGGTGTGCACCGTGAGCGGGCGCAGCCGGGTCCCCTTGCCGCCGACCAGGAGGATCGCTTCTTTCACCTGTCGTCTCCGCTTCCTGCCGGGACCGGCCGCTTCGTCCTTCGGCCGGACAGTGTAGGCAGACCGTTCTCAGCGGCCCTGGTAGCGCGCCGCGGTCGAGCGGATCGTGCCGAGCTTGGCGTAGAGCTTGCGTCCGGGGCAGTCGGTGGCGAAGCCGTCCCGGTGACCGGAGATCACGTTCAGATGTACGTTCTTCCCCTTCTTGTAGCGGTTTCCACCGCCGGACTTCAGATAGGTCTTGCCGCGCGGGTCCATCCCGTAGAGGCCGAGCTTCCACGCGGTCAGCCGGGCGACGGCCTTGAGGGCGGCGGAGGACGGCTTGGTCTTGCTGTAGGTGCCGATGACGGCGATGCCCACGCTGTCGCTGTTGAAGCCCATGGTGTGGGCGCCGAGGACGGGCTTGGCCACGCCCCCGGCGCGGCCCTCGTAGACGGTGCCGCACTTGTCGACGAGGAAGTTGTAGCCGATGTCGCGCCAGCCCATGCTCCTGACGTGGTAGCGGTAGATGCTTCGGATCACCGAAGGAGCCTGCGAGCAGCGGTAGTTGTTGCCGGTCGCGGTGTGGTGGACGAACGCGGCCTTCACTTTCTTCGTGTAGCCGAACCCGCGCGAACGCAGTGACTCGTCGGCGCCCCAGCCGTGCCGGGTGACGATGCGCGGGCGTGCCCCGATGTAGGGCTTGGCGCGCTGGGCGGCCGTGAGTTCGTCGCCGCGCAGGTCGAGCAGTTCGCGTGCGGTGGCCGCCTGGTCGAGGGCGGGGATCTCGGTGGCGCCGAGCGGGGCGAGGCCGGAGTTGGCGGCGGAGGCGGCGGTCGCGGCCTCGGTCAGTTCGCCGGTGCGCGCCTGGTCGGCCTGCGGGGTGGCCGGAGGTGTGTCGCCGGGGTCGACGAGTTCCAGGCGCAGCCCGGAGGGCAGCGGCGCCGGCTGCCGGGCCGGGGCGCCGTCGGCGCGGTCCCCGGTGTCGGCGCGGACCCGCAGGTCGACACCGTCGGAGTCGCCCACCCACAGCGGCGCGGTGGCGCCGCGGATGTGTCCGGCGGCGCGCTCGGCGGCGCCCGGGTCGGCGCCGTGGTCGGCGTTGTGGGTGTCGACGTCCTGCCAGTCGGACCAGGTGCCGGTGGCCGCGGAGCGGGTGCGGACCTGGACGGTGCCGTGCAGTTCGGTGTCCGGGTCGTCCCAGACGACGCCGACCAGGGAGAAGTGCCGTACGTCCGTGCGGTACAGGCCCTGTTCGAGGCGGGCGGCGGTGAAGGACCGGCCGCGGGCGTGGCCTTGGGCGCGCGCGGCCAGGGGCAGGGACTGGGTGCTGCCGGGGACGGCGGGCGCCGTCGCGGCCGGGGCCGCTCCGGGCGCCGTGGCCGGTACGGCGGCTGCGGCGGCACCCGCGGGGACGCCCGGCACGAGGGCGAGTCCGGCCGCACAGGTGACACCGATCGAGGACGCAAGGAATCCGTATCGACGCATGCCCCCGATCTTGGACATAGTCACACATATATGTCCATCTACGAACTGACGGTGCGTCGGGTGATGTTCCCTCGAACTGATGACCGAGCGGCGAGGTCCCGGTCGCCGTCCCTCGCCGCGGGCGGCCCGCGCCGCGTACGCTGACGCGGGTGAACGCCACCGAACGCACCCCTGCCGACCTGCTGCGTTCCGCGCTCGCCGCGGACCCGGGACGCCCCCTGGTGACCTTCTACGACGACGCCACGGGCGAACGCGTCGAACTGTCCGTCGCCACCTTCGCCAATTGGGTGGCCAAGACGGCGAACCTCCTCCAGGGGGACCTGGCCGCGGGCCCCGGTGACCGGGTCGCGCTGCTGCTGCCGGCGCACTGGCAGACGGCGGTGTGGCTGCTGGCGTGCGCGTCGGTGGGCGCGGTCGCGGACGTCGGCGGGGACCCGGGGGCCGCCGATGTCGTGGTCAGCGGGCCGGACTCGCTGGAGGCGGCGCGGGCCTGCTCGGGCGAGCGGATCGCGCTGGCGCTGCGCCCGCTGGGCGGGCGGTTCCCGCAGCCGCCCGCGGGCTTCGCCGACTACGCCGTCGAGGTGCCGGGCCAGGGCGACCGGTTCGCGCCGTTCGCGCCGGTGGACCCGGAGGAGCCCGCGCTGGTCGTGGCCGGTGCGGAGCACAGCGCGGCCGACGTCGTGGAGCGGGCCCGCGCCGACGCGTCCCGGCTGGGCCTGACGGGTCCCGGTTCCCGGCTGCTGTCCGGACTGGCGTACGACACCTGGGAGGGACTGAGCGCGGGTCTGTACGCGCCGCTCGCCTCCGGCGGGTCCGTCGTCCTGTGCCGCCACCTGGACCGCCTGGACGAGACCGCCCTGGCCCAGCGCATCGAGACGGAACGGGTCACCGCCACGGCGAGGTGACCGACGCCCCTGGCCTCGCTCCCCCTCCCCCCTCCCCCTCCTCCTGCTTCTGCTCCCGCTCCCGCTCCTGGCGATTTCCCCCGTTCGGCCCAGCATCACCCCGCCTCCCCTCCCCCGACGGGCCATCGTCGTACGGACGGGACGTCGGGAAGAGGCCGGGACGAGGCCGGGAAGAGGCCAGGAAGAGGGTGGTCGCGGTCGTGGGCCGCAGGGCAGAGGGGCCGCACGAGGGATCCGGGGCACGGGTCCCGGGGGCCGTGGGGCCCGGACAGGGCGCGTCGGCCACCGGCGCCGGGGCCGCGGCGCGGCGCCTGCGCAGACTCCAGGCCGCCGCGTTCGCCGCGGCCGTCCTCGTCGGCGGCTCCGCCGTGACCGGCTGGGCCGTCTACGCCCGGCTCAGCGGCAACATCACCGCCGACGAGGCAGCGGCGGCCGAACTGCGGCGCTACGAGAAAGAACGGCCCACCGCCCTGGTCAAGGGGGCACAGAACATCCTGCTGATCGGGTCGGACACCCGCACCGGCCACGGCAACACGGGGTACGGACGCGACGCGGGCACCGAACGGTCCGACACCGTGATCCTGCTGCATCTGGCCGCCGACCGGCACAGTGCCACCGCCGTGTCCCTGCCCCGCGACCTGATGGTGCGCGTGCCCGGCTGCCGCCGCCGGGACGGCAGCCGCAGCGAACCGGTGTTCGCGATGCTCAACCACGCCTACGAGGTGGGCGGTTCGGCCTGCACGATCCGGACCGCCGAGAAGCTGACCGGCATCCGGGTCGACCACCACATGGTCGTCGACTTCGGCGGGTTCAAGGACCTGGTCGACGCGGTCGACGGCGTGCAGGTGTGCCTGAAGGAGCCGGTGACCGACAAGGAAGCCGGGCTGCGGCTGCCCGCGGGCCGGGTGACGCTCGACGGCGAGCAGGCCCTCGGCTATGTCCGGGCCCGCAAGACGCTCGGCGACGGCAGCGACACCGACCGGATGGAACGGCAGCAGCGGTTCCTCGGCGCCCTCGTCGGCAAGGTGCGCGGCGACGGGGTCCTGCTGAACCCGGTGAAGCTGTACCCCGTCCTGGACGCGGCCACCTCCTCGCTGACCACCGACCCGGCGCTGGCGAATCTGCGCGGTCTCCACCAACTCGTGCGCGGGCTGCGCGAGATCCCCACGGAACACGTGCGGTTCCTGACGGTTCCGCGGAAGTCGTACGCCTACGACGCCGACCGCGATCAGCTCGTGCAGCCGGAGGCCGAGAAGCTGTTCGCCCGGCTGCGCACCGACCGGCCGGTGGAGGTCGCCCCGGAGGATTCACGGGATTCCGGCGCAAACGACGGCAATTCCGGGCCGGGGGATTCCGCGCGGGGACCCGATTCCACGCCCGGCGAGGAATCGCCTGCGCAGCCGGACGACTACGTTCAGTACGTTTATCCGGGCGTCCCGGCGGCCGCCGGGACCAGCCGGGTCCTCGCGGCCCCACCTTCGCCGACGCCCACCTTCACCGGCAATACCGCCGCACAGGACCCCTGCGGGTAAAGCCGCGGCCAAGGGCGAACTTTTGTCCAGGGAAAATGGGCGGATTGCCCAGTTGTAGGGGCGTGGAATTCGTCACCGGCGTCGCTCAATGCTCAACCGGCCGGATAGTGTGAGCGATCCGGTGCTACCGGCCACGAGGTCATCCTGGGGTCGCGCACTGTGTGAACCAGACCTGAGCGCCTCAGGGGGAAGGCGCCGCGTGGCCCCGACGGAGGGTTCGGACAACCGTGGACGCGCAAGGCCGTGGGCGGGCGGACAACATTGATCCCGCAGACCAGTGGGTGCTCAATCCGGCCACCGGTGAATACGAACTGCGACTGGACCCTTCCCCTCCGCAGTCGGCGGTGCCGGGGCAGCGCCGGGGCGCCGCCCCCGGGCCCGGTGGCGCGGACTCCCGGCGGCGCGGCACTCCGCCCGGAGCGGAGCAGGCCCACGAGACGGCCCCGGCACCCACCGTGCCCGGCCCGCGCCGCCGCCGTGGCGCGCCCGGCGAGGAGGAGCCGCCGCCCGGCCGGCGCAGCCGCCGCCCGGAGAAGAAGAAGCGGTCGCGGACCAAGAAGGTCCTGATGTGGACCGGCGGCACCATGGCGTTCGTCCTGGTCGGCGCCGGCACGGCGGGCTATCTGATCCTCAAGCACCTCGAAGGCAACGTCACCACCACCGACGTGGGCAGCGCGGCCAAGGACAGCTTCAGCAAGGACGATGCCTTCAACATCCTCATCATCGGTACCGACAAGCGGACCGGCAAGGGCAACGAGGGCTACGGCGACAAGGGCAGCGTGGGCCACGCGGACACCAACATCCTGCTGCACGTCTCCAAGGACCGGACGAACGCCACCGCGCTGAGCATCCCCCGGGACCTGATCGTCGACGTCCCCGACTGCCCGACCAAGCAGCCCGACGGCAGCACCAAGGTCGTCCCGGGCTCGCACAAGGTCCGGTTCAACGAGAGCCTGGGCCAGGACGGCCGCGACCCGGGCTGCGCGATGCTCACGGTCAAGGGGGTCACGGGCATCTCCCCGGACCACTTCATGATGGCCGACTTCAACGCCGTGAAGACCCTGACCTCGGCGGTGGGCGGCGTCGAGGTGTGCCTCAAGCACGCCGTCAACGACAAGGACTCGCACCTGAACCTGCCCGCCGGCTCGTCCAAGATCGAGGGCGAGGAGGCGCTGGCCTTCGTCCGCACCCGGCACAGCTTCGGCAACCACGGCGACCTGGACCGGATCAAGGTGCAGCAGCAGTTCCTCAGTTCGCTGATGCGCAAGATGGCCTCCGGCGACACCCTCACCAACCCGGTCAAGCTGTACGACCTGGCGGACGCGGCCACCAAGTCGCTGACCGTCGACACCGGCATCGGCAAGGCGAGCACGCTCAAGGACGTGGCGCTGGAGCTGAAGAAGGTGCCGACGAAGAACATCACCTTCCTGACCGTGCCCGTGCTCGACAACCCCGACGACGGCCCGGTCCACAAGACGGTCATCCTCAACCAGGCCCAGGCTCCCCAGGTGTTCGACACCATCAGCAGCGACGTCTCCTTCACCGAGGTGAAGAAGAAGGAGCAGCAGGCGAAGGACGCGCAGGCGGCCCGGCTCAAGGGCACCCGGTCGGCGGCCTCCGAGGTGCGGGTGCGCATCCTCAACGGCGGGGCCAGGGACGGCGCGGCGCAGGAGACGCTCACCTGGCTCCAGAACCAGCAGGGCGTGCTCAAGTCGGAGAACGGCAGCAACGCGCCGGAGAAGCTCGCCAACACCACGCTGGAGTACGCGCCCGACCAGGCGGACCAGGCCCGTGAACTCGCCTCGCTCATGGGGCTGCCGGGCGCCGCGCTGAAGCCGGGCAAGAGCGTGACCAACTCCCAGGGCCTGCCCGCGATGACGCTGATCCTGGGCAAGGACTACAAGGGTGCTGGAGTGTCACTCACCGCTCCCAAGAAGGCACCCAAGGTGGAGGGGCAGCACACGGCCGACACGGTTCAGTGCGCCAGTTGAGCGCACCGTGTGACCTGACGGGCCTGTCGTACGTCTAACACGGCGTACGACAGGCCTGTTCGATGACTTGAGGGCGGGGAGGATGGGGAGTTGACGCAGAGTGGTCTGCGCGGGGAGGGGCCCGCGGTCGAGGACACGATGCCTCTGGCGCAGCACGAGAAGAGCACGGGAGGCGGCGGCCACGGCCGGCGCGGCGGGGACGGGCGCGGCGGCCGGGGCACCGGCGGCAGACGGCCCAAACGCCGGGTGCTGCGTTGGTCGGCCACCGTGCTCGCGGTGGTCATACTCGGGACGGCCGGCGCCGGTTACCTCTACTACGAGCATCTGAACGGCAACATCCAGAAGGGCGAACGCAGCAGCGGTGACTCCAAGGCGGCCAGGTCGAAGGCGAACGCCGACGGCCAGACGCCCCTGAACATCCTGCTGATCGGCTCCGACAGCCGCGACTCCGATGCCAACATCGCGCTCGGCGGCGGCCGGGACAACCGCGGCAACCCGCCGCTGGGCGACGTACAGATGCTGATCCACCTGGCCGCGGACCGCAAGAGCGCCTCCGTGGTGAGCATCCCGCGCGACACCCGCGTGGACATCCCCAAGTGCACGGACCCGGAGTCCGGGAAGACGTACCCGGCGACCAACACCATCATCAACGAGTCCCTGGCCCGCGGCGGCGCCGGCTGCACCCTCGCCACCTGGCAGAACCTCACCGGTGTGTACATCGACCACTGGATGACCATCGACTTCGCGGGCGTGGTGCGGATGGCGGACGCCATCGGCGGCGTCGACGTCTGCGTGAAGCAGAACGTGTGGGACCGCTCGACGGCCCTCGCGCACGGCGGCTCCGGCCTGAAGCTGACGGCCGGCACCCACAAGGTCAAGGGCGAGCAGGCCCTCCAGTGGCTGCGCACCCGGCACGCCTGGGGCAGCGACCTGCTGCGGGCCAGGGCCCAGCACATGTACCTGAACTCGATGATCCGCACGCTCAAGGACCAGAGCATCTTCACCGACACGGGCCGGCTGATGGACCTGGCGGAGGCGGCCACCAAGTCGCTGCACGTCTCCGAGGAGATCGGCACCGGCAAGAAGCTCTACGACCTGGGCATGCAGCTCAAGGCGGTCCCGACGAACCGCATCACCATGACGACGATGCCGAACGTCCAGGACCCGCAGAACCGCGACCACGTCGTGCCGGACGGCAGCAACGCGCAGAAGATGTGGAAGCTGCTGCGCGACGACGTCTCCTTCGACGCCAACGGCAAGCCCACCGACGCGAAGCAGGGCGCGGACGGCGCCAAGAAGACGACGCAGCCCAGCTCGCCCCCCGCGCACGCGGACGGCCAGATCGGTGTCACGGTGCAGAACGGCACCCGCACCGCCGAGCTGGCCCCGGTCGGCCACCGGGCCACCGCCCTCAGCGACGAGCTGGTGCGGAAGGGCTTCACCCGGGCGACGCCGGACGGCTCGACCACCCCGGCCGTGTCCGACACGGTCGTGCGCTATCCGAGCGCCGAACTGAAGGGCGACGCCGAGCGGGTCGCCACCGCCCTGGGCATCCCGGTCGGTTCGGTGGAGCGGTCGACCGACGTCTCCGGCGTCACGCTCGTCGTCGGCGCGGACTGGCGCGAGGGCAGCACGTACCCGAAGCAGAAGGCGCCCAAGGCCGGGGACATCCCGGAGAACTCCGACGCCATCAACGGCGCGGACACCAAGCAGTGCATGGACGTGTACCAGCCCTACCGCTGGTAGCGGCGCGCGCATACCGGAAGGGCCCCTCCCGCCGTGCGGTGAGGGGCCCTCCGGATGTCCGGGGGGGTGGGCCGGTCAGGCGGAGGAGGTGACGACCGCCGGGCGCCGGGAGGCGATGACCCGCTTGGCCAGGGAGCGGGGGCTGGTCAGGAAGCCCCAGCCCCAGGACATGTGCATGGTGGCCAGGGCCACCGGGATGCGCAGCCGGGCGCGCAGCGGCAGGCCCTTGCCCGCGGGCAGGGAACCGGCGGCGATGGCCGCGAGATAGCCGCCCGGGACCACCAGGGCCCAGGGGGTCACGGCGGCGCCCGCCACGATCCCGGCCGCGATGGCGCACACGGCGGTCGGCGGGGCGAGGTAGCGCAGGTTGATGGAGCCCTCGTGGTAGCGGGCGACGACGTGCCGCCAGCGGCCGTAGTCCTTGTACTGCTTGGCGAGCGCCTTCACGTTCGGCCGGGGGCGGTAGGAGACCCGCAGCTCGGGCGAGAACCAGATCAGGCCGCCCGCCTCGCGGATGCGGAAGTTCAGCTCCCAGTCCTGGGCGCGGATGAACTCCTCGTTGTAGCCGCCCTGTTGTTCCAGGGCCTCGCGGCGGAAGACGCCCAGGTAGACCGTCTCGGCGGGGCCGGCCTGGCCGCCGGTGTGGAAGGCCGCGTTGCCGACGCCGATCTTCGAGGTCATCGCGGCGGCGACCGCGTGCTCCCACGCGTTCTCGCCCTCGGCGTGCATGATGCCGCCCACGTTTTGCGCGCCGGTCTCCTCCAGGAGCCGTACCGCCGTGGCGATGTAGTTCGGCGAGAGCATGCCGTGGCCGTCGACGCGGACGACGATCGGATGGCGGGAGGCCTTGATCGCGGCGTTGAGGGCGGCGGGGGTGCGGCCGGTGGGGTTCGGGACCGTGTGCACGCGGGGGTCGTCGCGGACGAGCTGGGCGGCGATCTCGTCCGTGCGGTCCGTGGACGGACCCAGGGCGATCACGACCTCCATCTCGCCGTCGTACTCCTGCGCGAGGATCGCTTCGACGGCCCCGCGCAGATGCCGCTCCTCATTGAGGACGGGCATGATCACAGAAACGGCGGGGAACCGCACGTCGGAGTTGGCGTTCATCGGTGCTCACGTTACCGCGAACGGGGGACACCGGTGCGCGCCGCGGGGGCCGCTGCACCGGGCAGCAGATCGTATGGGCCTACGGTGCTCACGGTGTCCACCCACGCCATCCGCGGAGGTGCCCCCCATGTCCACCACGTCGCCCCGGCCGCCGAGGCCGCCCGCGCCACCGCGACGCGGGCCGCGGCAGGCCGCCGCACCCGTACGGGCGGCCCGCATGCCGTACGCGCCGCCGCCGCGCCGCAGACCGCGCTGGGCCATGCGGGCGGCGACCACGCTCTCCGTGGTGGTGCTCGCCTCCGCCGGGATCGGGCACGCGGTGGTCTCCAGCCTGGACGCCGACATCACCCGGATCGATCCCTTCCGGGACATGAAGAACAGGCCGCCGACGGGCCACGGCCTGAACGTGCTGCTGGTCGGCACCGACGGCCGGGACCGGATCAGCGAGCAGGAGCGGCAGCGCTACCGGCTGGGCGGCCAGCCCTGCCACTGCACCGACACCATGATGATCGTGCACCTGTCCCAGGACCGGGAGCGGGCCAGCGTCGTCAGCCTGCCCCGCGACTCCTACGTCGACCTGCCCGCCCATCTCGACCGCAACACCGGCAGGCAGCACCCGCCGCACCCGGTCAAGCTGAACGCGGCCTACGCCGAGGGCGGTCCGGCCCTGACCGTGAGCACGGTCGAGAGCATGACCCGGCTGAAGATCGACCACTATCTGGAGGTCGACTTCACCGCCTTCATGCGGACCGTGGACGTCCTCGGCGGCGTCCAGATCTGCACGGCCGTCCCGATGAAGGACACCTACACCGGGCTGGACCTGGCCGCCGGCGTGCACACCCTCACCGGCGGGCAGGCCCTCCAGTACGTCCGCTCCCGGCACGTCGACGGGGCCAGCGACTTCGGGCGGATGAAGCGGCAGCAGCTCTTCCTGGCCGCCCTGATCGAGCGGGCGACCTCCTCGCGGGTGCTGCTGAACCCCATGAGGTTCCGGGACGTCACCCGGGCCGTGCTCGGCTCGGTCCGCGCCGACCAGGGCTTCCACACCGACGAGCTGCTCGACCTCGGCCGGGCGATGCGGAACTTCTCGCCCTCCTCCTCGGAGTTCACCACCGTGCCGGTCGCCCAGGCGTCCTTCCCCGTCAAGGGGCTCGGCTCGACCGTGAAGTGGGACCCGGCGCAGGCCGCCCGGCTCTTCCGCACGCTGCGCGACGACCGCCCGCTGGCCGCGCGCAAGCAGGCCCGCAGGCCCGATGCGGCCACGGCCGTGGAGATCCCGCCGCAGCGGATCCGGGTCCAGGTGGAGAACGGCACCGACACCGCGGGGCTGGCCCGCCGGGTGGACACCGCGCTCGCCGCCGCCGGGTTCGCCACCACCAAGGCACCCGTGGACGCCAGGCAGCGCGGGGTGAAGCGGACGCTCGTGTTCTACGACCCCCGCTGGGACCGCTCGGCCCGGTCGCTGGCCGCCGCGCTGCCCGGCAGCGAGCTGCGGGCCGTGCCGGGACAGGGCGCCACGCTGCGGGTCGTCGCCGGGAGCGACTTCCGGCAGGTGCGCCAGGTGCGGGTGCGGACGGTGGCGCAGGACAGCACCGAGGTGGTGCGCGGCGACCAGGTGGCGTGCGACTGAGATCACACCCGGCGCGGGCGGCCGGGGCGCGGACTCAGTCCTCGTACCCCTGCGCGGCCCGCTGCTCGCGCAGCTCCATGATCGCGCGGCGGCGGGCCAGGCGGTGGGTGCGCCGGATCTGCGCCTCCTGGTAGCGGCGCTTGTCCCGCTCGGTCTCGGGGAGCACCGGCGGCACCGCGCGGGGCTTGCCGTCGGCGTCCACGGCGGCGAAGACCAGATAGGCGGAGCCGACCTGGGTGGCCGGGGCGGACTCGTTCCAGCGCTCGGCGAGCACCCGGACGCCGACCTCCATGGAGGTCCGTCCGGTCCAGTTGACCTGGGCTTTCACATGGACGAGGTCACCGACGCGGACCGGTTCGAGGAACGCCATCTCGTCCATGGAGGCGGTGACGGCGGGCCCGCCGCTGTGCCGCCCGGCCACCGCGCCCGCGGCGTCGTCGACCAGCTTCATGATCACCCCGCCGTGCACCGTACCCAGCAGGTTGGTGTCGCTGTGGGTCATGATGTGGCTGAGGGTGGTCCGGGACGCCGAGGTCGGCTTGCCCGGTATCTCCGGATGTCCGGATTCCGCGGCGGGGGCCTGATCTGTCATGGGCTCCACCTTATGCCGCGCCGGGATCCGGGGAATTTGTGTCAGCTTGGCAACAGCCCTGACCTTATTTTCCGACGGCCCTTGTGGGGCACACCCCGGGGCCCGGCACACTGGGCCACATGAATGATTGGCCCGAGGGGTTCTCCGGCGGCGACGACCGCGGATCCCGGTACGGACGCGGCAGCGCCGGAGCGCAGCCGGAGGGCGCGCGCGTGATGCGCCAGGTGCGGCGCGGCGGCCCGGCGGGCCCGCCCGGACAGCGCGGCCCCGGCCCCGCGGCGCCGCCCTACGGCGTACCGCAGCAGCCGTCGTACGTCGACGGCGGCCAGGGTCCCGCCTACGACGACGGCCAGGGCTACGACAGCGGCTACAACACCGGACAGGTCTACGGCTCGCCGGGCGGGCCCGGCGGCCCGGCCGGTCCGGCCGGTCCGGGCGACGGCCGCACCCGCGGTCCGCGGCCCGCGCCGAACTGGCGGCGCCGCATCAAGTGGACCGCGATCACCCTGGTCACGCTGGTGGTGGTCACGTCGGTGTCCACGTACTTCTGGGCCGACTCCAAGCTCAACCGCGACGTCGACCTGTCCAAGGTCATCGACCGGCCGGAGGGCGGCAAGGGCACCAACTACCTGATCGTCGGCTCCGACAGCCGCGACGGGCTGTCCGACGCGGACAAGAAGAAGCTGCACACCGGCTCCGCCGAGGGCAAGCGCACCGACTCGATGATGATCCTGCACGTCGGGGACAACGGCGACACGCTGGTCTCCCTGCCGCGCGACTCCAACGTCGAGATCCCGAGCTTCAAGGGCTCGGACTCCGGCAAGACGTACCCGGCCTCGGGCGCGACCAAGCTGAACGCGGCCTACGCCAAGGACGGCCCGACGCTGCTGGTGCGCACCATCGAGTACAACACCGGCCTGCACATCGACCACTATGTGGAGATAGGCTTCGCCGGCTTCGCGAACATCGTGGACTCGGTCGGCGGGGTCGAGATGACCATCGACAAGCCGTTCAAGGACAAGTGGTCCGGCGCCGACTTCCAGGCGGGCAAGCAGAAGCTGGACGGGCAGCAGGCACTGGCCTTCGTCCGCACCCGGCACGCCTTCGCCGCCTCCGACCTCCAGCGCACCAAGAACCAGCAGAAGTTCCTGTCCGCGCTGGCCCACGAGGTCGCCACCCCGACGACGGTCCTCAACCCGTTCACGTTCTACCCGACGATGAGCGCCGGTCTCGACTCCCTCATCGTCGACAAGGACATGAGCCTGTGGGACCTGGCGTCCATGTTCTGGGCGATGAAGGGTGTCAGCGGCGGCGACGGCACCTCCATGAACATGCCGATCTCCGGTTCCGTCGGCGGCAACCTCGTCTGGGACAAGGCGAAGGTCAAGACGCTGGTGGAGCAGCTGAAGAACGACGAGAAGGTGACCGCCCCCGGCGACTGACCGGACGGCACCCGGCAGCGGGACCCCGCGGCACCGGGCCGCGGGGTCCCGCTGTTCCCGTCGGACGGATCACATCCGGGTGCTCATGGCGCGACACGTCTCCGCGCAGCGGCGACACGCCTCGGCGCAGCGCATCATCATCTGGTCGTCCGGCATGGTCATGCACGCCTCGGCGCACATGTCGCAGGCCTTGGCGCACATCGCGCACATCTCGCCCGCCATGGGCGAGCGGCGCATCATCATGTCCGCGCACATCCGGGTCGTCTCGGAGCAGTCCATGAGCGCGCGCATGACCTGCATCTGCGCCTGGCCGCCCTGCTGCATGCAGGAGCTCATGGCCTCCTCGCAGGCGGTGTGGCAGCTCATGCAGGCGTTGACGCAGTCCTGCATCTCCTTGCTCATGGCGGTCATCGTGCCGGGCTGGGTGTGGGTCATGGCTCCTCCTGGAGACCGAAGGGGCCCCGGGGCGGGCCCCGTGCCCTTCCGTCGTACGCCCGGCCGCCGCCGTCCGCCATCCGGCGCAGTCCCGGGCGCGCTACGCCCGTCCGGATGACGGCCGGGACCGGGCGGCGGGCCGCGTCCCCTCAGGGCTTGCTCAGGACTTGCTCAGGGCTTGCGGCCCACGCCCGCGAAGTGGGTGACCTCGGCGGCCTCCCCGTCCCCGGCGCCGGGCCGCCAGCGGGAGCAGGAGACGATGCCGGGTTCCAGCAGCTCGACCCCGTCGAAGAGCCGCTCCAGGTCGGCCCGGCCGCGCAGGGTCATGGGGGCCGAGCCCTGGCCGTTCCAGTACTCCACCGCCCGGGTCATCGCCTCGCCGTCCACCTCGGTGGTGGGGTGCGAGACGACCAGGTGGCTGCCGGAGGGCAGGGCCGCCAGCAGCCGTCGCACGATGGAGACGGCCTCGTCGGTGTCCAGGACGAAGTTCAGGATGCCGAGCATGGTGACGGCGACCGGCCGGCCGAGGTCCAGGGTCGCGGCGGCCTTGCGCAGGATGGCCTCCGGGTCGTGCACGTCCGCGTCGACGTAGTCGGTGGCGCCCTCGCGGGTGCTGGTGAGCAGGGCGCTCGCGTGGGCCAGGACGAGCGGGTCGTTGTCGACGTAGACGATCCGCGCCTCGGGGGCGACCCGCTGGGCGACCTCGTGGGTGTTGTCGGCGGTCGGCAGTCCGGTGCCGATGTCCAGGAACTGCCGGATGCCCACGTCCCCGGCGAGGTGGCGCACCGCGCGGGCCAGGAAGCGCCGGTCCGCGACCGCCGAGCGGGGCAGCTGGGGCACGAAGGAGAGGATCCGCTCGCCGACCTCCTGGTCCACCGGGTAGTTGTCCCGGCCGCCCAGCCAGTAGTTCCAGATCCGGGCCGAGTGCGACACGTCGCTCCGCAGCCGGGCCGTGCGCGCGATGCCCTCGTCGTGCGTCGCGGAAAGGTCGGACATGGTGCCGGGCCCCCTTCGGGCGGAACGGTTCGGCCGGGCCCAACGTAGTGCCAAGTCGCCCCCGGGGCAGGCCGCTCGGCCAACTTCCGTGCCCCGGAAAGCCGTCGCCCCCCGTCCCGGCGGACGAGGGGCGAGGGCAGCGGTGCGGGTACGGGCGGTTACGGCAGGTTACGGGCCATCACGATCCGCTGGACCTGGTTCGTGCCCTCATAGATCTGGGTGATCTTGGCGTCGCGCATCATGCGCTCCACCGGGTAGTCACGGGTGTAGCCGTAGCCGCCGAGGAGCTGGACGGCGTCGGTGGTGACCTCCATGGCGATGTCCGAGGCGAAGCACTTGGCGGCGGCGCCCTGGTAGGTCAGATCGGCGTCGACCCGCTCGGAGGCGGCGGCGGCCTGGTAGGTCAGGGCGCGGGCCGCGGAGACCTTCATGGCCATGTCGGCGAGCATGAACTGGATGCCCTGGAAGTCGGCGATCGGCTTGCCGAACTGCTTGCGCTCCTTGACGTAGCCCTTGGCGTAGTCGAGGGCGCCCTGGGCGATGCCGAGGGCCTGGGCGGCGATGGTGATGCGGGTGTGGTCGAGGGTCTTCATCGCGGTGGCGAAGCCGGTGCCCTCGGCGCCGATCATGCGGTCGGCGGGGATGCGCACGTTGTCGAGGTAGACCTCGCGGGTCGGGGAGCCCTTGATGCCGAGCTTCTTCTCCGGGGCGCCGAAGGAGACGCCCTCGTCGGACTTCTCGACGACGAAGGCGGAGATGCCCTTGGAGCGCTTCTCCGGGGCGGTGACGGCCATCACCGTGTAGAAGTCGGAGACGCCCGCGTTGGTGATCCAGCGCTTGACGCCGTTGAGCACGTAGTGGTCGCCGTCGCGGACCGCCTTCGTCTTCATGCCGGCCGCGTCCGAGCCCGCGTCCGGCTCGGAGAGGCAGTACGAGAACATGGCGTCGCCCTTGGCGAGCGGGCCCAGGTACTTCTTCTTCAGCTCCTCGGAGCCGGAGAGGATCACCGGGAGCGAGCCCAGCTTGTTCACGGCGGGGATCAGGGAGGAGGACGCGCAGACGCGGGCCACCTCCTCGATCACGATGACGGTGGCGAGGGCGTCCGCGCCCGCGCCGCCGTAGCTCTCGGGGACGTGCACGGCGTGCAGGTCGTTCGCGACCAGGGCGTCGAGGGCCTCCTGCGGGAAGCGGGCCTCCTCGTCCACCGCGGCGGCGTACGGCGCGATCTTCGCCTCGGCCAGCGAGCGGACGGCGTCGCGGAGCATGTCGTGCTCCTCGGACGGGCGGTACAGGTCGAAGTCAGCCGATCCGGCCAAGGTCTCTCACGCTCCAAAGACGACCAGTGATGAACAGGTGATGACGAGCGGCGATGCTAATTACCGTTAAGTAACTCGAATTTTAGGGGCCTGCTCACGTGAGCGGTACGTGAGCTTGGCGACAACGGGTGGCTGTGGGGACATTGCCCCGCGCGGGCCGCCCGCACGCCCCCGATATGCTCGGGCAGCGCGTCCCGTCGTCCCTCCTGGAGCACCCATGAGCCTGAAGATCACCGTGATCGGCACCGGCTATCTCGGCGCCACCCACGCCGCGGCCATGGCCGAGATGGGCTTCGAGGTGCTGGGCCTTGACGTGGTCCCCGAGAAGATCGAGATGCTGCGCCGGGGCGAGGTCCCCATGTACGAGCCCGGTCTGGGGGACCTGCTGCGCCGCCATGTGGCCGGTATCGAGGGCTCCACCGGACGGCTGCGCTTCACCCAGGACTGGGCCGAGGCGGGGGCGTTCGGCGACGTCCACTTCCTCTGCGTGAACACTCCGCAGAAGCACGGCGAGTACGCCTGCGACATGTCCTACGTCGACTCGGCGGTCGGCTCGCTCGCCCCCCACCTGGCCGGGCCCGCGCTCGTCGTCGGCAAGTCCACGGTGCCGGTGGGCTCGGCGGACCGGCTGGCCCGTACGCTCGCCGCGCTCGCGCCCGCGGGCGAGGACGCCGAGCTGGCCTGGAACCCCGAGTTCCTGCGGGAGGGCTTCGCCGTCCGGGACACCCTGCACCCGGACCGGATCGTGGTCGGCGTGCGCAGCGAGCGGGCCGAGAAGCTGCTGCGCGAGGTGTACGCCACGCCGATCGCCGAGGGCTCCCCCTTCGTGGTCACCGACTTCCCCACCGCCGAGCTGGTGAAGACCTCCGCGAACTCCTTCCTGGCCACCAAGATCTCCTTCATCAACGCCATGGCCGAGGTGTGCGAGGCCGCCGACGGCGATGTCGCCAAGCTCGCGGAGGCCATCGGGTACGACGACCGGATCGGCCGGAAGTTCCTGCGCGCCGGGATCGGCTTCGGCGGGGGCTGCCTGCCCAAGGACATCCGCGCCTTCATGGCGCGCGCCGGTGAGCTGGGCGCCGACCAGGCGCTGACCTTCCTGCGCGAGATCGACTCGATCAACATGCGCCAGCGCGGGCGGATGGTCGAGCTGACCCGGCAGGCGCTGGGCGGCGGGCCGTTCCTCGGCCGGCGGATCGCGGTGCTGGGCGCCACCTTCAAGCCCGACTCGGACGACGTACGGGACTCCCCCGCGCTCAACGTCGCGGGCCAGATCCACCTCCAGGGCGGCCAGGTGACCGTCTACGACCCCAAGGGCATGGACAACGCGCGCCGCCTCTTCCCGACGCTCGGCTACGCCGACTCGGCGCTGGAGGCGGTGCGCGGCGCCGATGCCGTGCTGCATCTGACCGAGTGGCAGCAGTTCCGCGAGCTGGACCCGGCCGAGCTGGGCGAGGCCGTCGCGGCCCGGCTCGTCCTCGACGGCCGCAACGCGCTCGACGCGGAGCTGTGGCGGCGGGCCGGCTGGACGTATCGGGCGATGGGCCGCCCGACGGCCTGAGCCGCGGCCCGCGGGGCACGGACGGTCCCTGCGGCACGCCGGGGCGTGTACGGCGCGCTCTGCGCGCTCAGACGCGCGCCCATGTGTACACAGGGACGCGCGGGCGGCGCCGGTTCGGCCGAGGCTCAGTCGGCCGAACCGGCGCCTTCCGGCATTCTCGCACCACCGGACGGGTGTTCAGGATTCCCTGGCGCGGTACCGGCGCATCTTCGCGCGCGCCCCGCACACCTGCATCGAGCACCAGCGGCGGCGGCCCGCCGGGCTGCGGTCGTAGTACGCCCAGTGGCAGGTGCCGGCCTCGCACGCCTTCAGCCGGGCCCAGGTGCCCGCGACCAGCGCCTCGGCCACGGCGGCGGCGACCCGGGAGAGCAGCGGTCCGCCGTCGGCGGGGGTCAGGGCGGCGGCGCCGTCCCGCGCGTCGACGGCGACCACCAGCGGGGCCCGTGCCAGCAGCTCGCCGAGCGGGGTCACCCGGCCGTGCGGGGCGTGGCCGGCGTGCGCGAGCAGGACGGCGCGCAGCGACTCGCGCAGCTCGCGCGCCCGGGGCAGGTCCGCCTCGGTGATCCCGAAGCGCTCCAGGTTCTCCGCCGTGCCGAGCGAGTCCGCTGTCGTCTCGATGTCCAGGGTGTTGACCAGGGACTCGATCAGCGCCAGGCCGCCGGGCGCGGACGATCTGTCACTCATGCCAGTGACGGTACCGCGCAAAGAGCTTGCGCCGTTACCGGAGATCGGCAAGCATGCAGTAACGGTTACTGGTTACTCGCCCTTACAGGTAACCATCGTCATCACCAGGAGGAAGTCATGGCTCTCGCCAAGCTGGGTGTCGTCGTACTGGACTGCCCCGACCCGCGCGCGCTCGCCGGTTTCTACGCCGAGGTGCTCGGCGGGACCGTCGAGGGCGAGGGCGAATGGGTGGACCTGAAGGTGCCGGGCGGGGTGGCGCTCGCCTTCCAGCGGGCGCCCGGCTGGGTCCCGCCGAAGTGGCCCGCGGCGGACGCCTCGCAGCAGTTCCATCTGGACCTGGAGGTCGAGGATCTGGACACGGCCGAGCAGGGCGTCCTCGCCCTGGGCGCCAAGCCGCTGGCCCACCCGGACGGCAGGGGCTTCCGGGTCTACGCCGACCCGGCCGGCCACCCGTTCTGTCTCTGCGCCTGCTGAGGCGGAACGCTCAGCCGCTGTAGTGGTAGCGGGTAGCGGGCCTTGAAGATCTTCACTTCCTTGGCGTCCGTACCGGGCACCGGTACCACTGCCGTACCGGCGCCCGGTACCACCTGTCAGCCGTCCAGCTCCCCGATCGTCGCGTTCGACGGGGCGCGGGTGGCCCGCAGATCGCGGGCGACGTCCTCGGCGGCGCCCAGGACGCGTACCGCGTTCTGCCAGGTCAGCTTGGCCAGGTCGGTCCGCGACCAGCCGCGCTCCAGCAGCTCGGCGATGAGGCGGGGGTAGCCGGAGACGTCGTCCAGGCCGTCCGGGGTGAAGGCCGTGCCGTCGTAGTCGCCGCCGATGCCGAGGTGGTCGATGCCGGCCACCTCGCGCATGTGGTCGAGGTGGTCGGCGACGGTGGCCGCCGTGGCGACCGGGCGCGGGTGGGACGCCTCGAAGGCCCGGTGGACCTTCATGCCCTCCTCGGTGGTGTCGAGGTGGTGCAGCCCGTGCGCGCGCATGTTCTCGTCCGCGGCGGCCGTCCAGTCGACGGCGGCCTGGAGGACGAACTTCGGCACGAAGGTGACCATGGCCATGCCGCCGTTGGCGGGCAGGCGTCCGAGCACGTCGTCCGGGATGTTGCGCGGGTGGTCGCAGACGGCCCGCGCCGAGGAGTGGGAGAAGATCACCGGGGCCGCGGAGGTGTCCAGCGCGTCCCGCATGGTCGTCGCGGCCACATGGGACAGGTCGACCAGCATGCCCAGGCGGTTCATCTCCCGGACCACCTCGCGGCCGAAGGCCGACAGGCCGCCCACGCCCGGCTCGTCCGTCGCCGAGTCCGCCCACGCCACGTTGTCGTTGTGGGTGAGGGTCATGTAGCGCACCCCGAGGGCGTACAGACCGCGCAGCGTGCCCAGCGAGTTCGCGATGGAGTGGCCGCCCTCGGCACCCATCAGGGAGGCGATCCGGCCGTCCGCGCGGGCCGCCTCCATGTCGGCGGCGGTGCGGGCCGGTGCCAGGTGCGCCGGGTAGCGCTCCAGCAACTGCCGTACGCCGTCGATCTGTTCGAGGGTCGCCGGGACCGGGTCGGGCAGGTCCGAGCGGACGTACACCGACCAGTACTGCGCGCCGACCCCGCCCGCGCGCAGCCGCGGGATGTCGGTGTGCAGATGGGCGGCCTGGTCCACGGCGATGTCCCGGGCGCCGAGGTCGTAGCGGACCTGCTCGCGCAGGGCCCAGGGCAGGTCGTTGTGGCCGTCGACGACCGGGAACTCCCGCAGCAGCTCGCGGGCCTGCTCCAGCGCGCTCACCGCGGTCACTTCCCCGTGCCGAAGCCGAAACCGGCCGCGCCCTCGACCTTGGCGCGCAGCCGCTTGCCCTTCTCGGTGGCCTGGTCGTTCAGGTCCTGCTGGAACTCCCGCATCCGGGCCTGGAGGTCCTCGTCGTGCGTGGCGAGGATGCGCGCGGCGAGCAGGCCCGCGTTGCGCGCGCCGCCGACCGACACCGTCGCGACCGGCACCCCGGCCGGCATCTGCACGATGGACAGCAGCGAGTCCATGCCGTCCAGGTACTTCAGCGGCACCGGGACACCGATCACCGGCAGCGGCGTGACCGAGGCGAGCATGCCGGGCAGATGGGCGGCGCCGCCCGCGCCCGCGATGACCGCCTTCAGCCCGCGCTCGGCCGCCTGCTCGCCGTAGGTGATCATCTCGCGGGGCATGCGGTGCGCGGAGACGACGTCGACCTCGTAGGAGATCTCGAACTCGTCGAGCGCCTTCGCGGCGGCCTCCATGACGGGCCAGTCGGAGTCCGATCCCATGACGATGCCCACCAGAGGAAAGGAGCGCGCGTCAGCGCTCGTCGAGGGGCGGTGGTCGGGCGACGGGTGGGCTGGGCTCATTCGGTGATCGTGCCTCTCAGGTAGCCGGCTGCGTGACGGGCGCGCTCCAGCACGTCGTCCAGGTCGTCGCCGTAGGTGTTGACGTGTCCGACCTTGCGGCCGGGCTTCACGTCCTTGCCGTACATGTGGATCTTCAGCTGGGGGTCGCGGGCCATGCAGTGCAGATACGCGGAGTACATGTCCGGGTAGTCGCCGCCGAGGACGTTCGCCATGACCGTCCACCTCGCGCGCGGGCGCGGGTCGCCCAGCGGCAGGTCCAGCACGGCGCGGACGTGGTTGGCGAACTGCGAGGTGATCGCGCCGTCCATCGACCAGTGGCCCGAGTTGTGCGGGCGCATCGCCAGCTCGTTGACGAGGACGCGGCCGTCGCGGGTCTGGAACAGCTCGACGGCGAGGTGGCCGACGACGTCCAGTTCCTTGGCGATGCGCAGGGCCATCTCCTCGGCCTGGAGCGCGAGGGACTCCGCCAGGTCCGGGGCCGGGGCGATCACCGTGTCGCACACGCCGTTCACCTGCCGGGACTCGACCACCGGGTAGGCCACGGCCTGGCCGTGCGGGGAGCGCACCACGTTGGCCGCCAGCTCCCGGACGAAGTCGACCTTCTCCTCGGCGAGCACGGGCACGCCCGCGCGGAACGGCTCGGCGGCCTCCTCGGCGGAGTCCACCACCCACACGCCCTTGCCGTCGTACCCGCCGCGCACGGTCTTCAGGACGACCGGGAAGCCGTCCCCCTCGGCCGCGAAGGCCGCCACGTCGGCCGGGTCGCTCACGACGCGGTGCCGCGGGCAGGGCACGCCGAGCGCGTCGAGCCGGGCGCGCATCACTCCCTTGTCCTGGGCGTGCACCAGCGCCTCGGGGCCGGGGCGGACGGGGATGCCGTCCGCCTCCAGGGCCCGCAGATGCTCGGTGGGCACATGTTCGTGATCGAAGGTGATCACGTCGCAGCCCCGCGCGAAGGCACGCAGCGTCTCCAGATCGCGGTAGTCGCCGATGACGACATCGCTCACGACCTGTGCCGCGGAGTCCTGGGGGGTGTCACTGAGAAGCTTGAACCTGATGCCGAGCGGGATGCCCGCCTCGTGTGTCATACGAGCGAGCTGTCCACCGCCGACCATGCCGACTACCGGGAACGTCACGCCCCCAGGGTATCCGCCGCGCCACGGCGGCCGGATTCCGCGCCCGGTGTCCGGATCCGGTGGTCCCGGCCCGGCCGGCGCGAACCGGCCGCCGCTCCCGCCCGGCGCGCGGGCGCCGCCCCGCCGCGCTGGATAGCATGGGCGGGTTGACGACACCGAACCGGGCGGAGGCCTGCACGACCATGGACCGTGGTTCCTCGGGGCACCGACCGGCGCCCGCGGCTCCCCCGGCGGCCCGGAGAGCGCTGCTGCGGCGCATCGGGCGGGCCTGGCGTGAGGTCGCCAAGTTCGGCGCGGTGGGCGGAGCGGGGCTGCTGGTCAACCTGCTCGTGTTCAACCTCGTCCGGCACACCACCGACCTCCAGGTGGTGCGGGCGAGCGTGATCGCCACCATCGTGTCGATCGTCTTCAACTACATCGGCTTCCGGTACTTCACCTACCGGGACCGGGACAAGAGCGGCCGCACCAAGGAACTCACCCTGTTCCTGCTGTTCAGCGCGATCGGCCTGGTCATCGAGAACGGCGTGCTCTATCTGGCGACGTACGGCTTCGGCTGGGACAGCCCGATCCAGAGCAATGTCTTCAAGTTCCTCGGCATCGGCATCGCCACCCTGTTCCGCTTCTGGTCCTACCGCAGCTGGGTCTTCCGCGCCCTGCCCGCCCATGACACCGCGGCCGGCGCCGGACCGCTGCCGGGCGGGGCGGCGGGCCGGGACGCGGCGGCGCAGGCCCGCAGCGACGCCTACCGCTGATCACGGGCGCCTGCCGCCGAGTCGTACGCCTGATCCCGTACGCCCCGCCCGGCCGGACGCCGCCCCGGTCGCCGCTCAGCGCACCGTCGTCCCGTCCTCCGCGGACCGCTGCAACGGGGGTGTGCGGGACAGGAACAGGCCGAAGACCGGGGGCAATGCCTGGAGGAGCTCCAGGCGGCCGCCGTCCGCCTCGGCCAGGTCGCGGGCGACGGCGAGGCCGATCCCCGTGGAGTTGCGGCCGCTGATGGTGCGCTCGAAGATCCGGGCGCCCAGGTCGGCGGGGACCCCGGGTCCCTCGTCGGTGACCTCCACGACCGCCTGGTTGCCGGTGACACGGGTGCGCAGCGCCACCGTGCCGCCGCCGTGCATGAGCGAGTTCTCGATCAGCGCCGCCAGCACCTGCGCGACCGCGCCCGGCGTGCCCACGGCCCGCAGATGCCGCTTGCCCGAGCTGACGATCGCCCGGCCCGCGCTGCGGTAGGCGGGACGCCACTCGGCGATCTGCTGCTGGATGACCTCGTCCAGGTCGAAGGTGACGGCGGAGCCGGTGCGCGGGTCGCGGGAGTTGGTCAGCAGGCGCTCCACCACGTCCGTCAGCCGCTCGACCTGGGTCAGCGCGACGTTCGCCTCCTCCTTGACCGTGTCCGGGTCGTCGGTGAGCGTGATCTCCTCCAGCCGCATGGACAGCGCGGTCAGCGGGGTGCGCAGCTGGTGGGAGGCGTCGGCGGCCAGCCGCCGTTCCGCGGTCAGCATCCGGGCGATGCGCTCGGCGGAACCGTCCAGCACATCGGCCACCCGGTCCAGCTCGGGCACGCCGTAGCGCTTGTGGCGGGGCCGGGGGTCGCCGGAGCCCAGCCGCTCGGCGGTCTCGGCCAGGTCGGTCAGCGGGGAGGCGAGCCGGTTGGCCTGGCGGATCGCCAGCAGTACGGCGGCGACCACCGCGAGCAGCGCCACCAGGCCGATGATCAGCAGGGTGCGGCCGACCTCGCGGGTGACCGAGGAGCGGGGCTCCTCCATCCGCACGCTCTCGCCCTGCTCGCCCCGGGCGGTGGAGTGGATGACGTCACCGGAGGGCTTGGTGCCCACCTCGATGGGCGGATGCCCGGGGATGCCGATCACCGCGTACTGGCCCGCGGCCACCTGGTCGGCGAGGATCTCCGCGTTGACGGTCTCCGCGCCCAGCAGTCTGCTGTCGACGATGCTGGCCAGCCGCAGCGCCTCGGAGTCGACCCGCTCCTGCGCGCTGTTGCTGATCGTGCGGGTCTCCACGATCACCAGGGAGACGCCGAAGACGGCGATCACCACGAGCACCACGGCGAGCGTGGACTGGATCAGTCGGCGGCGCATGTCCTCTTACCTGACGGTGCCGGTTGCCTGACGGTGCCGGATGGCCCGACGGTGCCGGACCCGGCCGGGTCCGTACCGCGGGCCGGACTCAGCTCTTCTCGAACCGGAAACCCACCCCGCGCACGGTCGCGATGTACCGGGGGTTGGCCGCGTCGTCGCCGAGCTTCTTGCGCAGCCAGGAGATGTGCATGTCGAGCGTCTTGGTCGACGACCACCAGGTGGTGTCCCAGACCTCGCGCATCAGCTGGTCGCGGGTGACGACCCGGCCCGCGTCCCGCACCAGCACCCGCAGCAGGTCGAACTCCTTGGCGGTGAGCTGGAGTTCCTCGTCGCCCATCCAGGCGCGGTGCGACTCGACGTCGATGCGCACGCCGTGCGTGGCCGGCGGCTGCTGGGGCTCGGCGGCGCCGCGCCGCAGCAGGGCCCGGACCCGGGCCAGCAGTTCGGCGAGCCGGAAGGGCTTGGTGACGTAGTCGTCGGCGCCCGCGTCCAGGCCGACGACGGTGTCCACCTCGTCGGCGCGCGCGGTCAGGATCAGGATGGGCACGGCGTGGCCCTCGGCACGCAGCCGGCGGGCGACCTCCAGGCCGTCCATACCGGGCAGACCGAGGTCCAGCACGACCAGGTCGACACCGCCCTGCATTCCGGCGTCGAGCGCGGTGGGTCCGTCCTCACGCACCTCGACCTCGTAACCTTCCCGGCGCAGTGCGCGGGCCAGCGGCTCCGAGATGGACGCGTCGTCCTCGGCGAGCAGTACACGGGTCATGGGGTGATGGTAGTCCGCCCGCGCCGCCCGCCGGGGTGACCTGCGGTGTGATCGGCGTCCGGCGCTCTTACTTTGCGGCGCTATGGTCGCGGCCTTTCCGGCGTCATGGTCACAAACCCTTCACCGCGTCCGCGCCAAGCCGCTGACCTGGGGTGCGAACCTTGAATAAACCTTCGAAAAGGCGTGTGCGGTTCCCTCATCCCCTGTGATCCCTGTCTCAAGTCCTTCCATATCCGGCACTGTCCTGCCGTATGGTGAGTTGAACGCCTGTAGCACGCAGCGGACCTTTGGCGCTCTTTAGACGCTGAGGGTCCCTTTTGTGTGCGGGCCGGTTCTTTCCGGCCTCGAAAAGGAATGACCTAGGGCCGGGCCTCACCGGACGCATCGTCGCGTCGCGAGGCGTGGATCCCGGTGGCCGCCGTCCGTAGCTCCGTGACCCGGGGCGCAGTCCCCTGGGCGTGGGGTGGACGACGGCCCTGCCGGTGCCGGCCAGCCCCCCACCGGGCGCGTACCGGCTCGCCGCGGCGCGTCCCGACCAGCAAGGAACGACCATGGCGTCCAGCCTGACGAAGGACTCGGTCCATCCGGGCACCCCCGGTTCCGAGAAGACCTTCTTCGGCCACCCCCGCGGCCTGGCCACCCTCTTCATGACCGAGATGTGGGAGCGCTTCTCCTACTACGGCATGAGGGCCCTGCTCCCGCTGTACCTGGTGGCCCCGGGCGGCCTGCACCTGAGTGCGGCCAGCGCGACCGCGATCTACTCGGTCTACCTGTCCCTCGTGTACCTGCTCGCCATGCCGGGCGGCTGGTTCGCGGACCGGGTCCTCGGCCCCCGCCGGACGGTCACCGTCGCCGGCACGGTCATCATGCTGGGCCATCTGACGCTGGCCCTGCCCTGGTCCGGCAGCTTCTTCGCCGGCCTCGGCCTCGTCGCCATCGGCTCCGGCCTGCTGAAGGCCAACATCTCCACCATGGTCGGCCACCTCTACAAGGGTGCCGACGACCCGCGCCGCGACGGCGGCTTCACGATCTTCTACATCGGGATCAACCTCGGTGCCTTCGCCGCGCCGCTGATCATCGGCACCATCGGCGAGAACGTGAACTGGCACATCGGCTTCGCGCTCGCCGCGCTCGGCATGGCGCTGGGCCTGGCCCAGTTCCTGCTCGGCACCCGCCATCTGAACCCGCGCTCCGACGTCGTACCGACGCCGCTGTCCGCGCAGGAGAAGTCGTCGCTGCTGCGCAAGTCGGCCCTGTGGGCGGCCGTCGCGGTCGTCTTCTACGCGATCGTCGGCCTCTCCGGCGCCTACACCCTGAACTGGCTGCTGGTGCCGATCACCGTCGCCGGTCTGCTGATCCCGGTCGCGGTCATCGCCCGGATCAAGCGGGACAAGGACCTGGACCGCACCGAGCAGTCGAAGATGACCGCGTACATCTGGTTCTTCGTCGCCGCCGCGGTCTTCTGGATGATCTACGACCAGGGCGGCTCGACCCTGTCGCTGTTCGCCGAGAAGTCCGCCGAGAACAGCGTCTTCGGCTGGAACTTCCCGGTCTCCTGGTACCAGTCGGTCAACCCGGTCCTGATCATGGCGTGCGCGCCGGTCTTCGCCTGGCTGTGGCTCGCGCTGGCCCGGCGCGGCAAGGAGCCGAGCACCGCGGTCAAGTTCACGATGGGCCTGGTGCTGGTCGGCGCCTCCTTCTTCCTCTTCCTCGCCCCGCTGGCCATCGCCGACGGCGGGCACAAGGCGGCGGCGCTGTGGCTGGTGGCGATCTACTTCGTCCAGACCGTCGGTGAGCTGACCCTCTCCCCGGTCGGCCTGTCGGTCACCACGAAGATGGCGCCCGCGAAGTACGCCTCGCAGATGATGGGCGTCTGGTTCCTGGCCGTCACCGCGGGCGACGCCACGACCGGTCTGCTCTCCATCGCCGGGGTCGACCTCAACAAGACCGGCATCGTCGCGCTGGAGGCCACGCTCGCGGTGCTCGCCGGTGTCGCGGTGTGGATGTACCGCAAGAAGGTCAAGGAACTCATGGGCGACGTGCGCTGACGCCCGCCCGCCGGACCCTCCAGGGCCGCCGCGTCCCCACCGGGGTGCGGCGGCCCTGCGGGTTTCCGGGGCGGGGGGGCGGGGCGGACACGTGGGCGATCGCGGGGGCGTGCACGGGTGGGGCCGTACCGGTCCCCGGCGGGCCGCGTGGACCGCATGGGCCGCGTGGGCCGCGTGGGCCGCAGGGACCGGGCACGCGGACGCGGCTGATGTATGTCCCGGGGGGGGAGCCGGGGGCGCGCGGGCCGGACGCGACGGCGCGCGAGGCGTGGGTCCCGGCAGGCGCACGGGGGGGCGGCAGGGCCAGGAGCCTGGCCGGGCCAGAGCGCTGAGGCGAGGGAGCGCGACCGGCGCGGGGACGGGCAGGCGCGCGTGGACGCGGCCCGGCGCCGGAATCGGGGCGCGGCCCGCGCGAGGCCGACGGGCGGACACGGCGAGCGGGCGGGCGCGATCGGCGTACGCGGCCAGCAGGCGCGCGCGGGTCCCGGCCGTCGGGAGGCCGCCAGGCATGCTCAGGTACGGCATGCGTACGCGGGCGCAACCGACGTACGCGGAGGCTGCGGGCGTACGCGGACGCTGCGGGCGTACGCGGACGCTGCGGGCGTACGCGGAGGCTGCGGGAGGCGGCGGGCGCCCAGGCGCCCGCCGTGCGCGTCCTACGCCGGTGCGCCCAGTTCCGCCCACACCTTCTTGCCGGCGACGCCCGGGACCCGGACCACGCCCCAGTCCAGGCACAGGCGCTGGACGATGAACATGCCGTGACCGCCGGGGCGGCCCGCGCGGTGCGGGGTGCGGGGTGCGGGCTGGCCGGCGCCGAGGTCGGAGACCTCGATGTGGATCACCTTGTTGTCACAGGTGATCTCCAGCCGGTCCGGGCCCTCGGCGTGCAGGCAGGCGTTGGTGACCAGTTCGGAGACGACGAGGAGGACGTCCTCGGCGGCGGCCCGCTGGTCGGCCGACGCGGCGGGCAGCCAGCCCCACGCGTACAGCGCCTGACGGGCGAAGTCGCGGGCGAGCGGCACGACGCCGCTCGTGCCGTCGAAGCTCAGTCTGCGGACCTGGCGGCCTGCCGACGGGGTCGCCGGCACGGCCGTCACACCCCCTGGGGAGGCGTCGTCGGCCGGCGCATCCCCCTCGGACGCCCCGGAAGCGCCGCTGGGCTCCGGGCCACGGTCGCCCGGCGAACAAGGCCGGGTGGTGCTCATCAGCGCTTCACCTCACCGATTCACCAGTTCACGATTCAAAAGTCACCACGCTCGTACATGGCCGGTACGCCACCGGTCGATCCGCTTCCGCATGTCTCCTGCCCGACCGATCCCGCGGAACACCCCCTGTTTCGTGCCACGCGGGAAAGAAAGGAAGGGAAGGAGTCCGCGGAAGGGGGCAGGGTGACGCCACCGCCGTCGGTTCAGCCGGTCCCGCCGGTCTCCCCGGCCCTCCCGGCAGCGCCGGGTCCGCCCCGCTCACCGGCCAGCGCGTCGTCGAGCGTGGCGTGCACGGTGAACACCGCGTCCGCCCCCGTGATCTCGAACACGCGCGCCACCACCGGCAGCATCCCCGCGAGATGCACACCTCCCCCGGCCGCCTCCGCCTTCAGCCGCGCCCCCAGCAGCACGTTCAGCCCGGTGGAATCGCAGAAGTCCAGGCGCGAGCAGTCCACCACCAGACGTGAGCGCCCCTTGTCGAGGCACTCCTCCAGCGGCTCGCGCAGAAGGTCGGCCGTGTGGTGGTCCAGTTCACCCGCCGGTGTCACGACGGCACTGGAGCCCTCTTGCCGCACCTCCACCAGAAGCCGGCCCGACTGTGCGCTGCCGACCGTCCCGCGGTCCATGCCGTCTCTCTCCCAGGAGTCGTGGCTGCTGACTGACGCCCTCGAACACTACGCCTTCCCCGACCGCCCCAACACCCGAACAACCGCACACAAACGGACATATACCGACAGAACGCACTTGCGATCGCCTCGGGAAAGCGGGTAGGGCTAGTAGGGACACGTAACCGACACGGCCGGCTTTGGAGGCGCCGCACACCGCAGTGCACGAATTGGCTTCGGCAGCCATATGCCGAGAACGATGGAGGACATCATGTCACCCCGGCTCGACGCCTCGCATACCCAGACGGCGACGTCGACACCCGCTCCGGAGTACCTGGACCCCCTCGCCGCGCTGGCCGGCCTCCCGGACATCCCGCCGTACGACGAGGTGGCCCCGGACGACGCCAGGGCCCTGTCCAAGACCCTCTTCGAGCGTCTGGAGTGCCTCGAGGAAGGCACCCACGAGTTCGCGTACGTACGCAACACGCTCGTCGAACTCAACCTGGCGCTGGTCAAGTTCGCCGCCTCCCGCTTCCGCTCCCGCAGCGAGCCGATGGAGGACATCATCCAGGTCGGCACCATCGGCCTGATCAAGGCGATCGACCGCTTCGAACTGTCTCGCGGCGTCGAGTTCCCGACTTTCGCGATGCCTACCATCATCGGCGAGATCAAGCGCTTCTTCCGGGACACCTCGTGGTCCGTGCGCGTGCCGCGCCGGCTCCAGGAGCTGCGGCTCGACCTGGCCAAGGCCGGTGACGAGCTGGCCCAGCGCCTCGACCGCGCGCCCACGGTGGGCGAGCTGGCCCGCCACCTCGGTCTGACCGAGGACGAGGTGGTGGAGGGCATGGCGGCCTCCAACGCGTACACCGCCTCGTCGCTGGACGCCCAGCCCGAGGACGACGACTCCGAGGGCGCCCTCGCGGACCGCATCGGCTACGAGGACCACGGGCTCGAAGGCATCGAGTACGTCGAGTCGTTGAAGCCGCTGATCGCGGAACTGTCCGCCCGGGACCGGAAGATCCTCTCGCTGCGGTTCGTGGCCAACATGACCCAGTCGGAGATCGGCGAGGAGCTGGGCATCTCCCAGATGCACGTCTCACGGCTGCTGTCGCGCACGCTGGTGCGGCTGCGCAAGGCGCTGACGGTCGAGGAGTGAGCCCCGGGCGGGAGGGCCCTGCCTCCGGCCCGGGACCCTCCCGCCCGCCTCTTGCCTGAAGTCCCGCGGTGTCTGAAGTCCCGCGGTGTCTCAGACCTCGCGCACGCCGCGGCGCCACACCTGGTCCACCAGCGGCACGCCCGGCCGGTAGGCCAGGTGGACATGGCTCGGGGCGTCCAGGACGACCAGGTCGGCGCGGGCGCCGGGGGTGAGCCGGCCCACGTCGGTGCGGCGCAGCGCCGCCGCCCCGCCCGCCGTCGCCGACCAGACGGCCTCATCGGGCGTCATGCCCATGTCCCGCACGGCCAGGGCGACGCAGAACGGCACCGAGGACGTGTACGAGGACCCCGGATTGCAGTCGGTGGACAGGGCCACCGTGGCGCCCGCGTCCAGCAGGCGGCGGGCGTCCGGCCACGCGGCCCGGGTGGAGAACTCGGCGCCGGGCAGCAGCGTGGCGACCGTGTCGCTGTGCGCCAGCGCGTCGACGTCCGCGTCCGTCAGATGCGTGCAGTGGTCCGCGCTGGCCGCGTCCAGCTCCACGGCGAGCTGCACCCCGGGGCCGTAGGAGAGCTGGTTGGCGTGGATGCGCGGGTGCAGGCCCCTGGCCCGGCCCGCGGTGAGGATCGCGCGCGCCTGGTCGCCGTCGAAGGCGCCCTGTTCGCAGAAGACGTCGATCCAGCGGGCGTGCGGGGCGCAGGCGTCCAGCATCTCGCCGGTGACCAGGGCCACATAGGCCGCCGGGTCGTCGGCGTAGTCCGGGGAGACGATGTGGGCGCCGAGGTAGGTGACCTCGTCGGTGTGCGCGGCGGCGACGCGCAGGGCGCGGGCCTCGTCCTCGACGGTCAGGCCGTAGCCGGACTTCGTCTCGAACGTGGTGGTGCCCTGCCGCAGGGCCTCGGCGAGGTGGCGGGTGAGGTTGGCCTCCAGTTCCGCGTCGGTGGCGGCGCGGGTGGCGGCGACGGTGGTGCGGATACCGCCCGCGCTGTAGGCCCGGCCGGACATCCGGGCGTTGAACTCCTCGGTGCGGTCGCCCGCGAAGACCAGGTGGGAGTGGGAGTCGACGAAGCCCGGGAGCACCGCGCGGCCACCGGCGTCGAGGCGGTTGTCAGTGGCGGGTGCTTTGCTTGATTCACCGGTCCACGCGACGCGGTCGCCGTCGATGACGAGCGCCGCGTCCCGGATCAGTCCGAGAGGGGAGTTGTCGCCGAGGGAGGGGTCGTTGGTGACCAGCGTGGCGATGTTGGTGATGACGGTGCTGGTGCTCATGGTGTCCTCGTGGGGGGCGATGGGGGTCGGCGCAGGGCTTCGACGGCGGCGGCCAGCGCCCGCGGCACGTCCGGCACGAGCGTGTGCGCGCCGTCGCGCACGACCTGCCGGCCGCCCACGACCGTATGCCGTACATCGGCCGCGCCCGCCGCGAATACGGCCGTCTCGGCGCCCAGCCGGGGCTCCGGTCCCGCTGTCCTGACGGAGTCCAGCGCGACGGTGGTCAGATCGGCGAGCGCGCCGGGTTCGATCCGGCCGGCCTCCGCCCAGCCGAGGGCCGCGTGGCCGTCGGCGGTGGCGGCGCGCAGCAGGGCGGCGGCCGTCCAGTGGCCGCGGGTGCGGGTGCGCAGCCGTTCGTCCAGCTCCATCGCGCGGGCCTCTTCGAGCAGGTCGATGACGGCGTGGCTGTCGGAGCCCAGGGAGAGCGGGGAGCCGGCCCGCTGGAGGGCCGCGGCCGGTCCGATGCCGTCCGCGAGGTCCCGTTCGGTGGTCGGGCACATGCAGGTGCCGGTGCCCGTGGAGCCGAGCAGCGCGATGTCGTCGTCGGTCAGGTGCGTGTTGTGCACACCGGTGGTGCGCGGGCCGAGGACGCCGTGGTCGGCCAGCAGCCGGGTGGGGGTGCACCCGTGGGCGGCGAGGCAGGCGTCGTTCTCGGCGGTCTGCTCCGAGAGGTGGACATGCAGCGGGGCCCGCCGCTCCTCGGCCCACCGCGCCACGGTCGCCAACTGCCCGGCGGGCACCGCCCGTACGGAGTGGACGGCGGCACCGATCCGCGCGTGATCCCGTTCCTTGAGAACTGCACAGCGTTCGGCCCAGGCTTCGGCGCTGGTGTCGGAGAAGCGGAGCTGGTGGGCGTTGGGCGGCTCCCCGAAGCCCGCGGCGAGATAGCAGGTGTCGAGGAGGGTGATCCGGATGCCCGCCTCGGCGGCGGCCGCGATCAGGGCCTCGCCCATGGCGTTGGTGTCGGTGTAGCGGGCGCCGCCGGGGGCGTGGTGCACGTAGTGGAACTCACCGACGCAGGTGATCCCGGCGAGGGCCATCTCGGCGTACACCGCGCGGGCGAGCGCGTGGTAGGTGTCCGGGGTCAGCCGGTCGGCCACGGAGTACATGACCTCGCGCCAGGTCCAGAAGGTGCCGGAGCCGACCTGGACGGTGCCGCGCAGCGCCCGGTGGAAGGCGTGGCTGTGCGCGTTGGCCAGGCCCGGCAGGGTGAGCCCGCGCAGCACCTCGGCGCCGGGCGGCGGGGCGGCGGCGCCCGTGCGCACGGCGGTGATCCGTCCGTCCGCCGTCTCGACCAGCACGCCCGGCTCGACGCGCGTGCCGAGCCAGGCGTGCTCCAGCCAGTAGGTCGCCTCGGTCACGCGCACGCCAGTCCTTCCAGTACGTCGGCCAGTGCGCGCACCCCGGCCGCGCAGTCGTCCTCGGCGGCGGACTCGGCCGGGGAGTGCGAGACACCGGTGGGGTTGCGCACGAACAGCATGGCGGTCGGGACGCTCCCCGAGAGGATCCCGGCGTCGTGTCCGGCGCCGGTGCCGAGCACGGGCACCCGCAGTCCGGTGTCCCGGCCCAGGATGCGTCCGAGTTCGTCGCGCAGGGCGTGGTCGAACTCCACGACGGGCGTGAAGGACTCCCGGACGACGTCGAGGTCGATGCCCTGGGCGTCCGCGTAGGCGCGGGCCGCCTTCTCGATGCCGCCGACCACCGTGTCCAGGGTCTCCTGGTCGGCGGCGCGTGAGTCGAGCCAGCCGCGCACCAGGGACGGGATCGCGTTGACCCCGTTCGGCTCCACGGCGATCTTGCCGAAGGTGGCGACGGCACCGGCGAGTTCGGCCTCGCGGCGGGCGGCGAGCACCGTCTCGGCGTAGGACAGCATCGGGTCGCGGCGGTCGGCCAGGCGGGTGGTGCCCGCGTGGTTGGCCTCGCCGCGGAAGTCGAACCGCCACCGCCCGTGCGGCCAGATCGCGCTGGCCACGCCGACGGCGTCGCCGGTGAGGTCGAGGGCGCGGCCCTGCTCCACATGGAGTTCGACGAACGCCCCGATGCGGGCGAGCCGCTCCGGGTCGGGGCCGATGGCGTCCGGGTCGTACCCGGCGGCCTCCATGGCCTTCGGCAGGGTGGTCCCGTCGCCGTCGGTGAGCCGGTGCGCCTGTTCGACGGTGAGCTGCCCGGCACTCAGCCGTGATCCGACGCAGGCGAGTCCGAACCGGGCGCCCTCCTCGTCGCCGAAGTTGACGACGGCGAGCGGTCTGGTGAACCGCGCTCCCCGGTGGCGCAGTTCGTCCAGTGCGGCGAACGACGAGACCACGCCGAGGGGTCCGTCGAAGGCGCCGCCGTCCGGTACGGAGTCCAGGTGCGAGCCGGTGACGACGGCGTCCCCGGCGGCCGGGTCGCCGAGCCAGGCCCACTGGTTCCCGTTGCGGTCGGTCTCGTAGGCCAGGCCGCGGTCCTCGGCCTGCTGCCGGAACCAGGCCCGGCAGTCGGCGTCCGCGCCGGTCCAGGCGTAGCGGCGGTAGCCGCCGGAGGCGGAGCTGCGGCCGACCGGCAGCAGCTCCGCCCACATGCTGTGGAAGCTCACGCCTGGTCACCCTCGCGCATCGGGATCCGCACGCCCCGCTCGCCGGCCACCGACTCGGCGATGTCGTACCCGGCGTCCACGTGCCGGATGACGCCCATCCCGGGGTCGTTGGTGAGCACCCGGCGGATCTTCTCGCCCGCCAGCGCGGTGCCGTCGGCGACGGTCACCTGCCCGGCGTGGAGGGAGCGGCCCATGCCGACGCCGCCGCCGTGGTGCAGGGAGACCCAGGAGGCGCCGGAGGCGACGTTCACCATGGCGTTCAGCAGCGGCCAGTCGGCGATGGCGTCGGAGCCGTCGAGCATGGCCTCGGTCTCGCGGTACGGGGAGGCGACGGAGCCGCAGTCGAGGTGGTCGCGGCCGATGACGACCGGCGCCTGGAGCTCGCCGCTGGCGACCATGTCGTTGAACCGCTCACCGGCCTTGTCGCGCTCGCCGTAGCCGAGCCAGCAGATGCGGGCGGGCAGCCCCTGGAAGTGGACGCGCTCACCGGCCATCTTGATCCAGCGGGCCAGCGACTCGTTCTCCGGGAAGAGGTCGAGGATCGCCTTGTCGGTCCTGGCGATGTCGGACGCCTCGCCGGACAGCGCGGCCCAGCGGAAGGGGCCCTTGCCCTCGCAGAACAGCGGCCGGATGTAGGCGGGGACGAAGCCGGGGAAGGCGAAGGCGCGCGCGTATCCGGCCAGTTGCGCCTCGCCGCGGATGGAGTTGCCGTAGTCGAAGACCTCGGCCCCGGCGTCCTGGAAGCCGACCATGGCCTCGACGTGCTTGGCCATGGACTCGCGGGCGCGGGTGGTGAAGCCGGCCGGGTCCTTGGCGGCGGCGTCCGCCATGTCCTCGAGGTCGACGCCGAGCGGCAGATAGGCCAGCGGGTCGTGCGCGCTGGTCTGGTCGGTGACGATGTCGATGGGCGCGCCCATGGCGAGGAGCTGCGGGACCAGTTCGGCGGCGTTGCCGAGGACGCCGATGGACAGCGGCCTGCGCTGGTCGCGGGCCTCGGTGGCGAGCTGGAGGGCGTGGTCGAGGGAGTCGGCGCGTACGTCGAGGTAGCGGTGCTCGATACGGCGGTCGATGGCGCGCGGGTCGCAGTCGATGCAGATCGCGACGCCGTCGTTCATGGTGACGGCCAGCGGCTGGGCGCCGCCCATGCCGCCGAGGCCGGCGGTGAGGGTGATGGTCCCGGCGAGGGTGCCGTCGAACTTCTTCGCGGCGACGGCGGCGAAGGTCTCGTAGGTGCCCTGGAGGATGCCCTGGGTGCCGATGTAGATCCAGGAGCCCGCGGTCATCTGCCCGTACATGGTCAGGCCGAGGGCCTCCAGGCGGCGGAACTCCTCCCAGTTGGCCCAGTCGCCGACGAGGTTGGAGTTGGCGAGCAGGACGCGCGGCGCCCATTCGTGGGTCTGCATGACGCCGACCGGGCGGCCGGACTGGACGAGCATGGTCTCGTCGGCCTTGAGGGTGCGCAGCGTGCGGACCATGGCGTCGAAGGAGCGCCAGTCGCGGGCGGCCTTGCCGGTGCCGCCGTAGACGACGAGCTTGTCGGGGTGCTCGGCGACCTCGGGGTCCAGGTTGTTCTGGAGCATCCGCAGGGCGGCCTCCTGCTGCCATCCCAGGGCGCTCAGTTCCGTACCGCGCGGTGCTCGAACAGGGCGGGGTCCTGACATGGGCTGCCTCCTGGCGGTTGCTCCCGAGGGATGTGTTACGGCTTCTATTCACATCCTGGACCGCTGAATAGAGCTAGTCAATACGCCGCCGTGGCGCGGTGGCGGCGAAGGGGGTGACGGGGCGCACCCCGGGGCCCGGTGAAGGGGCGGGCGGGGGCTCAGCCGACCCACATTAGTTCCCGGGACGCATGTTCCACCGGAAAATGCCAGAACCCTCCATCGCTCCCGCACACCCTGCGTAGCGTCCCCATCACTCAGCCGAAACCCCAGGCGGGAGGGGAACGAGCGTGCCCGGAATCGACGAGTGCCTGTTGGAAGCCATGCGGCTGCCCGGTGCGCGGGGTGCCGCGCTGGTCGACTGGACGAGCGGACTCGCCCTGGGCGCGGTCGGCGAGCCGCCGGGCGGCGACCACGAGACCACGGCGGCCGAGGCGGCGGAACTGGCGCGGCTGGCCGCCGAACACGGCGCGTTCGCCGCCACCGCCACCGGCACCGGCACCGGCACCGAGGACGACGGACGCCCGCCCGTCGAGGACCTGATCGTCAGCAACCGGGACAGCTACCACCTGCTGCGGTTCGTGGACACCGGCTTCGACAGCACCGTGTTCCTGCACCTGTGGCTGACCCGCGCCGAGGGCAACCTCGCGCTGGCCCGCATACGCCTGGGCGAGATGGCCGAGCGGCTGGTGCTGGGATGACCGCGGTCGACACCCCCGCTGCACCCCCGCCCCCGCCCCCGCTGCCGGTGCGGGACCGGACCCGCGGCGAGCGCGCCCCGGCCGGCCTCTCCCCGATGCTGACCCGCCTGGCCGCCGAACGGGCCACCGGTGTCCTCGTCCGCGAACGCGGCACGCTCCACCTCGACGAGGGCCGTGTGGCGTACGCCGAGAGCCCGCTCGCCCCCGGCCTCGGCGTCCTGCTCACCACCCACGGCACACTGCGGCACGAGATCTGGCAGGACGCGGTCTCCCGGGCCGGCGGCCAGGGCGGCGCCGCGCGGGCCCTGCTGGCCGACGGCCGCCTCGCCGAGGGCGCCCTGCACCTGTGCCATCTGAGCGCGCTCTACGACGCCGCCTACTTCGTCCTCGCCCCGAGCAGCACCCCCGGCCGGTTCCGCTACGGCACCGGCCACCGGTCCGGCCCCTTCCCGCCGGTCCCGGTCGACGCCCTGGAGCGGGAGACCCTGCGCCGCCGGGCGCTGCTGGACCGCGTCTGGCCCGACGCCCGGCCGGACAGCGCCCCGCTGCTGCGCACGCCCACCGCCGCCGCGCCACGGCCCACCGCCCGCCGGCAGGCCCTGCTGGACCGGGCCGACGGCGTCCGCACCGCCGCCGACCTGGCCCGGGACCTGGGGCGGCAGGCGTTCCACACCCTGGTGGACGTGCGGCGCCTGGCCGCCGCGGGCCTCCTCGCCCCGCGTCCGGGGCCGGAGCCGCCGCCCGCGCGGGACCTCTCGCCGCCCCCTCCCGCCGCGTACGGCCGGAGAGACCGGGGGACCGGCCCCGCACGCGCGGACCCCTGGCCCCCCGCGCCGGACCACGGCGCCGAAGACCCCCACATCACGCTGCTGAAGAGGCTCAGGGATGCGCTGGAGGCCCTTTGAGAGGAGACACCGGATGGCGGCCGAGCCCGAGATCCTGGAGGAGCTGCGGCGGGTGCGGGTCCGGGTGCCGCAGCTCACCGGCGCCTTGGCCGCGAGCGTCGACGGCCTCGTCCTGGCCCACGACACCCCGGGCGTGGAACCGGAGGGCCTGGCGGCGCTCACCGCGACCGCGCTCGGCGTGGCCGTGCGCATGGCGGACGTGACCGGCCGGGGCGAGCTGCGCGAGGTGCTGCTGCGCGGCGTCCACGGATACGTCGCCACCTACGCGGCGGGCCGCGGTGCCGTGCTGACCCTGCTCGCCGAGGACCGCGTCAACGTCGGCCGCCTCCACCTGGAGGGCCGCCGGGCGGGCGCCCGCATCGGCGAACTCACCGACGCCCCGCGCGCCACCGGCGGCGGGCCCCCGTCCGCCGGGCCCGACCACCGGCACCCGAGAAGAAGCCAGAGCAGCTGAAGAACCAGAGAAGCAGAGAAGCAGAGAACCAGAGAAGCTGAAGGAGACCGACCGGCCATGGCCAACACCGAGACCTGTCTGAAGGAAGCGCTCGCCTCGATCGAGGGCGCCACCGGAGTCGCGCTCGTCGACTACACCAGCGGTATGGCGCTGGGCACGATGGGCGGCAGCAAGACCTTCGACCTGAACGTCGCCGCGGCGGGCAACACCGACGTCGTACGGGCGAAGATGCGCACCATGGAACACCTGGGCCTCAAGGGGGAGATCGAGGACATCCTGATCACCCTGAGCGACCAGTACCACGTGATCCGCCTGCTCGGCGGCCGCAGCGGGAACGGCCTCTTCCTCTACCTGGTCCTGGACGCGAAGCGGGCCAACCTGGCGATGGCCCGCCATCAGCTGAAGCGGATCGAACAGGACCTGGAGGTCTGAACCGCGGCCGCCCCGGCGGGCGGTGACGGCGGATCAGACGAGCGCGGCGGTGCGGCGGCGGGCCCCTCCGGGGGCCGCGTCGCCCGCCGCGATGCCCGTACCGCGGTACGCCTTGACCGCCTTGCCCGCCGGACTCCCGCCGCGCGGGCCGAGCCAGTCCACCCGCACCCACAGCAGCACGTCCCCGGACCGCTCCAGCCGCCCGAGCCAGGCGGCCTTGAGCCGCAGCCCCGCCCCGGCGCCCGCCAGGAGCATGCCGCCCGCCGCCGGCAGGGCGAAGGAGCAGCCGAGCGCGGCCGCGAACGCCGCCAGCAGCCACCAGCGGTGCCCGCGGCGCCAGGCGCGGGCACTGACCGCCCGGTCCTGGAGCACGTCGTGCCGTCCGGCGCGGGCGGCCGAGCGGGCGAGGCCGGTGTAGCGGCGGCGCCGGACGCAGGCGACGACGGCCGCGGCCACCAGGAACAGCGCGGCGCCCGCGAGGACGCCGATCCGCCGCCCGGTCAGCCCCGGCACCAGCACTCCCGCTCCCGCCGCGACCACCCCGAGCCACCACATCGGCGCCGCCCCGGCCCGTACGACGACGGCCACCCGGGCCAGTCCCCTGCCTCCGCGATTGCCCCCACGGTTGCCTCCACGGTCCTCGCGCGTTCCGCGTGCCACGTGCTGCCTCCTCCGCTTCCCGGCACACTGCTGTCCGTCCGGGCGGGAGGCTAGCGAGCGTTCGTGAGACGAGTCTGAGAGCGCGTCCGAGTGCCGTCCGGCCCTCGGATCAGTCCTCGAAGAGGCCGCGCGCCGCCGCCTTCGCATCGAACTCCTCCAGGCGTGCCTGCGCGTCGGGCAGGTCGTCGCACATGGCCTCCAGGAGCACCCGGCCCAGCAGCATCGGCGCACAGGCGGTGTCGAAGGCGAGCCCGGTGCCGACGGCGGCGGGCAGCAGCAGGTCGCTGTGGCGGGCGACCGGGGCGAACGCCGAGTCGGCGACGGTGACGACGGCCAGCCCGGCCTCCTTGGCGTGGGCGAGGGTGTCCACCACCTCCCGCGGATGGCGCGGCAGCGCGAAGCACAGCAGCGCCGACGCCCCGGCCCGTACGGCGCCGTCGATACGGTCCTCGATCATCGATCCGCCCTCGTGGAGCAGCCGTACGTCCGGGTGCACCTTGGCCGCGAAGTACGCGAAGCCGTACGCCTGGGAGGCCGCGGCGCGCAGGCCGAGGACGGGCAGCGGGCGCGAGGCGGCGAGCAGGCGCCCGGCCTCCCGCACCGGGCCCGGATCGGCCAGCGCCTCGGCCAGGTGCCGCAGGTTCTCGATCTCCGCCTCGACGGCCTGCTGGTACTCGTTGGCCGACTCCGCGCGCGCCACCGGCTCGGCGGGCGCGACCTCGCGCAGATGGCGGCGCAGCGCCGGGTAGCCGTCGAAGCCGAGGGCGACCGCGAAGCGGGTGACCGACGGCTGGCTGACCCCGGCCAGTTCGGCCAGCTCGACGCTGGACAGGAACGGCACGTCGGCGGCGCGCCGCACCATGCTGTGCGCGATGCGCCGCTGGGTCGGTGTCAGCCGGTGCCCTTCGAAGAGCGCCTGCAACCGCGCGGCAGGACTCTCGGTCACGCTCATGACGTGCTCCCCCTCCAGAAGTCGTCGACGCCCCGGGAGAGTACTCCCCGACCAGTTCCTATTCAGACACCAAGAACTCTGCATGACCCCATACAGACGAGGCAAGGGAACCGCCAAGTGTCGCCCTATCGGCACGGAACGCGACCGTCGGCGTGCTAATCGTGACCGTACGCGGTGCACGCGACCCCTGTGCCCGCGCTCCGGCCCCCACCCGGGGCCGAGGTGACGGCCGCCGCCGTCGGTGCGCCCGCCGCAGCCGCAGTCCGGGTGGCACCGGCGGCGGACGGCCCCCGGACGGGGCGGGGGGTTAGCACCAGTGCGGGCGGGCGGGCGGCTCTCTAGCCTGGTGCGCATGAGCGGAATGGACGCGCGGGACACCGACCTCAAGAAGGAACTCGACGCCACCTTGCAGGCTCGCAGGGAGCTGGGTTCGGAGTACGAGTCGGAGCTGGTCGACTCGTTCCTGGAGAAGGTCGACCAGCGCATCGACGGCGCCGTCGAGCGGCGGATGCGGCGCCATGTGGCCGAGCAGCAGATGGCGGCGACCCGCGGCGCCCGCTCGCCCCGGCCCACGGACTCCTTCGGCGAGCGGTTCGGCTTCGGGATCGTCTCGCTGGTGCTGGCCGTGCCGCTCTCCGCGATCGGCGGCGGGCTCGCCCATCTGCCCGGCCTGATCGCCGCCTGGGCCGGGATCGTCGGCGTCAACGCCGTGCAGGCGGCCCGGACCAATCCGGACCTGTTCCGGCGGCGCCGGCCCTCCTCGGACGACTGGAGCGACTGACCGGCCGACCGGCCGGGACCCCTGAGCGAGGGGAGCCCTCGGCAGGCGCCGTACGGGGCACGCCGTACGGCGCGAGAGGTGTGCGCGGGGACCGCCGCACCCCCAGCACTGGGGGGCGGGACGACGGCGGTCCCCGCGAGGGACGCGGGCCGGGTCAGGCCGGGCCCCGCGTCCTGGGCGTCCGTGGAGGTCCGGGAGCCGCTCCGGTTGTCCTTGACGCCGCTCGGTCGCCGGCCAGGAGGAGAGGTCCGGGGCGTGAATCCCGGGGGGCTCCGCCTCCCTGCCGACGACCACCACTGTGGCGGACGCGTGTTAAGCGGGTGCTGCGGGCACGTGACACGCGCGTACCACTTGTACGACAGGTGCTCGGCCGCAGGTCACCGCGTGTTCCCGCAGCGCGCGGCGGACACCGGGCGGCGGCCGGGCGCTACTGCTTGCCGCCCTTGGCCAGGAAGGCGAGCAGGTCCTGCCGGCTGACCACACCGGTCGGCTTGCCCTCCACCAGCACGATGGCCGCGTCGGCGGTGCCGAGCACGGTCATGAGGTCGGCCACCGGCTCACCGGAGCCGACCTGCGGCAGCGGGGCGCACAGGTGCTTCTCCAGCGGGTCCTCCAGCGAGGCCCGCTGGGTGAACAGCGCGTCCAGCAGCTCCCGTTCGACCACGGAGCCGACCACCTCGGCGGCCATGACGTCGGGGTGGCCCGCGCCCGGCTTCACGACGGGCATCTGCGAGACGCCGTACTCGCGCAGCACCTCGATGGCCTGGCCGACGGTCTCGTCCGGGTGCATGTGGACCAGCGAGGGGATGGTGCCGCCCGCCTTGTCCTCCAGCACGTCGCCGACGCGGGCGCTGGGGCCCTCGTCCTCCAGGAAGCCGTAGTCGGCCATCCACTCGTCGTTGAAGATCTTCGAGAGGTACCCGCGCCCGCTGTCCGGCAGCAGCACCACGACGACGTCGTCCGGGCCGAGCCGCTCGGCCACCTCCAGGGCCGCGACGACCGCCATGCCGCAGGAGCCGCCGACCAGCAGGCCCTCCTCCTTGGCGAGGCGGCGGGTCATCTGGAAGGAGTCCTTGTCGGAGACGGCGACGATCTCGTCGGCGACGTCCCGGTCGTAGGCGGTGGGCCAGAAGTCCTCGCCGACGCCCTCGACCAGGTACGGCCGCCCGGAGCCGCCGGAGTAGACCGAGCCCTCGGGGTCGGCGCCGACGACCTTGACCCGGCCGTCGCTGGCGTCCTTCAGATAGCGGCCGGTACCGGAGATGGTGCCGCCGGTGCCGACGCCCGCCACGAAGTGGGTGATCCGGCCCTCGGTCTGCTCCCACAGCTCGGGGCCGGTGGAGTGATAGTGCGAGAGCGGGTTGTTGGGGTTGGAGTACTGGTCGGGCTTCCAGGCGCCGGGGGTCTCACGCACGAGGCGGTCGGAGACGTTGTAGTAGGAGTCCGGGTGCTCCGGTGCCACGGCGGTCGGGCACACCACGACCTCCGCGCCGTACGCGCGCAGCACGTTGATCTTGTCGGTGGAGACCTTGTCCGGGCAGACGAAGATGCACTTGTAGCCCTTCTGCTGGGCCACGATCGCCAGGCCGACCCCGGTGTTCCCGCTGGTCGGCTCGACGATGGTGCCGCCGGGCCGCAGTTCGCCGCTCCGCTCGGCGGCCTCGATCATGCGCAGCGCGATGCGGTCCTTCACCGAGCCGCCCGGGTTGAAGTACTCGACCTTGGCCAGGACGGTCGCCTTGATGCCCTTGGTGACGCTGTTGAGCCGTACCAGCGGGGTGTTGCCGACGAGGCTGATCATCGAGTCGTGGAATTGCACCGTTGTCTCCGGTCGCTGCACAGATGGGTCGGGGTGTGCCGCCAGCCTAAGGCCCGGGGACCGCCCGCGACGGGCGTTCACTCCTCGTCGCGATTGGACGACGGTCGGTACGGGGCAAGGACTGGGTGGACGGCTATGCGGGAGGTGGCGGCGGCATGACGAGCATGTCGAGGGCGCGGGTGGCCCGGCGGATCGCGGCCGGCGCGGCGTACGGCGGCGGGGGGCTCGGGCTGGCCGGCGCCGCCGCGCTCGGGCTGCTGGTGGCCGAGGCGCAGCTGGCCAGACGCCAGGTGGCGGGCGGCACGGACCACCATGTACCGGCCGCGGCCGGGCTGTACGGCAGGGAGTACGAGGCGCCCGGCCAGGAGCCGCTGCTGCTGGCCATGGCCGGGGACTCCACGGCGGCGGGGCAGGGCGTGCACCGGGCGGGCCAGACGCCGGGCGCGCTGCTGGCGTCCGGACTCGCCGCGGTCGCCGAGCGTCCGGTGCGGCTGCGCAACGTGGCGGTGCCCGGCGCCCGTTCGGACGATCTGGACCGGCAGGTGGCGCTGGTGCTGGCCGAGCCCGACCAGGTCCCCGACATCTGCGTGATCATGATCGGCGCCAACGACGTGACCCACCGGATGCCGCCGACGCGCTCGGTGCGCCATCTGTCGGCGGCGGTGCGGCTGCTGCGGACGGCCGGTGCCGAGGTGGTGGTGGGCACCTGCCCCGACCTGGGCACGATCGAGCCGGTGCAGCAGCCGCTGCGGTGGCTGGCCCGCCGCGCCTCCCGGCAGCTCGCGGCGGCGCAGACGATCGGGGTGGTGGAGCAGGGGGGCCGCACGGTGTCCCTGGGCGATCTGCTGGGGCCGGAGTTCGCGGCCAACCCGCGCGAGCTGTTCGGTCCCGACAACTACCACCCGTCCGCCGAGGGGTACGCCACGGCGGCGATGGCGGTGCTGCCGACGGTGTGCGCGGCGCTGGGCCTGTGGCCGGCGGAGGAGGAGCGGCCGGACGTGTCGCGGCGCGAGGGGTTCCTGCCGGTGGCGCGGGCGGCGGCGGAGGCGGCGTCCGAGGCGGGTACGGAGGTGACGGCGGCGATGCCGACCGGGCCGCGCGGCCCGTGGGCGCTGCTCAAGCGGCGCCGCAGGCGGCGGGTGCCCGAGCCGCAGCCGGACCAGATCACCCCCTCGCCCTGACACCGCCCCCACCCCCTCGCCCTGACACCGCCCGCGGCGGCCCGGCGGCGGCCCGCCCCGGCGGGCCAAGCAAGCGCTTAGAAAACTGCGGCCAGGGTCACACCGCGATCCCCGTGACCCGGGCCATACGGACCGGTAACTTCCCATCCAGCCCTGCCCGCCCTCCCCCTCGTGGAGCCGTGATGCCCGAAGCCGTCATCGTCTCGACCGCCCGCTCCCCCATCGGCCGCGCCGGCAAGGGGTCCCTCAAGGACCTGCGCCCCGACGACCTGACCGCGACGATCGTCCAGGCGGCACTGGCCAAGATCCCCGAGCTGGACCCGCGGGACATCGACGACCTGATGCTCGGCTGCGGACTCCCGGGCGGCGAGCAGGGCCACAACCTCGGCCGGATCGTCGCCGTGCAGATGGGCATGGACCACCTGCCGGGCTGCACGATCACCCGCTACTGCTCCTCCTCGCTGCAGACCTCCCGGATGGCGCTGCACGCCATCAAGGCGGGCGAGGGCGACGTCTTCGTCTCGGCCGGTGTCGAGATGGTCTCCCGCTTCGGCAAGGGCAGCTCCGACGGCCTGCCGGACACGCACAACCCGCTCTTCGCCGAGGCCGAGGCCCGTACCGCCGCCGTGGCGGAGTCCGAGGGCTCCACCTGGCACGACCCGCGCGAGGACGGCCTGCTCCCGGACGCCTACATCGCGATGGGCCAGACCGCCGAGAACCTGGCCCGCGCCAAAGGCGTCACCCGCCAGGACATGGACGAGTTCGGCGTGCGCTCGCAGAACCTCGCCGAGGAGGCCGTCAAGAACGGCTTCTGGGCGCGGGAGATCACGCCGGTGACGCTGCCCGACGGCACCGTGGTCAGCAAGGACGACGGCCCGCGCGCCGGGGTCACCATGGAGGGCGTGTCCGGCCTCAAGCCGGTCTTCCGCCCCGACGGCCTGGTCACCGCGGGCAACTGCTGCCCGCTCAACGACGGCGCCGCCGCGCTGGTCATCATGTCCGACACCAAGGCCCGCGAGCTGGGCCTGACCCCGCTCGCCCGGATCGTCTCCACCGGGGTGTCCGCCCTGTCCCCGGAGATCATGGGCCTCGGTCCGGTGGAGGCGAGCAAGCAGGCGCTGAGCCGGGCCGGCCTCACCGTCGGCGACATCGACCTGGTGGAGATCAACGAGGCGTTCGCCGCCCAGGTGATCCCCTCCTACCGCGACCTCGGCATCGACCTGGACCGGCTGAACGTCAACGGCGGCGCCATCGCGGTCGGCCACCCCTTCGGCATGACCGGCGCGCGCATCACCGGCACGCTGATCAACTCGCTCCAGTTCCACGACAAGCAGTTCGGCCTGGAGACGATGTGCGTGGGCGGCGGCCAGGGCATGGCGATGGTCGTCGAACGCCTCAGCTGACCCTCGCGCCCCGCGCGCCCCACCAGTTGAGGCACCGTCAGTGCCCGGCGCGGCACCCAGCGTGAACGAGCGGCCCGGAATCCGGAAAACCCCTGGATTCCGGGCCGTTCTGTGATCCAATCTCCCCCAGAGTGTGACCTATCTCCCTCGGGGAGGAGATCTCCGCAGGTCAGCGATAGCCCCACAGGGGGCGCAAGCGCCTCTCACGCCACATTCCTGTCCGTTTCGTGACGTTACGCACTGACAGCTTGATAGTCCACCCTTCAAGCTGATGTAGGAAGTCGGGGGTCGACCTTGAACCCGGGAGTACGTCAGTGAGCGCCATGCCCATCGCCCTGCTGCTCACCACGGCCGCCACCGGCGCCGTGGGCGTCGCCGTCCTGCGCACCCTCTTCGCCCTGCGCCGCCAGGTCACGGCTCTGGAGCGGCAGCTCGCCGAGAACCACGCCGCCACCGCGCGCGCCCTGCTGCCCGCCGCCCGCGGCCACGCGGACGCCGAGCAGATACGCACCGCCGTCGTGCAGGCACTGGCCGAGGAGCGGGAGCGCGAACTGGCCGAGGCGCGCGCCTTCTGGGCCGCCCAGGAGGCCCGGGACGCGGCCGACACGCCCTCCCTGCTCGGACTGCCCGACAGCGAGCTGTTCCTGCCGCGCCAGGCCGATCTGGCCGGTCTCGAACACCTGGAGCCGGTGACCGAGTCCGGCGCGGAGGCCGACGAGTTCTCCGGTCTGCCCGGCAAGGACACCGCGGGCGGCGCCGCCGGCGACTCCCCCGAACTGGCCGCGGCCCGCCGCCGCCATCCCTCGCACCCGGACTTCACCCCGCACCCGTCCCCGGTCGTGGGCGACCACGAGCGCACCGTCGCCGCGCTGGAGGAACTGGCCGACGCCCGGGTGGCGCTGGCCGATGTGCGGCCCGGCCCGCTGGGCACCCTCGACGTGTACGTCTTCTCCGACGGCACGACCCTGTGCATGACCCCGGGCCACCGCGAGACCGCCGAACGGCTGGCCGCGGCCCTGCACGCGGGCGAGACCCCGGTGCTGCTGGGCGGTTCGGGCGTGTCCGGCGCCTACACCCTGACCTTCGCCTGCGGCGAGGAGAACGTGTACATCCTGGCGGACCGCGTCATCGCCTCGCTCTGACCCTCCGGTCCGGGCCCGCGCCCCGGCTCTTGGGTCCGGGCCCGCTCAGGCCCGTCGGCCGACCCGGCGTACAGGCCGCTTCCCGCGCGCGGGCGCTCACACGCCCGCGCGTTTCTGCGCCTCCTCCACCAGCCGTACCGCCTCCTCGACCTCGGCGTCGGTGGTGAGGACGAGCGCGAGGTCGTGTCCGGCGACGGTGATCTGGTCCGCGGCGGCGAACATCCCGGCGTCGGGCATCTCGCGCGGTTCGGCCGCGGGGTCCTCCAGCAACTGCGCCCGCCGGGACAGCTCCCGGGCCAGCCCCAGCGCCTCGGTGGCGCCCGCCCGTTGCAGCCGGCTCTGCGGCGCCGCCCTCAGACGGTCGGCGAAGTGATCCACTGCCCGGGTCAGAGATGTCGTGTCAACCACGCCGCGAGACTACGCGTCGTCCCCGGACTGTTGCCAACGCGCCGACGCTCAGGCACGGTGACGTGAAGGACCGGCTTCACAGCGTCCGGAGGCGCCGATGTCCCAAGTCTTCTCCGAAGAGACCCACCGCAACCTGCTCGCCCGCATTCCCCAGTGCACCGGCCGTGAGCTCGCCGACTGGCTGCGCACCGTCGACGAAGGGCCCGCGCTCTGCTTCGAGGAGCGGCTCAGCTGGCTCCGGCAGGAGCACAACCTCGCGTACGGGCACGCGAAGGCGATCATCCACGAGTACGACCTGCGCCGGGCCGCGCGCAGGCTGCTCTAGCCGCCGCACCGGCCGCACCGCCGCACCGGCCCCGAGATGCCGCCGCACACGCAAGGGCCCCGGCTCCGGCCGGGGCCCTTGCGTACGCGGGCGTATCGCGCGCGGTGCGATGCGGTGACCGCCGGTCGCCGCCGCTCCCGCTAGTCGTTGCTGTTGAGGATCGCGATGAGCCGCAGGAACTCCAGGTAGATCCACACCAGCGTCAGCGTGAGGCCGAAGGCGGCGAGCCAGGCCTCCTCGCGCGGGGCGCCGTAGGCGACACCGTCCTCGACCTGCTTGAAGTCCAGGGCGAGGAAGCAGGCGCCGAGCAGCACGCCGACGATGCCGAAGACGATGCCCAGGCCGCCGCTGCGGAAGCCGAGGCCGTCACCGCCGCCGAACACGGCGAACAGCGTGTTGACCACCATCAGCAGCACGAAACCGAGCGCGGCGGCCATCACGAAGCCGTAGAAGCGCCGGTTGACGCGGATCCAGCCCGCCTTGTAGGCGACCAGGACGGCGGCGAAGACCGCCATCGTGCCGAGCACGGCCTGCATGGCCGCGCCGCTGGCGATGCGGTTGTCGACGACGCTGGAGAACATCCCGAGGAAGACGCCCTCGAAGGCGGCGTAGCTCAGGATCAGCGCGGGCGAGGCCGTGCGCTTGAAGGACTGGACGAAGCCGAGCACCATCGCGATCAGCGCGGCGCCGATCCCGATGCCGTAGGAACGGCTGAGGTGCGCGTCGTCGACCGGCAGCAGCGCCCAGGCGAGGGCGGCCGTGACGACCAGCACACCGAGCGTGGACGCGGTGCGCGCGACGACGTCGTCCATCGTCATCCGGCCGGGGGCGGCCGGGGCCTGCGGCGGCGTGCCGGTCTGCACGTCCTGCTGGCCGTAGGGGTTCTGAGCGTAAGGGTTCTGCGCGTAGGGGTTGCCGCTCGGCTGGGCGTACGGATTGCCCTGCGCGTACGGGTTGCCCTGCGTGCCGACTGCGGGGCCCCCGGCCTGCGGCGCGGTGTTGAAGCCCGCGTAGCCGTTGTCGCGGCTGAACCCCCGTCGCGAGAAGACCGGGTTTCTGCTCCTCATCTCACTCCTCCATGGCCGCACGTCGCGGCCTTGGCTCAAGAGTAATGGAAAGGCAAAGGATCGACCCTACTACCTGGGAAGGATCTTTCCCTCCTTCTGCTGCCGAACACGCTACGCGGACAGGTGATTCCCGGCCATGGCCGGGGCCTTTCCTGACCGAGCCGCGACCTGCCCGGAACCGGCCGGAGATCATCGGGCGCGCCGGCGGCCGGGACGCCCGCGCGTGTCAGCCGACCGGGAAGCCCGTGTACGCCTCGGCGAGATCCGCCCCGGCGGACCGGCAGGTGGCGATCCGGTCGAGCCGGGCCAGGTGCAGCCGCTCCTCGAAGCCGTCGACCTCCGGCGAGCGGTGCAGCATCGCCGTCATGTCGTAGCTGAAGCGCTCGGCCTGCCAGACGCGCCGCAGACAGGTGGCCGAGTAGGCGTCCAGCAGTTCGTCGGAGCCGGTGTCGCGCCGGTGGACCAGCGCCCGTGCGAGGGTGACGACGTCGCCGACGGCGAGGTTGAGCCCCTTGGCGCCGGTGGGCGGGACGATGTGGGCGGCGTCACCGGCCAGGAAGAGGCGGCCGTGGCGCATCGGCTCGTGGACGTAGGACCGCATCGGGGTCACCGACTTCTGCGTGATCGGCCCGCGCTCCAGGCGCCGGCCGCCGGGGGTCTCCAGGCGGCGGTCCAGCTCGTCCCAGATCCGCTCGTCCGGCCAGGCGGCCGGGTCGGTGTCCGCGGGCACCTGGAGGTAGAGGCGGGAGACGGCGGGCGAGCGCATGGACAGCAGGGCGAAGCCGCGCTCGTGGCGGGCGTAGACCAGCTCGTCGTGCGAGGGGGCGACGTCGGCGAGGACGCCGAGCCAGGCGAAGGGGTACGTCCGTTCGAACACCTGGGAGAGCGCGGCGGGCACGGCCCTGCGCGCCACCCCCCAGAAGCCGTCGCAGCCGACGACGTGGTCGCACTCCAGCACGGACTCGCGGCCCTCGTGCCGGAACCGTACAAAGGGACGGTCGCCCTCCGTCCCCTCCACGGCCAGCGCCTCCGCCTCGAACAGCAGCGGGCCGCCGTCCTCCAGCCGGAGCGCGACGAGGTCCTTGCACACCTCCGTCTGCGCGTACACCAGCACGGACTTCCCGCCGGTCAGCGCCGGGAAGTCGACGCGGTGGCGGCGCCCGGCGAACCGCAGCTCGATGCCGTCGTGCCGCAGCCCCTCCCGGTCCATCCGCTCCCCGGCCCCGGCGGCGCGCAGCACGTCCGCGGTGCCCTGCTCCAGGATCCCGGCGCGCTGGCGCTGCTCGACGTAGGCGCGGTCGCGGCTCTCCAGGACGACCGAGCCGATCCCGGCGTTGTCGAGCAGCCGGGCCAGGAGGAGACCGGCAGGACCGGCTCCGATGATGCCGACGGTGGTGCGCATCGGTCGTCCTCTCGGGTGGGCGTCGTTGCCGCGGGGCGTGTCCTCGTGCCCTCGACGGGCTCTTGTTCGTCTGGTGAAGTTTCCTTCACCGATGCGACACCGAGTTTCCGCCCGCCCCGAGGCGATGTCAATGGCCCCCGGGCGGGCGCGGACGGCTCCCCCGGTGGGCGTCGGCCGTCACCGGACGGCGCTCACCCGGCGACGATCATGTGCCGGCCGGACACGTCCACGGCGGGTCCGGGCAGCGGGACGCGCACCGGCACGGCGGTGCCGCCCGGGGCGTTCGGGGCGAGCGCCAGGCCGGAGCCCCAGCCCCACAGCCCGCCCTCGGTGTCGATGGCGTACGCGGTGAACTGGTACGCGGCGATCCGGCTGATCCGGGGCAGGCCGGCCACCCGCAGCGGCCGCGCGGAGACATGGCCGGAGGTGTCGCCGTCGCCCAGTGAGCCGCTCGCGCCCCGGCCCCACGCCCACACCGCGCCGTCGCGGTCCAGGGCGTACGCCACGTTCTCCCCGCCCGCCACCTGCACCGCCCCGCGCACGACCGGCACCCGCACCGGCCGCCCGCTCTGGCCGCCGCGCGGCTCGACGCCCAGCAGCCCGTGCGCGTTGTTCCCCCAGGCGCAGACCCGGCCGTCCGCCTTCACCGCGACCACGGCCTCGCCCGCCGAGGCGACGCCGACGGCGCCGGAGACACCGCGCACGGCCGTGAGGCGGGTGCCGTCCGTGTCACCGAGCACGTCGGTCAGGTCGACGCCCCAGCCCAGGACGCGCCCGTCGCCGCGCAGGGCGAAGGAGTTGAGCAGCCCCGGGCCCATCGCGACCACGCCCTTCACGCCGGGGACCAGCCGCGGGACGCTCACCCCGTCGTGGCCGCGCCGCCGCCCGGCCTCCACCAGGAACCGGTCGGCACCCCAGCCGGCCACGCGGCTGTCGCGCAGGACGGCGTAGAACGTCGAGCCGCTGTTGTACACGGCGCGCGCCGGGCCGATCCCGGTCACCTGCCGAGGCGTCGCCTCGTACACGCGTTCGCGCGCGCCGTGCCCCAGGGAGCCTTCGACGTTGACGCCGTAGGACCAGACGGTCCCGTCCGCCCGGACGGCCACGGTGGTGTATCCGCTGTCCGCCACCGAGACGACGTCGCTCCAGCCGGGCACCGCCCGGCGGGCGGGGGTGCCCTCGGGTGCCTGGAAGTGCGGCGCCCAGGTCCACACGGTCCCGGCCCGCGCCGGTGCCGGTGCCGGGCGCGCGGCCGGTCCCCCCGGGCAGCCCGGCGCGCCGAGCACCGCGCGGTCGGGCTTGCTGCACCCGGCCAGCGCGAGGACGGCGGCACCGGCGACGAGCACACGCGGCCAGGACATGGCAGCCATGGGACGCTCCTGTCTGGATCCTGGCCCGCACCGCGCGCGGCGGGCGGTCCGGGGCGACCGCTCGCCCCCGCGCCCACGGTGCCGTCCCCGCCTCCCGCGCAGCAGCCGTACGCCCGCTCATCCGCACCGGCCCGGTGCCCAGGCGGGGCTGAGCAGGTGCGCGGGGGTGCGCCGGGGCCGGTCTGAGTACGGCGACTCAGGCGCCGGGACGGGAGCCCGTCAGTGTCCGCCGCCGGTACGGTCGGCGCCGGTCCGGGCGCGGTCCGGCCCGGGGCGGGAGCGGCCGAAGCGGGCCCCGAGAGCGGCCCCGATCTCCTCCGGCGTGCGGTCCTTGGTCTCCGGGACGAACCGGGCCACGAACAGCAGGCCGAGGAAGCAGATGACGGCGAAGACGAGGAAGGTCTCGCCCTGCCCGATGACGGCGACCAGCGGCAGGAACGCCTGGCTGACGGCGAAGTTGGAGATCCAGTTGGCGGTGGTGGCCGTGCTGGAGCCCAGGGCGCGGGAGGCCGGCGGGAACACCTCGCCGACCAGGACCCAGAAGACGGGGCCGAGGCCGCCGGCGTAGACGGCGATGTACAGGAGCATGCACAGCAGGGACAGTTCGGAGTTCCAGCCCGCCATGAAGCTGATCCCGAGCAGCGCGACCGTGAGCGCCATGCCGGACAGGGAGACCAGCAGCAGGGTCCGCCGCCCGGCGCGGTCGATCAGCCGGGACGCGACGATGGTCATCACCAGGTTGATGGCGCCGATGAAGACGGAGTAGAAGATCGAGTTCGAGGCGCTGAGCCCGGTCTGCTCGATGATGGTCGGGGCGTAATAGATGATCGTGTTGATCCCGCCGAACTGCTGGACGGCGGCCATGCCCAGGGCGACGACCAGGGCCGGCCGCACGCTCCGGTCCAGCAGCGCGCGCCGGCCCCGCGCCCGCGAGCGCCCCTGCGCTCCCCCGCCGTCCGGGCCCTGCCCCTGCCGCTCCTTCAGGTCGGCCACCATCCGCTCGGCCTCCTCCCGCGGCATGACCCGGCACAGCACCGCGCGCGCCCGGTGCCACTGCCCGCCCCGGACCAGCCAGGGCAGCGACTCGGGGACCGTGAGGAGGACGCCGAGGCTCAGCAGGACGGCCGGGACGGCGCCGAGGGCGAACATGACGCGCCAGTCGCCCGTGCGGGAGAAGGCCAGGTCCACCAGGTACGAGACGAGGATGCCGGTGGTGATCATGAGCTGGTTGGCGCTGAGCACGCGTCCGCGGATGTCGGTCGGGGAGATCTCCGAGAGGTACACCGGGACCGTGGCCGAGGCCGCGCCGACCGCCAGCCCGAGGACGACCCGGCCGACCAGCAGGTGCGCGTAGCCGGGCGCGGTGGCGGCGATGGCGGTGCCGACGACGAAGACGGCACCCTCGACGGCGACCGCCTTCCTGCGGCCGAGCCCGTCGGCGAGCCGCCCCGCGAGCAGCGCGCCGGTCATCGCGCCCAGCAGCAGGACGCTCACGATGCTGCCCTGCTGGGCGGCGGACAGCCGGAAGTCCCTGGTGACGAAGAGCAGCGCGCCCGAGACGACGCCGGTGTCGTACCCGAAGAGGAATCCACCGACCGCGATCGTCCCGGCCCACCGGTAGATCTTCCGTTTCCCCCCGGCCTCCAGCCGGACGAGCGGCCCCTGCGTCCCCGGCTCACGGGAGAAGCCCTGCATCTGACCGTCCCCTGTCCTGAGTGCGCAGCACGGTGCGAGCCAAGGCATTCCGTACGGGGACCGGACGGAAACAGCCGTCACCCGGACGCGCTCCCGCCCGGCGCGGACCAGGGGCGGGTGGGGCCCGGCCCGCTCACCCCTGGCTCTTGGCTGCTCGCCCCTGGCTCTTGGCTGCCGCTCAGGCGCCTACGGCGGAGAAACCGCCGTCCACGTGCAACACCTGCCCCGTGATGGCACGGGCCGCGTTGCTCAGCAGGAAGGCGACAGTGTCGGCCACCGGCGTGGCGTCCGATGTGTCCCAGCCCAGCGGGGCCCGCTCGGGCCAGAGTTTCGCCAACTGGTCGAAGCCCGGGATGGACTTCCCCGCCATCGTCGTGATCGGGCCGGAGTCCACCGCGTTCACACGGATGCCCTTCGGGCCGAGGTCCCGGGCCAGGTAGCGGTCGACCGACTCCAGCGCGGCCTTCGGAGGAAGCCGGCGGCAGGCCCCGAAGGCGGCGCCGGGCCGCCGCTGGACGCCTCGCCGTTCGTCGGCGTTCCCGGGTTCGTCTGCGCGATTGGCATATGCATACGATCTCCGTGCGCGCCGAGGCGCCCGGAGGAAGCGGTGACACGTGTGACGAGGACAGCGCCGACCGGTCGTTCCACCGTGTCGACGCCGCTGCTGCGGTGGTGCCCGGAACCGGACTTGAACCGGTACGCCCGCGAGGGGCAGCGAGGTTTAAGCTCGCCGTGTCTGCATTCCACCATCCGGGCAGGCCATGGGCACCGCGCTGAGATTCCGAGCCTATCGGGGAGCACCCTTCGGGCATCGGGCAGGCGGACCGATGTTGTCTTATTTTATTGGCGTCTGAGGGTGCATCAGCACACGGAAGAAGCCATCGGCACTTGCCAACAGCGTTACGGCCGACAAGCGCCCGTGCATGCGGAATGACGGAATTTCACCGTCCGAACAAGGACGCTCCACCTGTTCCTGACCTCCCCCTTCCGGGGGAAGCGTCCGGGCCGCTCTCAGGGGCCGGCGTCATCCCCAGGTATGACGCGGGCGACCGCGGTGCGACCCGAGTCGCCCCCCGGAACCGGAACAGCGGCTGACTTCACGGACCGGATCGGCGGGAACCATGGAAGACATCCCCGGGAACGGGGAAACCGAGAACCCACAGCCGAGCACCTCCGTCCCGACAGGAGCAGCCCCCGTGACCACCTCTTCCATCGCCGGACGCGCCACCGCAGTGGCCGCGCGCGCCACGGATCTGTCGAAGATCTACGGACAGGGCGAGACCCAGGTGGTCGCCCTCGACCGGGTCTCCGTCGACTTCGCGCAGGCCGAGTTCACCGCGATCATGGGCCCCTCCGGGTCCGGCAAGTCCACGCTGATGCACTGCGTCGCGGGGCTGGACACCTTCTCCTCCGGTTCGGTGCGCATCGGCGACACCGAACTGGGGTCCCTGAAGGACAAGCAGCTCACCAAGTTGCGCCGGGACAAGATCGGGTTCATCTTCCAGGCGTTCAACCTGCTGCCGACGCTGACGGCGCTGGAGAACATCACGCTGCCCATGGACATCGCGGGCCGCAAGCCGGACAAGCAGTGGCTGGACACCGTCATCAACATGATCGGGCTGTCCGGGCGCCTGAGCCACCGTCCCTCGCAGCTCTCCGGCGGCCAGCAGCAGCGGGTCGCCGTGGCGCGCGCCCTGGCCTCCAAGCCGGACATCATCTTCGGTGACGAGCCGACCGGGAACCTCGACTCGCGCTCGGGCGCCGAGGTCCTCGGCTTCCTGCGCAACTCCGTGCGCGAGCTGGGCCAGACCGTGGTGATGGTCACCCACGACCCGGTGGCGGCGGCGTACGCGGACCGCGTGGTGTTCCTGGCCGACGGCCGGATCGTCGACGAGGTGTACGGGCCGACGGCGGACTCCGTGCTGGACCGCATGAAGCAGTTCGACGCCAAGGGCCGCACCAGCTGACGCGCCCCGCCCCCGGCCGGACCGGCTGAGAAGCCCAAGGCCGCACCCCGCCGACCCGCCCGGGGCGGCGGCCGGCACGGTCCCGCCCGCGGCCCCGCCGCACCCCCACCTCGTACACCTGGACTGGACAACCATGTTCCGCACCGCCTTGCGCAACGTACTCGCGCACAAGGCCCGGCTCCTCATGACCGTGCTCGCCGTGATGCTCGGCGTCGCGTTCGTGTCGGGGACCCTGGTCTTCACCAACACCATCTCCGACGCCTACCAGAACAGCTCCGCCAAGGGCTTCGGCCATGTCGACGTGGCCGTCGAGCCGAAGCACCAGGACAGCGAGGGCGACCGGGTCGGCACGACGCCGGACCTGACGCAGGCGCTGCTCGACCGGAGCGCCCGGGTGCCGGGCGCGGACTCGGCGCTCGGCGTCGTGCACGGCTTCACCGCGATCGCCGACAAGGACGGCAAGCTGATCGGCGGCGGCTACCAGTCCCAGGGCGGCAACTACTGGGGCGCGAAGGACCCGCGCTACCCGCTGGTCTCCGGCACCGTCCCGCACGGCAAGGACCAGGTGCTGATCGACTCCGAGACCGCCCGCCGGGCCGGCTACGGGGTCGGCGACACCGTGCGCGTCTCCGTCGACGGCCCCGTCCTCACGCCCACCGTCAGCGGCATCTTCACCACCGACGACGGCAACGTCGCCGCCGGCGGCAGCCTCGCCCTGTTCGACACGGCCACCGCGCAGCAGCTGTTCGGCAAGCCGGGCACGTACGACGAGATCGACGTGAAGGCGAAGGCCGGTGTCAGCCAGAGCACACTGAAGGCGCAGCTGGACGCGGTGCTGCCGAAGGGCAGGACCGAGACCACCACGGCCGAGAAGCTCGCCGACGACCAGGCGAAGGCGATCTCCTCGGCGATGAGCAGCATGAAGCGGGGCCTGCTGGTCTTCGCCGGGATCGCGCTCTTCGTCGGCACCTTCATCATCGCCAACACCTTCACCATGCTGGTCGCCCAGCGCACCAAGGAGCTGGCACTGCTGCGCGCGGTCGGCGCCTCGCGCCGCCAGGTCACCCGCTCGGTGCTGATCGAGGCGTTCGTGGTGGGCGCGGTGGCCGCCGTGACCGGTCTGCTGGCCGGTATCGGCATCGGCGCGGGTCTGAAGGGCCTGATGGGCACGTTCGGTGCCACCGTGCCCGACGGGCCGCTGGTCATCACGCCCGGCACGGTCGTCGCCGCGCTCGCCGTCGGCGTCCTCGTGACCATGCTGGCCGCGTGGCTGCCCGGCCGCCGGGCCGCGAGGATCCCGCCGGTGGCGGCGATGAGCAGCCTGCACGCGCAGGCCACCACCAAGTCGCTGGTGCTGCGCAACACGATCGGCGCGCTGTTCGCCGCGGCCGGCATCACGGTGGTGATCGCGGCCACCACGATGGACGCCGACGCCGCCCAGGCCCCCATGGGACTCGGCGCGGTGCTGCTGATCATCGGCGTGTTCGTCCTGACCCCGCTGCTGTCCCGGCCGCTGATCGCCGCCGCGGCCCCGGTGCTGCGTCTGTTCGGTGTCTCGGGCAAGCTGGCGCGGCAGAACTCGGTGCGCAACCCGCGCCGCACGGCGGCGACCGCGTCCGCGCTGATGATCGGGCTGACCCTGATCACCGGGATGACGGTGATGGCCGGCAGCCTCCAGCACGCGATCGACAAGCTGGCCGCGTCCGCGATCCGCGCCGACTACGTGGTGTCGATGGCCAACGGCAACGGCCTCTCCCCGGACGTCGACAAGAAGCTGAGCCGCGCCGAGGGCGTCACCGCGACCAGCCCGCTGCGCAACGCGCCCTCCCGGATCGGCGGGCAGACCGAGTACCTGACCGGCGTCAACGGCTCCGTCATCGGCAAGCTGACCGACCTGGACGTCAAGGAGGGCGCGTTCACCGTCGGCGGCGACCGGGTCGTGGTGGACGACAGCACCGCCAAGGACCACCACTGGGGCGCGGGCTCCGCCTTCACCGTCTCCTACGAGGACGGCAGGAAGCAGCAGCTCACCGTCGCCGGGGTCTACGAGGGCAATGCCATGATCCGCGGGATCATGCTCGACAACGCCACCCTCGCCCCGCACCTGCGGGCCGACGCCACCGACATGCAGATCATGGTCAAGACCGCCGACGGCACCTCCGCCGCCGCCAAGGACAAGCTGGTCAAGGCGCTCGGCTCCAACCCGGCCATCAAGATCCAGGACAAGAAGGACATCTCCAGCGAGATCGCCCAGGCGTTCACGCTCATGCTGAACATGCTCTACGGCCTGCTCGCCATGGCGGTGATCGTGGCGGTCCTCGGGGTGATCAACACCCTGGCGATGTCGGTCTTCGAGCGCTCGCAGGAGATCGGGATGCTCCGCGCGATCGGCCTGGACCGCAAGGGCGTCAAGCGGATGGTCCGCCTGGAGTCCCTGGTGATCGCCCTGTTCGGCGGTGTCCTCGGCATCGGTCTCGGCGTGTTCTTCGGCTGGGCGGCCGGTCAGCTGGTCGGCTCCACGATGGCGACGTACGAGCTGATCCTGCCGTGGGGCCGGATGGCGGTCTTCCTGCTGCTGGCGGCGCTGGTCGGTGTGCTGGCCGCCCTGTGGCCCGCCCGCCGCGCGGCCCGGCTCAACATGCTCGAGGCCATCAAGGCGCAGTGATCCGCCCCGCGGACGACCGCGGGAGGGGCCCGTTCCGGCACGGAACGGGCCCCTCCCGCGTCCTGGCCCAGCGGAGCCCTAGGCGGCGCCCCAGGTGCGGGCGCGCAGCGGTATCCCCGACGCACCGGAGTCGGGGGTCCTCACCGCGAGCACCTGGTTGACGCCGATGCGGTTGCGTTCGAAGGCGAGCGCGGAGGCCGCCATGTACAGCTGCCAGACGCGGGCGCGGCCGGGGCTGGTGAGCCGTACGGCACGGTCCCAGTGCTGCTCCAGGTTGGCGACCCAGCGGCGCAGGGTGAGCGCGTAGTGCTCGCGGATCGACTCCACGTCGCGCACCTCGAACCCGGCGCGCTCCAGCTGCGTGACGGTGGTGCCGATGGGCGCGAGTTCGCCGTCCGGGAAGACGTAGGCGTCGATGAACTCGTCCACCCGGTACGCCGACTCGTCGCGCTGCGGGCGGCGGCCGATCTGGTGGTTGAGCAGCCGCCCGCCGGGCCTGAGGAGGGCGTGAAGGACGCCGGCGTACTCCAGATAGCGTTCGGCGCCGACGTGTTCGGCCATGCCGATGGAGGAGATGGCGTCGTACGGTCCGTCGCTCACGTCCCGGTAGTCCTGGACGCGGATCTCCACCCGGTCGGTCAGCCCCTCGTCGGCGACGCGCTTCCTGGCGTAGGCCGCCTGCTCCTGGGAGAGGGTGACGCCGACGACGCTCACGCCGTGCTCGCGGGCCGCGTGGACGGCCATGGAGCCCCAGCCGCAGCCGACGTCGAGCAGGCGCTGACCGGGCTTCAGGTCCAGCTTGCGGGAGATGAGTTCGAGCTTGTCGTGCTGCGCCTGTTCGAGGGTGGCCCCGGGCTCGGGGGCCGGCCAGTAGGCGCAGGAGTACACCATGGACGGGCCGAGGACGAGCTCGTAGAAGTCGTTGCCGACGTCGTAGTGGTGGCTGATGGCGCGCTTGTCGGTGCGTTTGGTGTGCAGGTGGCCGGGGCGGCGGACCTCCTCGGCGGGCGGGGCGGGCGGCAGCGGCGGGCCCGCCATCCTCACCAGGCCCGCGACCGCGGAGCGCACCGACGGGTCGCGCAGGGCGGCGGCGAGGCCGCGGCTGTCCTCGCCGCGGTCCCAGATCAGCCCGGAGAGCAGGCCGAGGGCGGTGTAGAGGTCACCGTCCACGGTGAGGTCACCGGCGACCCAGGCGCGGGCCAGGCCCAGTTCGCCGGGTTTGAACAGCAGGCGGCGCAGGGCGCGGCGGTTGCGGACGACGAGCACGGGGGCGCCGGGCGGGCCCGCCTCCGTACCGTCCCAGGCGCGGATGCGCACCGGGAGCGGTGCTCCCAGCAACTGTTCGAGGAGTCTGGTGAGCCGCAGCGCGGCGTCGGGCATGGTGCACACCTCCGTGACGGCGAACGCCGGATGTCATCCACCACGTAAACACCGCGCGGGCCCTGGCGCAGTCCCGCACGCGGGTCATGAACGGGCAAAGTAGTTGCAGCAACCACGTATTTGGGGCGGCGCCGGGCGGCCCGGAGGCCGGACACGCCGAAGGGGCCGCCCGCACCACGGATGGCGGGCGGCCCCTTCAGAAGAGGGTGCTCGGGCCGGGCGTCAGGACGCCTTGGCCTTCTCCTCGGTCTTCTGCGCGGGGACCGGGGCGGGCTTGGCGGCCTCGTAGAACTCCTCGCGGGGGTTCTCCATGGCGCCCAGCGAGACGACCTCGCGCTTGAGGAACATGCCGAGGGTCCAGTCCGCGAAGATGCGGATCTTCCGGTTCCAGGTCGGCATGGCCAGACCGTGGTAGCCGCGGTGCATGTACCAGGCGAGACGGCCCTTGAGCTTGATCTTCATCTTGCCCATGACGATCATCGCGACGCCCTTGTGCAGGCCGAGGCCCGCGACCGCGCCCTTGTTGGCGTGGCTGTAGTCCTTCTGCGGGAAGCCCCGCATACCGGAGACCACGTTGTCGCCGAGGACCTTGGCCTGGCGCAGCGCGTGCTGGGCGTTCGGCGGGCACCAGGCGTTCTCGTTGCCCGCCTTGCGGCCGACCAGGTCCGGCACCTGGGCGTTGTCGCCCGCGGCCCAGATGTAGTCGGTGCCCTGCACCTGGAGCGTCGGCGCGCAGTCGACGTGACCGCGCGGGCCGAGGGGCAGACCGAAGCGGGACAGCACCGGGTTGGGCTTGACGCCGGCCGTCCAGACGATGGTGTTGGAGTCGACCTCCAGCCCGTTCTTCAGCACCACGTGGCCGTCGACGCAGGAGTCCATGGAGGTGGAGAGGTAGATCTCCACACCGCGGCTCTCCAGGTGCTCCTTGCCGTACTGGCCGAGCTTGGGGCCGACCTCGGGGAGGATCTTGTCGGCGGCGTCGACCAGGATGAAGCGCATGTCCTCGCGGGACACGTTGGTGTAGTACTTGGCCGCGTCCCGGGCCATGTCCTCGACCTCGCCGATGGTCTCCGCGCCGGCGAAGCCGCCGCCGACGAAGACGAAGGTGAGCGCCTTGCGGCGGATCTCCTCGTCGGTGGTCGAGTCGGCCTTGTCGAGCTGCTCGAGGACGTGGTTGCGCAGGCCGATGGACTCCTCGATGCCCTTCATGCCGATGCCCTGCTCGGCGAGGCCGGGGATCGGGAAGGTGCGGGAGACCGCGCCCATGGCGATGACCAGGTAGTCGAACGGCAGCTCGTACGCCTCGCCCACCAGCGGGGCGATCGTGGCGACCTTGCGGTCCTGGTCGATGGTCGTGACCCGGCCGGTGAGGACCTCCGCCTTGGGAAGCACGCGCCGCAAGGGGACGACGACGTGCCGCGGGGAGATGCTGCCGGCGGCGGCTTCGGGGAGGAAGGGCTGGTAGGTCATGTACGACCGGGGGTCGACGACCGTGACGGTCGCCTCTCCGTAGCGCATCTTCTTGAGAATGCGCCGAGCTGCGTACAGGCCTACGTACCCACCGCCTACTACGAGGATCCTGGGACGCTCCGTGGTGCTCATGGCATCGAGTATCCACCCGTTCCCGGGGGGTGCCTCGTGCGCCCCTTCACAAGCTTCGGGAGGGCCTGTGTTAAACTCCGCGCCCCTCGTGACGCAGATCATGATCGCGGAAGCGAACCGATGGGCGACTTGGGACGTTGTCAAGGGCGCGTGAGCTGCCGCTCCGATCTCCGGGCGGCTCCGGAGGGCCGCCGCAGGACCCGCTCGCGGGGCCCCGTCCGGACACTCCCCCGAACATCATTCACGCTCCGCAGACCCCCTCTGCGGGCCCGCCGGAGGGCCCGGATCGCCCTGCCGGACCGAATTCCTTGTGAAGAACTTCACGAAGTTTTCCGACGGCGCGTCATCCGCCCGCCCGCGCCCCCCGTCCCGGCCCGCTCATGCGTTGTCGCGCCTGCTCAGCAGAGGTTACCAGCGGGTAGGAAAGGGGGTGTGCCGGGCCGCCCCGGGCCGTGCGTGCGGCGCCCCGGCGGTCCGGCGGTCCGGCGGTCCGGCGGTCCGGCGGTCCGGCCGGGCTACGCCACGGACCAGGCGATCCCGTCGAGGATGTCGTGCTCGCTCACCACGACCTCCGTGGCGCCGACGCGCTCCATCACGGCCAGCAGGACCAGGGCGCCCGCGCCGATCACGTCGACGCGGCCCGGGTGCAGCGAGGGGATGGCGGCGCGCTCGGCGTGGGTGGCGCGGAGCAGCGCACTTGTGATCTCGCGGACCCGCTCCAGGGAGACGCGGGAGTGGTGGATGCGGGCCGAGTCGTAGGCGGGCAGTTCCTGCGCGACGGCCGACACCGTGGTCACCGAGCCGGCCAGGCCCACCAGGGTGCGCGCCTCGCGCAGCGGCACCGACCGCTCGGCCAGGTCCAGGGCCGCCTCGATGTCGGCCCGTATGGCGGCGATCTGCTCCTCGGTGGGCGGGTCGCTCACCGCCCCGTCGCGGACCAGGTGACGCTCGGTCATCCGCACACAGCCCACGTCCACCGAGCGGGCGGCGCGCACCCGGTCGTCGCCCACGACGAACTCCGTCGAGCCGCCGCCGATGTCCACGACCAGGAACGGGGTGGCCAGATCGGTACGCCCCGTCAGTTCCTTCGTCGCACCCGTGAACGAGAACTCCGCCTCCTGGTCGCCGGAGATCACCTCGGGCTCCACGCCCAGGATGTCCACCACGCCGCGCACGAACTCGTCCCGGTTCTCCGCGTCCCGGGAGGCGGAGGTGGCCACGAACCGCAGCCGCTCGGCTCCGTACTCCTTGATGACCTGCGCGTACTCCCGGCAGGCCGCGAAGGTGCGCGCCAGCGCCTCGGGGGCGAGCCGGCCGGTGCGGTCGACACCCTGGCCGAGCCGCACGATCGTCATGCGCCGGTCCAGGTCGATCAGTTCGCCGGTTTCCGGATTCGCGTCCGCGACGAGCAGACGGATGGAGTTCGTGCCGCAGTCGACGGCGGCCACCCTGGTCATGCGTCCCCCTCCGTGCGGTCCGTGAGGTCCGTGTGATCCGTGTGATCCGTGTGATCCTCGGGCACGGTCACGCACGGGCCCTTGCGCCACCACTCGGGCAGCATCGCGATGGCCTCGTCGCCCAGCGGGTTCACGCCGGGCCCGGCGGCCAGCGAGTGGGCGACCAGGACGTGCAGGCACTTGACCCGGTCGGGCATGCCGCCCGCGCTCGGAAAGCCCGTCAGCTCCTCGATCTCGTCCCGGCGCCGGATGTAGTCCTCGTGCGCCGCCCGGTAGGCCGCCGCCAGCTCCGGGTCGCTCGCCAGCCGCTCGGTCATCTCCTTCATGACGCCGTCGGCCTCCAGCGTGCCGATCGCCGAGGCGGCGCGCGGGCACGTCAGGTAGTACAGCGTCGGGAAGGGCGTGCCGTCGGGCAGCCGGGGGGCCGTCTCCACGACGTCCGGCTGACCGCACGGGCAGCGGTGCGCGATGGCGCGCAGTCCGCGCGGCGGCCGGCCGAGCTGCTGCCGGAAGGCCGCGACGTCCGCGTCGGTGGGTTCGGTGCGCTCGGTGGGCGGCGGGGGCGTTTCCATGCCTGTGGGGAAGTCTCTCTGTCGGTTCACTGGCGGGCGGCGTCGGACTTGTCGACCCCGTACCAGACGTTGGTGTACCAGGGGCGGCGGGCCGGCCCCTGCTCGGCGCGGGACTGCTTGGCCGGGCCCGGGTCGACCACGGTGAAACCGGTCTCGCCGGGCAGTACGTAGTGCAGCCGCTGCCGGATCTGCTGCTGGGCGTAGGCGTCGTCCTGCCAGCGCGCCTTCTGGTCGCGCAACTGCTCGACCCGCTCGCGGGCCTGCTGCTTCTGCCGCCTCAGATCGGCGATGTCGGCGCGCTGGGCGACGTACTGGCGCATCGGGTACGCCAGGGCGACCACCAGCGAGCAGACGACGAGCGCGAGCAGCGCGGCGCGCCCGGTGAGCCGGGAGCGGCGGGCCTGCCGCCGGGTCTGGGAGCGGTAGACCCGGGCCGCGGTCTGCTCACCGAGCAGCCTGAGCCTGGTCGCGGTGGAGAACCGGTCCCGGTCCTTCACGGCCATCGTCGCGCCTCCCGTTCCTGCCCCGCGCATGCCGTCCATGCCCGCTCACACGTGCGTACGTCCCCGGACACGGTACGGGACCGGGTGCGGGGACGTACGGACGACTGGCTCGGCCTCACCTTTTTACGGGCTCGGCCCGCGCGCGGCTCAGCCCTTGAAGCGGGGGAACGCGCTGCGGCCGGCGTACACCGCGGCGTCGTCGAGGATCTCCTCGATGCGCAGCAACTGGTTGTACTTGGCGACGCGCTCGGAGCGGGCCGGGGCGCCGGTCTTGATCTGGCCGCAGTTGGTGGCGACGGCGAGGTCGGCGATGGTGACGTCCTCGGTCTCGCCGGAGCGGTGCGACATCATGCACTTGAAGCCGTTGCGCTGGGCCAGCTCGACGGCGTCCAGGGTCTCGGTGAGCGAACCGATCTGGTTCACCTTCACCAGCAGGGCGTTGGCGCTGCCCTCCTCGATACCGCGGGCCAGGCGCTCGGGGTTGGTGACGAACAGGTCGTCACCGACGATCTGGACCTTCTCGCCGAGGCGGTCGGTGAGGACCTTCCAGCCGGCCCAGTCGTCCTCGAACAGCGGGTCCTCGAGGGAGACCAGCGGGTAGGCCGCGACCAGCTCCTCGTAGTACTCCGTCATCTCGGCGGCGGAGCGCTCCTTGCCCTCGAAGAGGTACTTGCCGTCCTTGTAGAACTCGGAGGCGGCGACGTCGAGCGCGAGGGCGATCTGCTCGCCGGGGGTGTAGCCGGCTTCCTTGATCGCTTCCAGGATCAGGTCCAGGGCCTCGCGGTTGGAGCCGAGGTTCGGGGCGAAGCCGCCCTCGTCGCCGAGACCGGTGGCCAGACCCTTGTTCTTCAGGACCTTCTTGAGGGTGTGGTAGACCTCGGCACCCCAGCGCAGGGCCTCGGAGAAGGACTCCGCGCCGATCGGGGCGATCATGAACTCCTGGATGTCCACGTTGGAGTCGGCGTGCGAGCCGCCGTTCAGGATGTTCATCATCGGCACCGGCAGCAGGTGCGCGTTGGGGCCGCCCAGGTAGCGGAAGAGCGGGAGGTCGGACGCCTCGGAGGCGGCGTGCGCGACGGCGAGGGAGACGCCGAGGATGGCGTTGGCGCCGAGCGAGCCCTTGTTGTCGGTGGCGTCCAGGTCGAACATGGCCTGGTCGATCAGGCGCTGCTCGGTGGCGTCGTAGCCGACGAGCTCCGGGCCGATCTGCTCGATGACGGCGAGGACGGCCTTCTCGACGCCCTTGCCCTGGTAACGGTTGGGGTCACCGTCACGCAGCTCGATGGCCTCGAAGGCGCCCGTGGAGGCGCCGGAGGGGACGGCGGCACGACCCGTGCTGCCGTCGTCGAGGCCGACCTCGACCTCGACCGTGGGGTTGCCTCGGGAGTCCAGGATTTCCCGGGCTACGACGACGTCGATGGACGGCACGAGCATCTCCTTCGTGGATGTGACGCTGAAAGTGCGGGGCTTGTGAGCCGTGCGACTAGAGCCTAACCGTCCCGGGCCGCCGACCGGCCGACCGACCGTCCCGTGGACAGAGTGACGGTACACATTGTTTCAGCACGGAACAAAGAAGACGGGAACGGGGGTCCGAACGGAAGGTGAAATGCCCCCGCCCCGGCGCGTACGGGGGAGAACGCACCGGGGCAGGGAGCCCGTGGGGACGGGGGGTGGGGCGGTGGCCGCCGCGCCTTACTTCAGGTGCAGCTGCTGGCCCGGGTAGATGAGGTCGGCGTCGTCGACGATGTCCTTGTTCAGCTGGAAGAGCTTCTCCCAGCCGCCCTGGACGTGGTGGGCGGCGGCGATGGAGCTGAGCGAGTCGCCGGCGGTCACCTTGTACTCGCCGTCGCCCTTCTTCACCTTCTTGCCGGTGGGGGTGGTGACGGTCTTCTTCGGGGCCGGGCGGTCGGCGGAGCGGCCCGCGGCCTGCTGCTCGGTGGAGCGGGTCGTGGTGCTGCTCTTGGAGCTGCCGGCGCCACTGCTCTTCTTCGCCGAGGACGACGAAGAGGAGGAGGAAGACGACGAGGACGACGAGGACGAAGAAGAGGAGGACGACGAGGAGCTGCCGCCCGAGTACGCGGCGCCGGACAGGCCCTTGCCGCACACCGGCCAGGCGCCCTTGCCCTGGCCCGCGAGGACCTTCTCGGCGATGGCGATCTGCTGGGACTTGCTGGCCAGGTCGGCACGCGGCGCGTAGGCGGTGCCACCGAAGGCGGCCCAGGTGGAGTTGGTGAACTGGACGCCGCCGTAGAAGCCGTTGCCGGTGTTGATCGACCAGTTGCCGCCGGACTCGCACTGGGCGACCGCGTCCCACTCGGAGGCGGTGGCGGCGGAGGCGTTGCCGGCCGCCATCAGCGGGCCGGCGACGGCGACGCCGGTGACACCGGCGAGTGCGATGGCGCGAGTGGCCTTGGACGGACGGCGGTGCTTGCCCTTGCCGGAAAACAGCATGGAAGGATCCCCTCACCGACGCCTGCGAGGTGAGCTGTCGGGTTCGGGCCGGTTGAGTTGCCCGGCCGTGCCTTCCGAGAGGCACGGCTTCACCCCCAGCCGCTCCGGTCAACTGCCCGGTGCGGCACTTACCTTGGGTCCCCCGCTCCTGCCTGCGGCGCTTGACGCGACGACTGTTCCCGTACGGCCGCTGGCAGGATTCGGCGTTGCGGCAGCCGGGGCTCGCGGTGGCGAGCGGTCATGACCGTAGACAGGTGATCCGCCGGATTTCAAAGACGATCAGGGCTTCTGAGACTCATCCCACACTTTCACCGAATAGGACATACAAGGCGAAGCGTGACGTGAACTCCCGCTACTTTTGGGCGTTTTCGGCGGGGACATCCAGGCTCTGACCGGCGACGATGTGGTCCGGGTCGGCCCCGATGGCGCCCTTGTTGGAGTCATAGAGCGCGTGCCACCCGCCGTGCAGGTCGAAGGAGTCGGCGATGGACGTGAGCGAGTCGCCGGTGCGCACGGTGTAGGAGCCGGCGGACGAGGCGTGTGCGCCGCCGCCCCGGGAGGCGTGCCGGCCGCCCGCGGCGCCGTCCGCCGTGCCCTCGTCGGCGCTGCCGCCGCGGTGGCGGCCGCCGGAGCCGAGCGCGCCGGTGTCGACGAGCGCCGAAGAGCCGACATCCTGAACGTAGTTGTCCGCATCGCCGGAGTTGTCACGGTCCTGGTCCGGGGTGCCGGCGCCCGTGCCCGTGGACGAGGTGGCGTCGGGCGTGCCCGCACCGGACTCGGCCGGGCCGTCCGTCTTCCCGGGCGCAGAGGGTCCGTCGGACGGTCCGGTGGTGGCGCCGTGCGAGGCGCCGGTCCCGTGTGAGGCTCCGGGCGTTTCGGTGGCGTCCGGCGAAGAGCCGGACGAACCGGAAGAGTTGTCGGCGTCCTGGGGCGAGTCGGACAGACCGCCCTCGCCGGTACGGGGCTTCCCGGACGCGTCGGAGCCGCCGGAGCCGTCGGAGTCGCCACCCTTGCCCGTGGAACCGGAGGTTCCGGACGAGGCGGAGCCCTTGTCGTCCTTGTCGCCCTTGTCGTCCTTGCCGCTCTTGTCACCCTTGTCCGACGAGGTGGATCCGTCCGCGCCGGACGCCGAGGAGTCGCCGCCCACGCCCGTGTCGACGTCGGCCGTACCGGAACCCTTGGTGAGCCCGGCCAGCAGCCCGCAGGTGTGCCAGGCGCCGGGCCCCTTGTCGGCGAGGATCTTCTCGGCCACGGCTATCTGCTGGGAGCGGCTGGCCTGGTCGGCGCTGGCCGCGTAGGAGAGGCCGCCGTACGCCTCCCAGTCGTCCTGGGTGAGCATCAGGCCGCCGTAGTAGCCGTGGCCGTTGTCGGCGCTCCAGGAGCCGCCGGTCTCGCACTGCGCCACCTTGTCCCAGGTGGTGCCGTCGGCGGCGCTCGCGCCGGATGCGGCGACCAGCGGGATGGCGATGGCCGAGCCGGTCACTCCGGCGGCGACGAGGAGGGCCGGAGCCTGGCGGGGGCGACGGTGACGACCGTTCCCGGAGAGCATCTGGAGACCTTTCGCACGACGGCAGTGACGGCGCGGCGGCGGGACGGGAGGGCCCCGGCGTCACGCTGATGGGTGAAAGTATCGGGTGACGATCACTTGTCACAAGTTCATGCCGCGCAGATCACATGAACATCACATAGTTGAACACGCGTCATGTTTGCCGCCGTCAGCGCCCGGGGGCGGGGCCGTTCTCGGTGGTCGTCCCGGGGGCCGGGGCGGAGGGAGAGGCTGAGGCAGAGGGGTGAGCCGGGGCGGGAGCCGGGGCGGGGGTGAAGCCGACCGGGAGGGTCCGCAGCCCGCGCATGATGAGCCCGCCGCGCCAGCGCAGTTCGGCCGGTTCCGCGTCGAGACGCAGGTCGGGCAGCCGGGTCAGCAGGGTGGCCAGCGCGGTCTGCCCCTCCAGGCGGGCGAGCGGGGCGCCCAGGCAGTAGTGGATGCCGTGCCCGTACCCCAGGTGCTGGTTGTCGCGGCGGGCGAGGTCGAGCGTGTCGGGGTGGGCAAACCGCTCCGGGTCGCGGTCGGCGGCGGCCAGCACCACCAGCACCGGATCGCCCGCGGCGATGTCCTGCCCGCCGAGCGTGAGCGTCCGGGTGGCGAACCGCCAGGTGGCCAGCTCCACCGGCCCGTCGTAGCGCAACAGCTCCTCGACCCCGGTCTCCAGCAGCCCGCTCTCCCCCGCGGCCAGCGACTCCTGGAGCCGCGCCCGCTGGCCGGGGTGGGTGAGCAGGGCGTACATGCCGTTGCCGATGAGGTTGACGGTCGTCTCGAAACCGGCGAAGAGAAGGATGAACGCCATCGCGGCGACCTCGTTCTCCGTGAGGTGCTCGCCGTGGTCGGAGGCGCGGATGAGCCCGGAGACGAGGTCCTCGCCCGGGACCGGTTCGGCGGGCAGGGCGGCGCGCTTGCGGTGGATCAGCTCGGCCAGATAGCCGCGCATCTTCTTCACCGACCGGGCCACTCCGCCCCGGGGCCCCTTGCCGTGGCGGATCATCATGCCCGCCCAGTCCCGGAAGTCGTCCTGGTCCTCGCGCGGGACGCCGAGCAGGTCGCAGATGGCGTAGATGGGCAGCGGGAAGGCGAACTCGTGGATGAGGTCGGCGGTGCCGCGCCCGGCGAAGGACGCGATGAGGCCGTCCGCCAGCTCCTGCACGCGCGGCGCGAACTCGGCGACCCTGCGAGGGGTGAACGCCTTGCTGACCAGCCGCCGCAGCCGGGTGTGGTCCGGCGGGTCGATGTTGAGCAGATGCGTCATCAGCTCGGCCTTGCGCTCGCCGGGGATGCCGGTCTTGCCCTTGGCGTGCGCGGGCTCGTCGTGGTGGGCCGGGTTCTTGGAGAGCCGCGGGTCGGCCAGGGCCTGCCGGGCGTCGGCGTACCGGGTGACCAGCCATGCCTCCACTCCGCTGGGAAGCCGGGTGCGGTGCACGGGGGCGTGCTCACGCAGCCAGGCGTACGCCGGGTACGGATCGCTCGCGAACTCCCAGGTGAACAGCGGCGGCGGGAGATCGGGCGAGGGGGCGGCGCCGGGAGTGCCGGGGGCGCCGGGGGGATCGGACGGGGCGGAGGAGGGGTCGGGAGGGGTGGAGGAGGCGGGCGGCTGGTCGTGCATGGGGCGACAGTAGCCGCCGGGGGCGAGTGGAGGCGGGTGGGGTGGAGGCGGGGAGACCCGGGGCCCGGAAGCCGGTGACCGAGGCGCGGTCGGCGGCGGTCGGCGGCGGGCGGGGCCGGGCCCGGTGAGCGGAGCGTGGAGCAAGCGGAGCGAGGAGCGAAAGGAGTAGGGAGTGGGGAGTAAGGAGGGGCGCGCGTCATGGGGCTGTCGGGGCCGGGGCCTCAGGCGGTCTCCTTCTGCTTGATGGCGTCCCGGTACGCTCGGGCCGCCGCTCTCAGGGCCGCCTCCGGATCGACGCCCTCCGCCTCGGCGCGGGCGGCCAGGGCCAGCAGCTCGTAGCCGATGCCCTCGCCCCGGGGCAGCGGCACGTCCAGACCCGCGGTGCGCACCCGGGACGCCAGCTTCGCCGCGAGGGCCAGGCCCGGCTGGTGGAGGGGGACGCCCTCCGTGACGGAGGTGCGCTGCTTCTCCTCGGCCTTGGTGCGCAGCCAGTGCTCCTTGACCTCCTCCGGGGTCGCGGCCGTCTCCTCGCCGAAGACATGCGGATGGCGGTGGATCAGCTTGGCGACGATCCCGCCGGCCACGTCGTCGACGGAGAAGGGCTCCTCCGGGTCGTCCTCGGCGATCCGGGCGTGGAAGACGACCTGGAGCAGGACGTCGCCCAGCTCCTCGCGCAGCTCGTCGCGGTCGCCGTCCTCGATCGCCTCGACCAGCTCGTACGCCTCCTCGATGGCGTACTTGGCCAGACCCCGGTGGGTCCGCTGCGCCGACCAGGGGCACTCCACGCGGATGCGGTCCATGACCTGGACGAGGTCGAGCAGCCGGGCGCCGGGCAGGTCGTAGGAGGCGGGCAGCAGCTCCAGCTCCGGCATGGAGACACGGCCGGATCCGGCGAGCCGGGCGAGCCCGTCGGTGAGCGCGGGCTCGCCCTCACCGGTGGCGACGACCACCGCCGTACGGCCGCCGGCGCAGGCGGCCACCAGCTCCTCGGCGGTCGGGGACGCCTCGGACACGGTGATGCCCGCCTCGCGCAGATACGGCAGCTGCGGGTGCGCCGCGTCCGCGCACAGCACCCGGTCGGCCGTGCGCAGCGCCTGCCAGGCGGGCCAGGACAGCAGTCCGGGGGCGACCCGGTGGCTGGTGGTCAGCAGGACGATGCGGCCGGGTGCGGCGGCGGCCGGCTCGGCGGCGGAGGCAGAGGTCGTGTTCACGCTTCGAACGTAACGCACCCCGCCGACGCCCCCGGAAGTTGTCCACAGGCGGTTGTCCACAGGCCCGCGGGTTCCGTCGGCGCCCGTCCCGTCGGCGGGCGCCGGGCCGGTCCCGGGATCAGGCCGGCTGCTGGGCGGCGGGCACCGAGACGTCCCGCAGCCACGGGGTCTTCGCGGCGACGCCGCCCTTCTTCACGTCCCAGGCCCCGTAGCGCGGATTCAGGTCGACGCCCAGTTTCCCGGAGGTGGCGGACAGCGCGTTCCAGAACTCGGGGCGGCTGGGGTCCGTGTGCAGCTTCGCCGCCACCTTCTGCGCCTCCACCTGGAGGCGCAGGTTGTCGTCCAGGCGCCGCGGCGGCACCCCGTACTGCTGGAGCCAGGCCGTCTCCAGCGCCTTGGCGCCGCCCGCCTGCTGTTCGAGCCCGGAACGCAGTTGCTGCACCTCCCGCGGGGTGACGGTGACGCCCTCGTCCCGGGCCGTGCGGTCCAGGACCCGGTCGAGCACCATCTGGTGCAGGGTGTCCCGGTTCAGCGTGCCGGTGCGGGCGACGGCCTGCTGGTACTGCGTCTCGTCGGCCACCGCCGCCCGCTGCGCCCGGCGCACCTCGTCCACCCGGCTCTGGAGCTGTGCGACGGTGATCCGCTGCCCGCCCACCACGGCCGCGGCGCCGGGATGCGCCTCGCTGCCGCAGGCGGTGAGGACGGGGGCCGCCGCGACGATCGCGGCGGACAGGGCGAGCGCGGTGCGACGGCGGCGGTGCAAGGGGGCCTCCCTGGGTGGGGATTGTGCGACGGTGCACAAAGTCTTGCGGTGATCGATAGTAGGCAGCGGCCGTGCTCCGGCCAAGCCATTGGACCAACGATTCACCGCCACTTCGGGCACCGTCGCGCCGCACTCCCCCGGCCGGGCGGGTCAGCCGGTGATCGCCACCGGCGCGTCCCACGCGTTGCTGTCGACGGTGAGGGTGAACCCGCGGCGTGTCTCCTTGCTGTTCACCTTGTACTGGTGGCCCCGGCTGTGGTCCGTGAACTGGTTCTTGCCGAAGGGCCAGTCCGCTGTGGTGGTCTCCTTGTTGTCCCACAGCGCGTACCAGAGGTTGCCGGGCAGGTCGGTCTTGTCGCTCGCGTCGGCGATCGCCTTGGCGCTGGAGCTGCTGAAACCGTAGAAGCCCGAGCGGTACGTCTGGGCGCGCAGCTGCTTGCCGAAGGCGCGCACGTAGGCCAGCACCGCGTCGTTGCACGCCTTGTCCGTGATGGCGTACGGCTCCATGTCGAGGTAGACCGCGCTGCCGGCCTTCATGCCGAGGGCCTTCGCCTTGGCCACGGCGTCCTTGGCGTCGGCGGTGCCCAGCGTCCTGGCGTTGGCGGCGGTGAGCTTCTCCGGGTTGGCGCTCTTCTGGCAGGGCGGCTGGGCGCCGACGTAGAGCGGGATGAGCTTCCAGCCCATGGAGCTGACCGACTTCACCCAGGAGGCGGTGAGGTTGGGCTGGGCGCAGCCGCGGTTCTTGCCGCCGATGTAGACGGCGGCGGCGCCGTAGTACCCGTTGCTGCGCCAGCCCGTCATGGCGTTCAGCGAGGGCGCGGTGCAGGTGTCGAAGGCGCGGCCGGTGTACGTCTTCTGCGCGGGCCAGCTCGTCGCGGCCATCGAGGTCTGCGCCGCGATCCCGCCGCCCGCGACGACGGCGGCCCCCGCCACCGTCCATGTGAGGTATCTGCGCTTCCTGGACTGCCGGTGTCCGGCCATCCCCCACCCCTGTTCTGCTGTTCTGCGCGCGGGCGCGTGCGTGCCCGGACCGCGCGTGTGTGTGTCTTGCGGAGCAGAGTACGGGTGCCGTTCCGTGGCTTAATCTTGCCCCCTGCTTCGTGGCCGCCCGATCGCGGCGGATGTGTGGGGGGTTGGGATGGAAAAGCGTCTGGAGGCGGGCTGGCTCCAGCGGATCGCCTGGTCGGTCCTGGTCTGGGGTTCGCTGGGTCTGCTGGTGTGGGTGCCGTTCCTGTATGTGGCGATCCGGCGACGGCGCGGGTCGGACTGGGGCGCGTTCGCCGCGTTCGTCCTGTACGAGGGGGTGACGGTGACCTGGATGAGCGTCCTGCCCGACCAGGACGACGGCGACGCGGTGCTCGGCATCGTCATCATCCTGTGCCTGCTGGCGGCGACGCTGATGCTGCTCCTCGCGATGTTCGACCGGCGGGCCGCGGGCGCGGCTGCGGCACCGCAGGCGCACGGGGCCGGGTCCGGGGCGTACGGGGCGGTGCCGGGGAGCGCCGCGTCCCCGGGCCCGTACGGGAACCCCTACCGCAGTCCGTACGGGCCCTGAGTCCGCGTCACGCGCCGGCCCCGGCTCCCGGGGCCGGGGCGCGGGCGCTCATGCGGCCGGGCTCAGCCGCCGCACTGCTTCAGCATCATCTGCTTGTCGGCGGTCGTCACCGGCAGCTTGTACTTCAGGGAGACCTGCGCGAACCGCACGCTGTACGAGCACCGGACGTCCTTGCTCGGCGGCAGCCAGGTCGCCGGACCGGAGTCGCTCTTGGCGGAGTTGGCCGGGCCGTCGGCCGGAATGAGGTTCAGCGGGTCGTTGGCGATCTGCTCGCGCTTGTCCTTCGTCCAGTGCGCGGCGCCCATCTGCCAGTCGTAGGACAGCGGCATCACATGGTCGATCTGGACGGTGGTGGCGTGCGCCTTGGTCCACTGGATGGTCTTGCCCGTGTACGGGTCGTGCAGGGTCATGGAGACGACCACGCAGTTGGAGCCCTTGCGGTAACTGAGGTTCTGGCCGTCGCGCTTGAGCAGGTCGTTGCGCGTGTCGCAGCCGTTGCGCGACCAGGGGACGCCGTCGGCGGTGTCCATCCAGGCGTACCCGAACTTGTCCCGGGAGTAGCCGGTCTTCGGGCCGCGGCCCTTCGTCGTCACGGTCTGGATGAGCTTGCGGGCCGCGGCCCGGTCGCTGTCGCTGGTCAGCGGCGCCAGGCCCGGCTTGGTCCCGTCCGGGTTGGCCAGCGGACTGACGGAGTGTCCGTCCGACGACGGGGCCGGGGCCGCCGGTGCGCCGCTGCGCGTGCCGGACCCCGCGCTGTGCGCGTCGTCGCTCTTGCATCCGGCGACGAAGGTGAGAGCCGCGACGGCGCACACCGCCGCGCCGCCGCGCGCGAGCGGACGGGATATCGCCCGGCCCGCTCCCCTCCGACCGGCTTCCCGACACACCTCTACGCCCATGGGCCCTCCCCTTGCCTTGTCCTGCGCGGCCCGCCCCTGGTGCGTGCGGGCCTGACTTGTCTGTGCCCAACGTAACCAGGAAGATGTGCGCCCCACTTGGGGCGCACAGAGGCAAAAGGAGCAGATGGGGCGTATCGAGTGTTACGACCCGAGCACGGAGGTCAGGAACTCGCCCACCCAGGCCAGCAGTTCCCGGCCGACCAGCGGCTTGCCGCCGACCTTCGCGGTCTTGGGGCGCGGGACGAGCACCTGGTGGGCGGCCGGCTTGAGCAGCGCGCCCGGGTAGAGCCGCTTCAGGCGCAGCTCCTGGGACTCGCGCAGCTCCACCGGCGCGAAGCGGATGTTGGCGCCCTGGAGCACGATCTCACCGACCCCGCAGGCGCGGGCGAACATCCGCAGCCCGGCCACCAGCAGCAGGTTCTCCACCGGCTCGGGCAGCTTGCCATAACGGTCGGTCAGCTCCTCGCGGACGGCCTTGATGTCCTCCTCCGAATTGGCCGAGGCGATGGCCCGGTACGCCTGGAGGCGCAGCCGCTCGCCGGGCGCGTAGTCGTGCGGGACGTGCGCGTCGACCGGGAGCTCGATCTTGACCTCCAGCGGCGCCTCCTCCTCGATCTCACCGGTCTCCAGCTGCCGCCGGTAGTCCGCCACCGCCTCGCCGACCATCCGCACATACAGGTCGAAGCCGACGCCCGCGATATGGCCGGACTGCTCGCCGCCCAGCAGGTTTCCGGCGCCGCGGATCTCCAGGTCCTTCATCGCCACGTACATGCCCGCGCCCATCTCGGTGTGCTGGGCGATGGTCGCCAGCCGCTCGTGCGCGGTCTCGGTGAGCGGCTTCTCCGGCGGGTAGAGGAAGTAGGCGTAGCCGCGCTCGCGGCCGCGGCCCACCCGGCCGCGCAACTGGTGCAGCTGGGAGAGGCCGAAGTTGTCGCCGCGCTCCACGATCAGGGTGTTGGCGTTGGAGATGTCGATGCCGGACTCGACGATCGTCGTGGAGACCAGCACGTCGAACCGCTTCTCCCAGAAGTCCACGACGACCTGTTCCAGGGCCTGTTCGGACATCTGGCCGTGGGCGGTGGCGATCCGCGCCTCGGGCACGATCTCGCGCAGCCGGGCGGCGGCCCGGTCGATGGACTCCACCCGGTTGTGGATGTAGAAGACCTGGCCCTCGCGCAGCAGTTCGCGGCGGACGGCCGCGCCGATCTGCTTCTCCTCGTACGGCCCGACGAAGGTCAGCACCGGGTGGCGCTCCTCGGGCGGGGTGGTGATCGTGGACATCTCGCGGATGCCGGTGACCGCCATCTCCAGGGTGCGCGGGATCGGGGTCGCGGACATCGTCAGCACGTCGACGTTGGCGCGCAGCTTCTTCAGCTGCTCCTTGTGCTCGACGCCGAAACGCTGCTCCTCGTCGACGATGACCAGGCCCAGGTCCTTGAACCTGGTCTCGGAGGCGAACAGCCGGTGGGTGCCGATGACGACGTCGACCGAGCCCTCGCGCAGCCCTTCGAGGACCGCCTTCGCCTCGGTGTCGGTCTGGAAGCGGGAGAGCGCCTTCACCTTCACCGGGAACTGCGCGTAGCGCTCGGAGAAGGTGCCGAAGTGCTGCTGGACCAGCAGGGTGGTGGGGACCAGGACCGCGACCTGCTTGCCGTCCTGGACGGCCTTGAAGGCGGCGCGGACCGCGATCTCCGTCTTGCCGTACCCCACGTCGCCGCAGATCAGGCGGTCCATCGGGACCGACTTCTCCATGTCCTCCTTGACCTCGGCGATGGTGGTCAGCTGGTCGGGCGTCTCCGCGTACGGGAAGGCGTCCTCCAGCTCGCGCTGCCAGGGAGTGTCGGTGCCGAAGGAGTGCCCGGGGGCGGCCATCCGGGCGGAGTACAGCTTGATCAGGTCGGCGGCGATCTCCTTGACCGCCTTCTTCGCGCGCGCCTTGGTCTTGGTCCAGTCGGCGCCGCCGAGCCGGTGCAGCGTGGGGGCCTCGCCGCCGACGTACTTGGTGATCTGCTCCAGCTGGTCGGTGGGGATGTAGAGGCGGTCGCCGGGCTGGCCGCGCTTGGCCGGGGCGTACTCCACCACCAGATACTCGCGGGTGGCGCCCTGCACGGTGCGCTGCACCATCTCGATGTAGCGGCCCACGCCGTGCTGCTCGTGCACGATGTAGTCGCCCGCCTCCAGGGTGAGCGGGTCGATGGTCTTGCGGCGGCGGGCCGGCATGCGGGCGCCGTCCCGGCCGGCGGTGCGCTGTCCGGTCAGGTCGGTCTCGGTGAGCACGGCCAGCTTCAGGCCGGGGTCGACGAAGCCGTGGTCGATGCAGCCGCACGCCACGTGCACCACGGACGGGGACACCGCCCCGAGGTCCGTGTCCAGGCGGGCGGCGATGCCCTCGCCGCCCAGCACCTCCACCGTGCGGGCGGCCGGGCCGTGGCCCTCGGTGACGAAGACGGTGCGCCAGCCCTCGGCCAGCCAGCCCTTGGTGTCGGCGAGCGCCTTGGCGGTGTCGCCGCGGTAGGTGTCGGGCGCGTGCATGCCCAGCTTGAGGGTGTCGCCGTCGCCCTCGGTGCCGTAGGCGCTCTCGTCGGCCGCGAAGGGCGAGACGGACCACCACATCATGTCCAGCTCGCGCGCCCGGTCCCGGACGTCGGCGATGGACCACAGGGAGGCCGCGCCGACGTCGATGGGGGCCTCGCCGCCGCCCGCGGTGGCCGCCCAGGACGCCTGGAGGAACTCCTGCGAGGTGGCCACCAGGTCGGAGGCGCGGGTGCGCACCCGCTCCGGGTCGCACACCACGGCCAGGGCGCCCTTGGGCAGCACGTCCAGCAGCAGTTCCATGTCGTCGACGAGGACCGGGGCCAGGGACTCCATGCCCTCCACCGCGATGCCCTCGGCGATCTTGCCGAGCAGCTCGCCCAGCTCCGGGTGGCGCTCGGCCAGGGCACGCGCGCGGGCGCGGACGTCCTCGGTGAGCAGCAGCTCGCGGCAGGGCGGGGCCCACAGGCCGTGCTCGGCGACCTCCAGGGAGCGCTGGTCGGCGACCTTGAAGTAGCGGATCTCCTCGATGTCGTCGCCCCAGAACTCGATGCGCAGGGGGTGTTCCTCGGTGGGCGGGAAGACGTCGAGGATGCCGCCGCGCACGGCGAACTCGCCGCGCTTCTCGACCAGCTCCACGCGCGCGTACGCGGCGGCGGCCAGGGCTTCCACCACCGCGTTCAGGTCGGCGCTCTCGCCGGTGCGCAGGGAGACAGGCTCCAGGTCGCCCAGGCCCTTGACCTGCGGCTGGAGCACCGAGCGCACGGGGGCGACGACGACGGAGACCGGGCCGGTCTCGGGGTCGTCGGGCCGCGGATGCGCCAGGCGGCGCAGCACGGCCAGGCGACGGCCCACGGTGTCGCTGCGCGGGCTGAGCCGCTCGTGCGGCAGTGTCTCCCAGGAGGGGTACTCCGCGACGCCCTCCTCCGGGAGCAGCGAGCGCAGGGCGGCCGCCAGGTCCTCGGCCTCGCGGCCGGTCGCCGTCACCGCGAGCACCGGGCGGCCGGACTCGCGGGCCAGCGCGGCGATCGCCAGGGGGCGGGCCGCGGGCGGGCCGACGAGGTCGACGTGCATGCGATTGCCGTCCGTGGCCGCGGTGATCGCTTCCGCGAGGGCGGGGTCCTTGACGACGGCGTCGAGCAGACCGTGCAGGCTCATGGAGGGGCTTTCCGTCCTGGGGTGGGCAACACGAAGGGCCCGGCTCGGGGGACGGGCCGGGGATTCCTTCAGCGTACGTCGCCGGGGCGGGGGCGGTCGGGCCTGTGGACAACGTGGCGGATATCGAACGGGTGTACGACACGAGCAACGGGCGTACGACACGGACGGGGTCCGCGGGCGGCGGGCGCACGCACCCGGGGGCGGGAAGCCCCCATGGCTTCCCGCCCCCGGGCGGCTCTCCCCGTGACCCCCGTGCACGAGGGGTCCGGTGCGCGGCCGTCAGGATCCGTGTCCGTCCTGGTCGGTCGCGATCATCTGTAGCTGTCCTAGTCGGTCGCGATCGCGTTGAGCACGTTCATCCGGCCCGCCCGGAAGGCGGGGACCAGCGCGGCGAACAGGCCCACGAAGGCCGAGCCGACGAAGACCGCGATGATCGTCGGCCAGGGGATGTCCAGGACGCCCAGGCCCTCCAGGGCCAGCAGCTTCTGGGCGGTGGCACCCCAGCCCATGCCCAGGCCCAGGCCGAGCAGCGCGCCGAACAGGGCGATCACCACGGACTCCATGCGGATCATGCGCCGCAGCTGCCGGCGGGACAGGCCGATCGCCCGCATCAGGCCGATCTCCCGGGTCCGCTCGACCACGGAGAGGGCGAGGGTGTTCACCACGCCCAGCACCGCGACGATGATCGCGAGGGCGAGCAGGCCGTAGACCATGTTCAGCAGCTGGCCGATCTGGTCCTTCAGCTCCTGCTTGTAGTCGGTCTGGTCGCGCACCTGGTACTGCGGGTACTGCTCCAGGGACTTCTTCAGGGCGGCGTACGCCTGCGTCTCCTGGCCGTCCTCGGCCTTGGCGAACATGATCATGTTCGGCGGGACGCGGTCCGCGGGGACGTACTTCTCCATGGTGGCGATGGACAGGTAGCGGGCGCCCTGGTCGATGGCGGTGTCGTCGCTGGTGATGGCGGCGACCTTCAGCCGGGCCGTCTTCCCGCCCTTGAAGGCGACGCTGAGGGTGTCGCCGACGTGGACGTGGTGCTTGTCGGCGTAGTCGGAGCCGACCGACATGGCACCGGGGGCGTAGGCGTCCTTCAGGTTGCCCGCGGTGACCGGGCGGCGCAGGTCGTCGGCGTAGGACGGGTCGGCGGCCGTGACACCGTCCTTGTCGGCCTGGCCGTCGGGCGAGGTCAGGGTGGCGTCGAGGTCCTTGTAGCGGGTGACGTGCGCCAGGCCGGGCGACTGCCGCATGGCCTGCTCCGCCTGCGGGACGATGCGCTGGTTGCCCTGGACGATGAAGTCCGCGCCGACCGACTTGTCCAGCTGGTCGGTGGCCGAGGCCACCATCGAGGAACCGACCACCGACAGGCAGGCGACCAGGGCGAGGCCGATCATCAGGGCGGCGCCGGTGGCGCCGGTGCGGCGCGGGTTGCGCAGCGCGTTGCGCTCGGCCATGCGGCCCACCGGGCCGAAGGCCCGCAGCAGCACCGCGCTGATCACCCGGACCACCCCGCCCGCCAGCAGCGGGCCGATCACGACGAAGCCGATCAGGGTGAGGACCACGCCGAGACCGAGGACGGCCGAGCCGTCGCTCGCCTTGTCCGCGGTGGCCGCCGCGTACAGGGAGGCCGTACCGGCGCCGGTGAGGACCAGGCCGATCACCGCGCGCACCCAGCCGGCCCGGCCGTCGGCCGGGGTGCCGGCGTCGCGCAGCGCGGCCATCGGGGAGATCTTGCCGGCGCGGCGGGCCGGCAGGTAGGCGGCCAGGACGGTGACGACGACACCGAGGACGAGACCGGCCACCGGGGTGGTCGCCTTGATCGTCAGGTCCTTGGTGGACAGGTCCATGCCCGCCGCGCCCATCAGCTTCATCAGGCCGATCGCGATGCCGACGCCCGCGCCGACGCCGAGCACCGAGCCGACGAAGCCCAGCAGCAGCGCCTCGACCAGCACCGACCGGTTGACCTGCTTGCGGGAGGAGCCGATGGCCCGCATCAGGCCGATCTCCCGGGTGCGCTGGGCGACCAGCATGCTGAAGGTGTTGATGATCAGGAAGATGCCGACCAGGAAGGCGATCCCGGCGAAGCCGAGCATGGCGTACTTGATCACGTCCATGAACGACCCGACGTCCTTGCGGTTCTCGTCGGCGTTCTCCTTGGCGGTCTGGATCTTGTACGCGCCGGCCTTCGCCCCGGTGGCTGCGGCCAGGGTCCGCGTCACGTTCTGCTTGAGCTGCTCGTCCGAGACGCCGGGGGCGGCGGTGACCGAGATCTGGGTGAACCGGCCGGTCGTGCCGAGCAGTCCGCGCTGGGCGGTGGCGGTGTCGAAGTAGACGACGGAGGCGCCCGGGTTGGTCACCTTGAAGGCGGCGATGCCGACGACGCGCGCCGTGAGGTCGCCGGTCTGCGCGATGGTGCGCAGCTCGTCGCCGAGCTTCAGGTCGTGCTTGTCGGCGGTGTCGGCGTCCACCAGCATCTCGCCCGGCCCGTGCGGGGCGTGGCCGGAGGTGATCTCCATCGACCGCAGGCTGCCGGAGGTCCAGTTGCCCGCGATGGTCGGGGCGCCGTTGGAGGAGCCCATGTTCTTGTTGTGCCGGTCGACGACCGTCACGTTCGGCGAACTGACGCCGCCCTCGACCGACTTGACGCCCTCGGCCTGCCGGACCCGGTCCAGGGCGGCGGCCGGCAGCGTCTCGGGGACGCCGTTCTGCGGGGTCTCGCTGTTCTTGGCGGTCTTCGGCGCGACGGTCACGTCGGACGCGGTCACCGCGAACAGCTTGTCGAAGGTGGTGTTCATGGTGTCGGTGAACACCAGCGTCCCGCAGACGAAGGCCACCGAGAGGAGCACCGCGACCGCGGAGAGGGCCATCCGGCCCTTGTGCGCGAAGAAGTTGCGCAGGGAGGTTCTCAGGACGGTCATGACGTGCGCCCCCGGGCGTCGAAGTCCTTCATGCGGTCCAGGACCTGCTCGGCCGTCGGCTGGTACATCTCGTCGACGATCCGGCCGTCGGCGAGGTACAGCACCCGGTCGGCGTAGGAGGCGGCCACCGGGTCGTGCGTGACCATCACGATGGTCTGGCCCAGCTCGTCGACGGAGCGGCGCAGGAAGCCCAGCACCTCGGCACCCGCCCGCGAGTCCAGGTTGCCGGTCGGCTCGTCACCGAAGATGATCTCCGGGCGGGCCGCCAGCGCGCGGGCCACGGCGACGCGCTGCTGCTGGCCGCCGGAGAGCTGGTTGGGCCGGTGCTTGAGCCGCCCGGCCAGGCCCACCGTCTCCACCACCCGGTCCAGCCAGGCCCGGTCCGGCTTGCGGCCGGCTATGTCCATGGGCAGGGTGATGTTCTCCAGCGCGCTCAGCGTCGGCAGCAGGTTGAACGCCTGGAAGATGAAGCCGATCCGGTCCCGGCGCAGCTGGGTGAGCTTCTTGTCCTTCAGACCGGTGATCTCGGTCTCGTCCAGATAGATCTGACCGCCCGACACGGTGTCGAGACCGGCGAGGCAGTGCATCAGCGTGGACTTGCCGGACCCCGAGGGGCCCATGATCGCGGTGAACTGGCCGCGGGCGATGTCCACGTCGACGTGGTCGAGGGCGACGACCCGGGTCTCCCCGGAGCCGTACGCCTTGACGACCTGCCGCGCACGTGCGGCGACGGCCGTCGGCCTTCCAGTGCCCCCGTGCCTGGGAATGGTCACAGCCGTTGTCACGGTAAATCTCCTATGTCGGTCCTGCTGCGGGCGGAGCGGTGCCCCGCGGGGTGAGCCGCGGTGGCGGGAACGGTGCTCGGGTACGGGGACGAGTCTGCTGTGCGCGGGCCCCCGGGCGCGCTGGTGCTCAGCGCAGTCTTCCGCTGGGGAAAACCCCACCCCCGTCGGTGCGGTCCACCGCCCCCCAGCGGCGTAAAGCCAGACTAAGGACGGCTCGCGGCCGTCTCGTCCTCCGCCGGTACGAGCCCTCCCCGACCCCGAGTACGGAGCTACCCCTAGGGGCCGTCCCCCGGCAGGCGGAGACCGTCTCAGGGTTGTCTCCACCCACCGGCCCACCGAGCCTCCACCCTCCCGCCGCGTGAGGGGCAAGCCGCCGGCCCCGCGCCACCCGTGCGGGACGGGCCCCCTACTCCACCCGAGCCCGGCCGGTCAGCGTGGTGATGTCGCTCTGGACGGTGTCCATCTGGGCCCTGACGTCGTCCCAGAGTTCACCGTGCTCGCGCAGCACCCGCTCCGTCTCCCGGGCGATCCGCTCCGCGCTCAGCCGGGCGGCGTCCAGCACCTCGGCGGCCCGCGCCCGCGCCTCTCCCGGCGCCCGGCGGGCCGCGTCCTGAGCCTCCGTCAGCGCGCGCTCCGCCGCGGCCAGCGCCGCTTCGGCGGCCGACAGCCGCCGGGTGTGGTCCGCCTCCAGCGCCGCGCGCCGCGCGTTCTCCTCCCGCTCGGCCGCGGCCAGCCGGACGGTGTGCTCACGGGCCTGCCCGGCGAGCGTCCCCTCGGCGCCGCGACGCGCCTCGCGCAGCGCGGCCAGCGCCCGGCCGCGGGTCTGCTTCACCTCACGGCGGACCGCGATGCGCAGCGCGTCCGCCTCGGCCCGCGCCGCCTCGGTCCGCCGCCGGGCCTCCTCCTCCGCCGCGCCGCACACCGCGTCGGCGTACGCCCGCGCGTCCCGGAGCAGGCCGTCGGCGTACGCCTGCGCCGCCTCGCGCTGCTCGCGCGCCGCCTGGAGGGCGCGTTCGCGCACCGCCCGCGCCTCCTGCTGCCCGTGCTCGTGCAGGCTCCGGGCGCCCTCGCCGAGCGAGGCGTAGGTCTGCTCGCCGAGTCCGGCGGCCCGCTCGCGCAGGGCCGCCAGCTCCGCCTCCATGTTCCGGGCCAGGACCGTCAGCCGCGCCGCGCGCTCCCAGGCCGCGTCCCGTTCGGCGAAGAGGGCGTCCACATGGGTGTTCACCTGATCGGGGCGGTAGCCGCGCCCCCGTACGACCGCGAAGCCGTGGAGCGAGACCGATGACGCCGTGCTGCCCATCCTGAACCCCTCTCCGTCGTGCACCGCCGGACACCGCCGAATGGATGCGACACGATGATTGCGGGCACATCCTCAGCTATAGGGACGAGATGTTCATAACGCGACACTCCGGGTGCGGGTCCGGTCAGGAGTGAACGAAAGAGGGCCGGCCCCGGTCACGCGACCGGGCCCGGCCCTCACTCGCCGTCAGGCGCTCAGGCGCTCACGCGCTCACAGCAGTCCGTCCCACATCTGCTCCAGCAGCACCGACCACCAGCTCTCCGGCGAACCGAGCGCCGCCGGGTCCAGGGCCACCAGCTGGGCCTGGAAGTCCACGGTCCAGCGGCCCGCCTGCTCCTGGTTCAGGCCGTGCCGCAGCCGCCACATCCGGCCCAGCAGCGCCAGGCAGCGCGCGAACTCCGGCAGCCCGGTGTTCACGAACTGCGGCGGCACGGCCGTACCGCCGGGGCCCGCCTCCACCGGCACGGCCACGATGTTCGCCGTGCCGTACTGGACGCAGAGCGCCTTGCCGAAGTCGCTGCCCATGACGAGGTACGAGCCCGCGTCCGGGGCCGGCTGCACCCCGCGCTCGGCCGCCAGCTCCGCCAGCGTCGGCACCGGGCGCCCCGGCTGGGCCTGCGCCCAGAAGAAGGGCCCCATGTCCAGCGGCAGACCCGCCACCACCAGCGTGTGCGCCACGACCGGCGGCACGCCCTGGCGGGACACGGCCGCCTGCTCGAACCGGAACACCCCCGGGCCGAAGGCCGCGCCCAGCTCCTGGGCGATGGCCTCCGGCGGGAGCGGCGGCGCGGGCTGCACCGGCGGCAGCGGCGCGCGCACCGGCGCCGGGCGCGCCGGGCCGTCCGCCACTTGGTGCAGCTCCCCCTGGTGCGCCAGGAGCTGCCGCATGCCCTGCTGGCGGCTGGCGTGGTCGGTGCCGTACGGCGCGATCGAGGTGATCCGCGCCTGCGGCCACTGCTCGCGGATCATCCGCGCGCAGTAGGCGCCCGGCAACTGGCACGACTCCAGCTCCGTGTGCAGCTCCAGCACCTGGTCCGGCGGCACGTTCATGCCGCGCAGCTCGTGGAAGATCTGCCACTCCGGGTGCGGGGTGCCCGGCGCCGAACGCCGGATCAGCTGCTGCTCGGAGCCGTCCTGCGCGCGGTAGCGCAGCACGGCCTGGTAGCCGGGACCCACGGTCGGCTGCCCCTGCGGGGGATAGCCGTAGGCCGGGGGCTGCGCGCCGGGCACGGGCGGTCCGGGCACGGGCGGCTGACCGGGCGGCGGGGCCGCGCCGGGGGGCGGGGGCGGCGGCGGGGGCGCGGCCGGGCCGCCGGGCGGGGGCGGGGCCAGCATGGTCGCCGCGTGGTGCACACCGCCCTGCCCGCCGCCGGGCACGCCGGGAGCAGCGGGCGCCTGCGGCGGACCGGGCACGCCCGGCGCGGCGGGGGCGCCCGGAGCGGGCGGCGGCTTGGGCGCGCCCGGGGCACCGGGAGCGCCGGGCGGACCCGGCGGCTGCGGGGCGCCGCCGCCGGTGCGGCCGGGGTCGGCGAGCATCGTGGCGGCGTGGTGGACACCGCCCGGGGGCGTCGTACCGCCGGGGGCGCCCGGGGCAGCCGGAGGTTGCGGGGCGCCGGGCGGCTGCGGGGCGGCCTCGGGGCCGTCCGGGCCCAGGGACGAGACGAGCTGCGTCGGCGCGTAACCGCCCGGTGCGGCCGGTGCGGCAGGAGCGCCCGGCGGCGGTGCGGCGGGGTCCGGGCCCGGACGCGCCCCCGGGGCGCCGGGCGCGCCCGGCGGCGGAGGCGGCGGCGCGGCGGAGTGCCCGCGGCGCGGCGGCGGCGCGGCCTTGCTGGTCGCCGCGTCGGCGATGTCACCGGCGTTCGGCGCGAGCGGACGCCCGGGGGCGGGGGCCGCGGGGGTGTACGGCGCACCGCCCGGCGGCGGGGGCGGGGGCGGCGGCGTGCCCGGGGCCCCGGGGTTCTGCGGATAGCCGTACGGCGCTCCCGCCCGCGGAGCCGGCGGGGGCGGGGGCGTGCTGCCCACCGGCGGCGGAGGCGGCACTCCGGGACCCGCCGGAGCACCGGGCGCGCCGGGCGCCGCCGGATAGCCGTACGACGCACCGGGCGGCGGAGGCGGAGGCGGCGCCGCCGGACCGGCGGCCGGGGACGGCGAGGGCGTGCTGCCCGGAGGCGGCGTACTGCCCTGGGACGGTGGACCGGCCTGCGGCGCGGGGGCGCCGGTCGCGTCGAGTGCCGGGGCCACCGCCGTGCGGGGGAGCCGACTGCCGCCCTCCATCAGCGCCGTCTTGGCGTCCGACGCGACGGACGGCGGCGGCGGGGTGTCGTCGGCACCGCTCAGCGGCGGTGCGAACACCGTCACGGGCAGCGGCACCGAACGGTCCTCCTCCGCATCCGCGTTGGTGTCGGTCCCGGCCCACGGGGTGGCCCCGGGCGGGACGTTCGGCGCCCCGGGAGCCCCGGACCCCGTCCCGCCGGCCGCGCCCACCGGCACCCCGGCCTGCGTCTGCGGCAGCGACTCGTCCCGCGCAGGACCTACGCCGGAACCGGGACCCGCGTCCGCACCGCCACCGGCGGCCGGGCCGCCCGACGTGCCGCCGCTCTCGCCCCGGCGGTCCGGGATGCCCAGCTTGTCCGCCGCCTCCTGGAGCCATTCCGGCGGACTGAGCAGGAACGACGTCTGGTTCAGGTCCACCCGGGCCGGCGGGGCCGCCGCGGCGGGCTCCGCCGCCGTCTCCGGACGGCCGTACTCCTCCTCGTACCGGCGGACCACCTCGCCCACCGGCAGCGCGGGCCACAGCGTGGCCTCCCCGCTGTCCCGGGCGATGACCAGCCGCTGCCGGCCGCCGTCCGAGCGCGGCCCCTCCGCGCGGTCCTCGGCCCACACCACGAAGCCCAGCTCGAACTCCCGCACCCGCACCTCCCGGTGCTGGTACGACGGCACATCGCCGTTGATCCACTCCTCCGCGCGCTCCTGCGCCTGCGCGTACGTCACCATCGCCGAGTCACTCCCCCACGGAAGAGGCCGGAACGGCATGCGCGAATCCGCCGTCCACCATCAGGTTCGCCACCGTCTCCAACTCCGGCGGTGAGCCCGCCAGCCGGGACAGGAAGGCGTCGAAGTCCTCACCGCACGGCAGCAGCAGCCGCTCGACGCGCTCCGGCTGCGGCCACGCCGGATCCACGTCCCGCACGTCGTCGTACGCGCAGAACCACACCGAACCGATCCGCTCGCCCTTCACCTTCACCGCGAGCAGACCGCCCTGGACGAAGCCGACGCCCAGGTAGTCCTTGGTGAGGTGGTCACGCAGGCACTTGTTGACGTACACGAGGTCGTTGACCGCGGCCTCCTCGCGCACCGTGAAGAACGGCTGGTCGACCAGGAGTCCCAGTTCCGCGTCGAGCGCGGTGCCCACCGGGGCGCAGCCGCCCGCCGCCTTCAGGAAGGAGCGGTAGGCGCCCGGCAGCCGGTACCCGAGGTCCTCCTCGACACCCTGCACCTGCTGCTCGGTGACCGCTGCGCCGGACTTGGGCAGCCCGAAGTGCGCCGGGCGGGTCTCCTGGAGCGGCCGGGTGCCGCGCTTGGCCTGGTCGACGTTCGCGGTCGCGATCCCGCCGTGGTGGCGCAGCAGCGCCTTCACCTCCACCGGGACCAGTTCGAGGCGGCGGCCACCCGCCACGTGGTGCCAGGTCCAGCCGTGCGGGGTCGCCACGCTGGGCACCGTGTCCCACAGTTCGTGGCCGGTCGCCGCCAGCGCCGCGTTCGCCGAGACGTAGTCGGTCAGCCGCAGTTCGTCCACGCCGAAGCCCTCCGGCGGGTCCGCGATCTGCGCCGCGGCCCGCGCGTACGGCGAGAAGTCGGGGTAGCCGTGCTCGTCCACCCGCACCCCTCGCGGGTGGCGGGCGGCCCGGACCGGGTCCGGGAAGTGCACGACCTGTCCGGCGTAGGCCGCGTTGGGCGGCGCGGCACCCTGCCCACCACCCCGGCGGCCGGGTGGTACCCCCAGCCCGAGCCGACCTGTCGTCATGGCGGTTGCCCCCTGCGGCACTCTGTACGGCCCGCGGCGCGGCGGCTTCCTGTGCCGTCCGCCGGGATCCGTATCGACTACTTCTCTCCAACGCGTCGGCCGCGCGAGCGCGGCGTGCCGACAGCCTATGCGGTAGCGCGACACCGGTCACCGGGCCACCGCGCACCGCCCGCACCCGCCCCCGATGCCGCCGCCCGGCCGCCCCCGCCCGGCCGTGACCTGGCGTCACCCTGCCGTGACGCACCGCCCTCCACCGGGCGTGTCGCGCCGCCCCAGCTTCCACACGGGGCATGCGATTTGGCACTCTGTGTCCTTCGGGGGGATGCTCGGGAGGGGAATGATGATCATGAACGCGACGCAGGCGGGACCGCACACCAGCGGCTCCGGCGACCCGCGGATCGGCTGGAGCAGCAGCGAGGGACCGCTCGCGCCCACCCTCCGGCACCGCCGCGACGGCATACTCCCGACCATCGCCGCCGCCCTCTCCGTACGCGGCGCCACCCTCACCGGCACGGCCGCGCGCAGCGAGGAGCCCCCGGCCCTGCACCCGCTCGTCCAGGACTTCCTGGACACGCTCACCAGCGCCCAGCGGGACCGCTTCACCGGCCGCTGCGCCGAGACCATCCTCATCTCGCGGCACATCAGCGCCGTCGACGCCACCCGCAGCAAACGCGCCTCGCGCAAACCGATGACCAACGGCGAAGCCCGCAAAGCGCTCAAACAGGCCAAGCTCACCGCCCGCCGCATCCGCGAGGACGGCGACCCGCTGCACGGCAGCTTCGCCGCGCCGTGCCGCGCCTGCACCGCGCTCAGCGCCCACTTCGGCGTCTACATCGTCGACCCCGCCGGCGGCAGGGCCTGACGGCCGCGCACCCGACCCGCACGCCATCCGCCCGCACACCTTCCGCCCGCGCACACCATCCGCGCACGCCATCCGCGCACGAGACGAACAGGACGAACGAAGGGCCCATGCAAGCCGACCGCCGCGCCGCCGCCAAGCGCCCCACCAGACTCTCGGCGAAGCTCTCCTCCCCGGCCGCACCCGCCGAGCCCGAGGAAGCCCCCGGGGACGCCCGCTTCGCCGCCCCCGTCGACGCCGCCCTGCGCGCCGCGGGCTGGCAGCCCGGACGCTGGGACATAAAGCAGGCGGAGTTCTGGGCCGACGCCCTGCGCGAGCACTCCTCCCCGGCGGGCCACCGGCACAGCGTCTTCCCGGCCGCCGTCGAGGCCTGGGCGGAGTTCGGCGGGCTGCGCGTCGCCCCCGGCGGGCCCGGCCGCCAGATCGCCCCCGCCGCACTCGACCTCGACCCGCTGCACGGCCTCCACCTGGCCCGCACCCTCGGCGACCTCGGCCGCGCCCTCGGCACCGACGTCTGCCCGCTCGGCGCGGAGAGCGACACACAGGCGCTGCTCGCCATCGACGCCGAGGGCCGCGTCTACGCCCTGGACCACACCGGCGACTGGTACCTCGGCCCCGGCATCGACCAGGCCCTGACGGCACTGGTCTCCGGCCTGACACCGGTACGCCTCACCACGGCCGCGGTCTGACACGACCACGTACCGCCCGCCCCGGACCGGGAGTTCCGCAGGGGTGACGGGACGGCGGCTCCCGGCCCGCCGTGCCCGGCCCGGACCGCCGCTGACCTCCCGACGCGATCCGACACCGCCGGGCGCCGCCGCACCCCGAGGTCCGCGCCCCGGCCCGTGCCCCGAGGCCGGCGGCCACAGCACGAGTTCCGTGACGGCCCGCCCCGGCCCGCCACGCCGGGACCACCGCTGACCTCCCGGGCCTCAAGTCCCCGGGTCCGTGCGCCTGGGGCCGGTGGCCGCCTGCAAGCCACGAACGGTGGCAACGACCCGCCACGCCGGGGCCATCGCCACGCCCTCGCGCTCCTACGCCCTCAAGCCCACGGCCAACGGCCCCAGGACCAACGCCCTCTGCCCCTGGAGCGACCACACCCCGAGCCACCGACGGCAACCCCGGGCCCCCGCGACACCCCCACAGCCTCAAGACCGACCAGCGGCCAACGGCCGACAGCCCCAAGCCCAGCGCCCCAGCCCGCGGCCCGCGGCCAACGACCGGTGACCGGTGACCGGTGACCGCCCCGAGCCACGCACAACAGCCTCCGGCCCCGGCCCCATCCCCGCCTACGCCGGAATGACCGCCGACACCCGGAAACCCCCCGCGTCCGTCGGCCCCGACACGAACACGCCGCCCAGGGCCACGACCCGCTCCTTCATGCCGAGCAGGCCGTTCCCGCCGGACGGCAGCCCCGCCGCCGACGCGGTCGCGGGCTCGGGCGGCGGGCCGTTCTCCACCTGCATCGCGATCTCCGCACCCCGGTGCGCGAGCCGCACCCGCGTCTTGGCGCCCGCCGCGTGCTTGTGGACGTTCGTCAGAGCCTCCTGCACCACCCGGTACGCGGTTTGCTCGATCTCCGCCCCGTACGGGCGCGCCTCGCCCTCGACCGACAGGTCCACCACCATGCCCGCGGCGGCCGACTGGCCGATCAGTTCCTCCAGCTCCGCCAGGCACGGCCCGTCGCCGCCCGGCTCACCGGCGGCGCGGGACGCCGCCGCGGCGGCCGCGACCCCCACCGCGACCAGCGGCAGGGCCGCCGGATCACGCAGCGGGGCAGGGCGCTCGGGCACCTCGCCGCTGCGCAGCACACCCAGCATCTCGCGCAGCTCGGTCAGCGCCTGCCGGCCCATGTCCCCGACCAGCGCCGCGTTCTTGACGGCCTTCTCGGGATCCTTGCGGGCCACCGCCTGCAACGCGGCGGCGTGCACCACCATCAGACTCACCCGGTGCGCGACGACATCGTGCATCTCCCGGGCGATCCGGGTGCGCTCCTCGCCGCGCGCCCACTCGGCGCGCTCCTCCGCCCGCTCCGCGAGCAGCTGCAACTCCCGCTCCAGGCTGTCCGCACGCTCCCGCAGCGACTCCATCAGCCGCCGCCGGGCGCCGACGTACAGGCCCAGCAGCAGCGGGGGCGCGGTGAGACCGAGCGAGGTGGTGACCGCGGCGAACGGGACGAACCAGTCGCCGATGGTGAAGTCGCCGCGTGCCATGTCCTGCCGCACCCGCACGAACGTCACGATCATCGTGCCGAGCAGCGACATCCCGGCGAGCGCCCCGATGATCCGCCGAGGCAGCTCGCACGTGGCGAGCGTGTAGAGGCCGACGATCCCCATGAGGAAGCCCATCTGGGCGGGCGTGACGGCGATCGCGACCAGCACGACGGCGATCGGCCACCGCCGCCTGACCAGCAGCACCGACCCGCACAGCAGCCCGAAGAGCACCCCCGCGACCAGCGGCACCCCGGCGTCCCGGGCGAACGGCACCCCTTCCGCCGCGCACTCCGCCGCCGACGCCAGCGCCAGGCTGCCGTCGAACAGCGCACTGCGCCACCGCGCCCACCACCACGGCCCACTCACCGCCGCGGCGCGCTCTTCCCCCGTCGTGGTCATGTCTCCAGCCTACGGGCGCGCGACGGCGCTTTTCCGGCGAGTTTCGCCTACCCGGAGCCGACCACACACCGTGATCGACGCATCGCCGAACCGGTCGATTTCCCTCGAACTGGTGAACATCTCTTGTTCGGGCCCGGAGGCTCCCATTCCGGCCGGACGGTATGCGCATGGCACACGCACAGCACAAGTACGCCGACTTCGAGGGCCTGCGGGAGCGGGCGGTGGCGCTGCGGCGCGGGGGGTACAGCCTTCGGCAGATCCGGGACGAGCTGCAGATCTACAACAAGGAGACGCTTCAACGCCTCGTCGAGGGCGAGCCCCCTGCGGATTGGACGCAGCGCCCGCGCGCCAAGGACGACGTTCGCGAACGGGCACGCGAGCTGCGAAGGCAGGGCTGGACGTACAACCAGATCCAGGCGGAGCTGGGGTGCTCCAAAAGCTCCGTCTCACTTTGGGTGCGGGACCTGCCGAAGCCGGAGCCTCGCTGCACACCCGAAGAGCAGCGAGCGCGCATGAACGACGGGCTGGCACGACTGCGAGCATCACAAAACCGCGAGCGCGAGGAGGCCAAGCAGGCGGCAGCCGCAGCAGTGGGCGAGCTCTCCAACCGCGAGCTGTTTCTCCTGGGCGTGGGCCTGTACTGGGCCGAGGGCACCAAGGACAAACCGCACGCTCGCCGCGAAAGCGTGGAGTTCGTCAACAGTGACTCCGGCATGATCAGAGTCTTCCTCGCCTGGCTGGACCTCCTCGGCGTGCAACGCGACCGGCTGCACTGTCGCGTCATGATCCACGAAACCGCCGATGTCGATGCGGCTGAGCAGTACTGGGCCAATCTTGTCGGCGTAGACCGAGCACTCCTGGGCAAGACCGTCCTGAAGAGGCACAAGCCGGCGACCGTACGCAAGAACACAGGCGACACATACCGTGGCTGTTTCGCCATCAAGGTGCGGCAGAGTGCCGAGCTGTACCGTCGCATCGAGGGCGCCTGGTACGGCATAGTAGGAGGCGTCACTCGGCGGCCTGACTGAATGTCCGGTTTGGCCGATATGGTCCCCCGTGGTGTAATTGGCAGCACTGTGGCTTTTGGTGCCATCTGTCCGGGTTCGAGTCCTGGCGGGGGAGCATCCTCGGTTCGGGTCCTGGCTACACAGCCAGGACCCGCTCTCGTCTCCCCCCTCAACCGCCCCGGTATCCTGCGGATGTCCACCCCACCCAAAAGCCGAAGGGCATCCCGTGAGCGCCATTCGCCCGGCAGCCGTCGTCGTTCTCGCAGCGGGTGAGGGCACCCGTATGAAGTCGGCCACACCGAAGGTCCTGCATGAGATCTGCGGCCGTTCCCTGGTCGGTCATGTGCTGGCCGCCGCGCGGGAGTTGAAGCCCGAGAACCTGGTCGTCGTGGTCGGGCACGCGCGGGAGCAGGTGAGCGCGCACCTCGCCGAGGTGGACGCCGCGGCGCGGACCGCCGTGCAGGAGAAGCAGAAGGGCACCGGGCACGCGGTCCGGATGGGCCTCGAGGAGCTGGGCGGTGCCGTCGAGGGCACCGTGATCGTGGTCTGCGGGGACACCCCGCTGCTGACCGGGGGGACCCTCGCCGCCCTGGCCGCCGCGCACACCGCCGACGGCAACGCGGTGACCGTGCTGACCGCGGAGGTACCGGACGCCACCGGGTACGGCCGGATCGTGCGCGACGCCGACGGCGCGGTGACCGCGATCGTGGAGCACAAGGACGCCGACGCGGAGCAGCTCGCGATCCGGGAGATCAACTCCGGGGTGTTCGCGTTCGACGGGCGGTTGCTCGCCGAGGCGCTGGGTCAGGTGCGCACGGACAACAGCCAGGGCGAGGAGTACCTGACGGACGTGCTCGGGATCCTGCGCGGGGCCGGGCACCGGGTCGGTGCTTCGGTGGCCGGTGACCACCGGGAGATCGCGGGGATCAACAACCGGGTGCAGCTCGCCGAGGCGCGGCGGGCCCTGAACGATCGGCTGCTGACGGCGGCCATGCTCGCCGGGGTGACCGTGGTGGACCCGGCGACGACGTGGGTCGATGTGACGGTGACCTTCGAGCAGGACGTGATCGTGCATCCGGGCACGCAGTTGCACGGTGCGACGCACTTGGCCGAGGGCGCGGAGGTCGGGCCCAACACCCGGCTGACCGACACCCGGGTGGGGGCGGGGGCGCGGGTGGACAACACGGTGTCCATGGGCGCGGTGGTGGGCCCGCGGGCGTCGGTGGGTCCGTACGCGTATCTGCGTCCGGGTACGCGCCTGGGGGTGAAGTCCAAGGTGGGCACGTACGTCGAGACGAAGAACGCGCGCATCGGCGAGGGCACGAAGGTGCCGCACCTGTCGTACGTGGGCGATGCGACGATCGGCGAGTACTCGAACATCGGCGCGGCGAGCGTGTTCGTGAACTACGACGGCCAGGACAAGCATCACACCACGATCGGGTCGCACTGCCGCACCGGTTCGGACAACATGTTTGTGGCGCCTGTCACGGTCGGAGACGGCGCCTATACCGCCGCCGGGTCGGTGATCACGCGTGATGTGCCGCCCGGTTCGCTGGCCGTGGCCCGCGGCCAGCAGCGGAATATCGAGGGCTGGGTGGCGCGCAAGCGCCCCGGGAGCACGGCCGCGAAGGCGGCCGAGGCGGCGTCACCGACGACGGAGAGCGAAGACTGACCGGAAACAGGCGCGTCGAACACGGCGTACCGTGATAAGTGCACACCCGCACCCCACCAGCTGAGACGGCCTCTCGCGCACGGTTGACACGGTTGACGAGGTCTTCTCGACATCCAGCTGCGTACACCCTCTGAGGAGACAGTGCTGTGACCGGGATCAAGACGACCGGCGAGAAGAAGATGATGTTCTTCTCCGGCCGCGCCCACCCCGAGCTTGCCGAGGAAATCGCCCACGAGCTGGGTGTCGGGGTCGTCCCGACGAAGGCGTTCGATTTCGCCAACGGTGAGATCTACGTCCGCTATCAGGAGTCGGCCCGCGGCGCGGACTGCTTCCTGATCCAGAGCCACACCGCTCCGATCAACAAGTGGATCATGGAGCAGCTGATCATGATCGACGCGTTGAAGCGTGCGTCGGCCCGTTCGATCACGGTCATCGTGCCGTTCTACGGTTACGCGCGGCAGGACAAGAAGCACCGCGGGCGTGAACCGATCTCGGCGCGTCTGGTGGCGGATCTGATGAAGACGGCCGGTGCGGACCGGATCCTCACGGTCGATCTGCACACGGACCAGATCCAGGGCTTCTTCGACGGCCCGGTGGACCACCTGTTCGCGCTGCCGTTGCTGGCGGACTACGTGGGCGCCAAGGTGGACCGCGACAAGCTGACCGTGGTCTCGCCGGACGCCGGCCGGGTGCGGGTGGCGGACCGCTGGTGCGACCGCCTCGGCGCGCCGCTGGCGATCGTGCACAAGCGCCGGGACAAGGACGTGGCGAACCAGGTCACGGTGCACGAGGTCGTCGGTGATGTGAAGGGCCGTATCTGTGTGCTGGTCGACGACATGATCGACACCGGCGGCACCATCTGCGCGGCGGCGGACGCGCTGTTCGCGCACGGTGCCGAGGACGTCATCGTGACGGCGACGCACGGTGTGCTGTCGGGTCCGGCGGCCGACCGGCTGAAGAACTCGAAGGTGAGCGAGTTCGTGTTCACGAACACGCTGCCGACGGCGAGCGAGCTGGAGCTGGACAAGATCACGGTGCTGTCGATCGCGCCGACCATCGCGAGCGCGGTGCGCGAGGTGTTCCAGGACGGTTCGGTGACGAGTCTCTTCGACGAGCAGTAACGATCATTCCGGCGCCCGAGCGGATCAGCGGGGACCGCCGGAGATCACCGGAGATCGCCGGAGATCGTTTTGGGTTCGGCCTCCCTCGCCGAGTAGACTGCACCAGTTGCTCGGCGAGGGAGGCCGTAGCCGTTCTCGGACGGATACGGCGGTCCGTTATCGACGCGCTCTTCGTAGCAGGCCGTTCGTGTGGCCGGGTGACCACCATCCCCATAGTTCTACGAGGAGTGAAGAGCATGTCCGAGGTGAAGATCTCCGCCGAGACCCGCAGCGAGTTCGGCAAGGGTGCCGCCCGCCGCGTCCGCCGCGAGAACAAGGTCCCCGGCGTCCTGTACGGCCACGGCACCGACCCGCTGCACCTGACGCTTCCGGGCCACGAGCTGCTGCTCGCCCTGCGTACGTCGAACGTCCTGATCTCGCTGGACATCGACGGCAAGTCCAACGAGCTGGCGATCCCGAAGGCGGTGCAGCGCGACCCGCTGAAGGGCTTCCTGGAGCACGTCGACCTGCTGCTGGTCAAGCGCGGCGAGAAGGTCAACGTCGAGATCCCCGTGCACACCGAGGGTGAGCTGGCCGCCGGCGGCAACCTGCTGGAGCACGTCCTGGCGTCGCTGCCGGTCGAGGCCGAGGCCACGCACATCCCCGAGCAGGTCACCGTGTCCGTCGAGGGCCTGGAGGCCGGTGCCTCCGTGCTCGCCAAGGACATCACCCTGCCCAGCGGTGTGACCCTGGCCGTCGAGGACGACGCGGTCGTCCTCCAGGTCCTGGCCGCGCAGGCCGAGGAGGCCGCCGAGGGCGGCGAGGGCGAAGAGGCCGCCGAGGCCTGATCCTCACCCCCCGCGCAGTTCGCCGGCCGCCGCTTCCCTCGTGGGGCGGCGGCCGACGCATACCAAGGAGAGATGGACGTGACCACCCCGGCGACTTCCGCGAGCGCGCCCTGGCTGATCGTGGGCCTCGGCAATCCCGGACCGGAGTACGCCATGAACCGGCACAACGTCGGCTTCATGACGGTGGATCTGCTGGCCGGCCGCATCGGGGGCCGGTTCAAGCGGGCGAGCAAGGCGCAGGCGCAGGTGGTCGAGGGCCGGATCGGCGCGCCCGGACCGGACAGCCGTCGTGTCGTGCTGGTGAAGCCGATGTCGTACATGAACCTGTCGGGCGGTCCGGTGAACGCCCTGCGGGACTTCTACAAGGTGCCGCTCGGCAATGTCGTGGCGGTCCACGACGAGCTGGACATCGACTACGGCACGCTGCGGCTGAAGCTGGGCGGCGGCGACAACGGGCACAACGGCCTGAAGTCGATGACGAAGGCGATGGGCGCCGACTACCACCGGGTGCGGTTCGGGATCGGGCGTCCGCCGGGCCGGATGCAGGTGGCCGACTATGTGCTGAAGGACTTCTCGTCCGCGGAGCGCAAGGAGCTGGACTACTTCGTGGACCGTACGGCGGACGCGGTGGAGTGCCTGCTGGCCGAGGGCCTGGAGCGGGCGCAGAGCGCGTACAACTCCTGACTTGTCCGGCCGCCGCACGCCCCGGAGTTGACCGGTCGTAGGAGCATGGCCAATGATCCCGGCCATGCCTGCCGCCGCCAGCGCCCCGAATTCCCGTCAGGCCCGTGCCTCCCGCCAGGCCCGCCGGGCCTCCCGGGCCGCGCTGCGGTTCGGGCGGGTGGCCGCGATGGGGACGGTCGCGGTGCTGATCCTGGTCGCCGGGGTGTGGGCGTCGTGGAGCACCGCGCCGTACGTGATGCTCACCAAGGGCCGCGAGCACGGGTCGGTCGAGGTGACGCGGTGCGGCGGCGACACGTGCAGCGGCCCGTACACGCCGGTCTCGGCGGGGTCGGCGGCGCGCGGCCGGGTGGAGATCGCGCACACGGTGGCGGTGCGCAGGGGACGGACGTACAGCGTCGTGGTGAAGCCGGGCACGGACGAGGTGCTGCGGGCGGGACCGGCCGGGATCCTGTACGCGTGGGCGCCGCTGGGCGGCGCGCTACTGCTGGCCTCAGTGGTGGTGGCCGGCGGGCTGCGCCGGGTGCGGGCGGCCTGGGTGCTGGCGGGAGCGGGGATCGCGCTGCTGACGGCGGCGTTCGTCGCGTTGTGAGGCGTACGGCGGCGCCCCCGGTCCGTGTGAACCGGGGGCGCCGTCGCGTGTGTGCCGCTCAGCCGGTGTTGCGCAGGCCGGCCGCGACTCCGTTGACGGTCAGCAGCAGCGCCCGCGAGAGCAGCGGGTCGGCCTCCTGCTCCGCCGCCACCGCGTCGCGCTGCCGCTTGAGCAGGGCGACCTGGAGGTAGGAGATCGGGTCCAGATAGGCGTCGCGGATGGCGAAGGTCTGCTTCAGGACCGGCTCGGCGTCCAGGAGTTCGCTCTCGCCGGTGATGCGCAGCACCTCGGCGACGGTCAGCTCGTGCTCCGCCTGGATGGCCTCGAAGACGTGCTTGAGGTGGTCGGGGACGAGCGTGTCGACGTAGTGCCCGGCGATGCGCAGGTCGGTCTTGGCGAGCGTCATCTCGACGTTGGAGATGAAGTTGCGGAAGAAGTGCCAGCGCTCGTGCATCTCCTCCAGCACGGTCTCGCCCTCCTGCCGTACGCCCGCCTCGCGCAGCGCCCTGAGGCCGGAGCCGACCCCGAACCAGCCGGGGACGATCTGCCGCGACTGGGTCCAGCCGAACACCCACGGGATGGCGCGCAGCCCGTCGAGTCCGGCGCCGGAGTCGGGGCGGCGCGAGGGCCGGGAGCCGATGTGCAGGTCGGCGAGCTGGTCGACCGGGGTGGAGGCGAAGAAGTACGCGGGCAGGTCGGGGTCCTCCACCAGCCTGCGGTAGGCGGCGTGGGCGGCGTCGGAGACGATGTCCATGGCCGCGTCCCAGCGGGCCAGCGCCTCGCCGGACTGGCGGGGCGCGGTGTGCAGGGCGGACGCCTGGAGGCTGGCGGCGACCGTCAGTTCCAGGTTCTCCCGGGCCAGGGAGGGGATGAGGTACTTGTCGGAGATGACCTCGCCCTGCTCGGTCACCTTGATCTCGCCCTCCAGGGTGCCCCAGGGCTGGGCGAGGATGGCGTCGTGGGTGGGGCCGCCGCCGCGGCCGACGGTGCCGCCGCGGCCGTGGAAGAGGCGCAGCCGCACGCCGTAGCGGTGGGCGACGTCGCGCAGTCGGCGCTGGGCGCGGTGGATCTCCCACTGGGAGGTGGTGATGCCGCCGAACTTGGAGGAGTCGGAGTAGCCGAGCATGACCTCCTGGACGTCCCCGCGCAGCGCGACCAGGCGCCGGTAGGACGGGTCGGAGAGCATGTCCTCCAGGATGGTGTCGGCGGCCTTCAGCTCGTCGGTGGTCTCCAGCAGCGGCACGATGCCGATCTTGGCCCAGCCTGCGTGCAGGTCGAGCAGTCCGGCCTCGCGGGCGAGGACGGCGGCGGCGAAGACGTCGTCGGCGCCCTGGCACATGGAGATGATGTACGACTCGACGACCTCGGGCCCGAAGACGTCCAGGGCCCGCTTGACCGTCTCGAACACGCCGAGCGTCTTCGCGCCGGCCTCGTCGACGGGGGCGGGCGTCGGGGCGAGCGGCCGGCGCGAGCGGAGTTCCTTGGCGAGCAGCTTGGTGCGGTACTCGCGGGGCATGTCGGCGTAGCGCCAGGACTCCTCGCCGAGCCGGTCGAAGAGCTGGCCGAGCGCGTGGTGGTGGGCGTCGGCGTGCTCGCGCACGTCCATGGTGGCGAGCTGGAGGCCGAAGGCGGCCAGGGTGCGGATGGTGCGGGCCAGGCGGCCGTCGGCGAACAGGCCGCCGCGGTGCTCGCGCAGCGAGTCCTGGATCAGCCGCAGGTCGGCGAGGAGCTCGGCGGTGCCCAGGTAGTCGTGGCCGGCCTGGTGCGGGGTGCCCTTGGCCAGGCGCTCCTTGGTGTTGACGAGCTTCTGCCGGATGCAGGTGGCCTTGAGCCGGTAGGGCTCCTCGGCGTTGAGCCGCTTGTAGCGGGGGCTGATCTCGGGCAGGTTCTCCAGGTCCGTGTCGAGGGAGCGCAGGAGTTCCTCGGTGGCGCCGCTGTAGCGGATGGAGTTGGACAGGAAGGCGCGCAGCTCGTCGATGGTGTCGAGGGCGTCGTTGATGCCGTGCTCGTGCTGGAGGATCAGCACGTCCCAGGTGACGGCCGGGGTGACGTTGGGGTTGCCGTCGCGGTCGCCGCCGATCCAGGTGCCGAAGCTGAGGGGGCGGGTCTCGTCGGGGAGTCTGACGCCGACGCGCTCCAGTTCGGCGGTCAGGTCCTCCAGGACGTCGCCGACGGCGCCGGCGTGCAGCTCGTCCAGGTAGTAGATGGCGTTGCGGGCCTCGTCGGTGGGTTCGGGGCGTACGACGCGCAGTTCGTCGGTCTGCCAGACGAGGTCGATGTTCTCGGCGAGGCGGGTGTCCAGGCGGCGGCGGTCGGACTCGACGACCGGGGTCTCCAGGAGGGCGCCGATGCGGCGGAGCTTGTTCAGGACGGAGCGGCGGGCCGCCTCGGTGGGGTGCGCGGTGAACACCGGGCGGACGTTGAGGTGCCGGACCGTCTGGCGCAGGTGCTCGGGGTCGGCGTCCTTGAGCTGGTCTGCGGTGCGGGCCAGCAGGCCGCCCTCGGCGGCGCGGCGGGCGCGCAGCTCGCGGCCGCGGTGGACCTGTTCGGTGACGTTGGCGAGGTGGAAGTAGGTGGAGAAGGCGCGGACCAGCTTGGCCGCGGTCTCCAGTTCGGTGCCGCGCAGCAGTTCGGCCGCTGCTTCGCCGTCCTCCCGGGTGAGGCGGCGCACCTTCTCCACCAGGTCCAGGAGTTCGGGACCTTCCTGCCTCACCAGGGTCTCCCCCAGGAGGTCACCCAGTCGGCGGATGTCGGCGCGCAGCTCGCTGCTGGTCGTCGTCTGGTCGTCGGCACTGCTCACAGGTGCGGCTCCTTGCAGTAATCCGGAGTACGTCGCGCCAGCGACTCGCTGGAGGGGCGGTGGTGGGCGACGGGTGGGCTCTTCTGAGAGGGGACCCGGACGGGTGCCGCGCGGCGGGTGCCGCATACGGGCCGGGCATCCGGGAAGGAATCTTCTTCAGCGGACCGCGCTGTCCGACCGGGCTTCAGTCTAGGTGCCGGGTGGGACGCGCAGGCCAGGGGCTCTTGCCGCGCGGCGACGCACTGCCATACTTACGTCGCCGTAGGTTACGGAACCGTAGGGAGCTGGAAGGTTCCGGAGCCCGCCGCACCTGTCTGAACCCTCGACCCCACAGGGGACGCCCATGACCTCAAGCTCCTCCGACGTGATCGACGACGCCCCGGAAGCGGCCGTCGGCGCGCTGCCCTCCGCCACCCTGGGCGGCGAGCAGAAGCGTTCGATCGAGCAGATCACGCTGCTGCTCTTCATCACCGTCCCGTTCCTGGCGCTGCTCGCGGCGGTGCCGCTGGCCTGGGGGTGGGGGGTGAGCTGGCTGGACCTCGGTCTGCTGGTCTTCTTCTACTTCCTCGGCTGCCACGGCATCACGATCGGCTTCCACCGGCACTTCACGCACGGCTCCTTCAAGGCGAAGCGCCCGTTGAAGATCGCGCTGGCCGTCGCCGGGTCGATGGCGGTGGAGGGGCCGCTGGTGCGCTGGGTGGCCGACCACCGCAGGCACCACAAGTTCTCCGACCACGAGGGCGACCCGCATTCGCCGTGGCGGTACGGGGAGACGGTCCCGGCGCTGATGAAGGGCCTGTGGTGGGCCCATGTCGGCTGGATGTTCGACGAGGAGCAGACCCCGCAGGAGAAGTACGCGCCGGATCTGGTCAAGGATCCGGCGCTGCGGGCGGTCTCGCGCCAGTTCGTGCTGTGGACGCTCACCTCGCTGCTGCTGCCGCCGCTGATCGGCGGTCTGGTGACGATGTCCTGGTGGGGCGCGTTCACCGCGTTCTTCTGGGGTTCACTCGTGCGGGTGGCGCTGCTGCACCACGTGACCTGGTCGATCAACTCCATCTGCCACGCGGTCGGCAAGCGCCCGTTCAAGTCGCGCGACCGCTCGGGCAACGTGTGGTGGCTGGCGATCCTGTCCTGCGGCGAGTCCTGGCACAACCTGCACCACGCCGACCCGACCTCCGCCCGGCACGGCGTGGAGCGCGGGCAGCTCGACTCCTCGGCGCGGATCATCCGCTGGTTCGAGAAGCTGGGCTGGGCCTACGACGTGCGCTGGCCGTCACGCTCGCGTATCGATTCGCGGCGCAACACGGAGGAAGGCGGCTCCCGGCGCCGGAAGGAATCCGCCGAGGCTGCATGATTGACGCCGTGGCGACCGACTCCAGCACCCCCAGCAACGACAAGCCGCGACGTGCGCGTCGCACCCGGATGACCGGTGCCGAGCGCCGCCAGCAGTTGCTGGAGATCGGTCGCACCCTGTTCGCGGCGAAGGGCTTCGAGGGCACGTCGGTGGAGGAGATCGCGGCGAAGGCCGGGGTGTCCAAGCCGGTGGTGTACGAGCACTTCGGCGGCAAGGAGGGGCTGTACGCGGTGGTCGTGGACCGCGAGATGCGGCGGCTGCTGGACATGGTGACCGGGTCGCTGACGGCCGGCCATCCGCGGGAGCTGTGCGAGCAGGCGGCCTTCGCCCTCCTGGACTACATCGAGGAGTACACGGACGGCTTCCGCATCCTCGTCCGCGACTCGCCCATCCCCCAGTCCACGGGCACCTTCGCCTCCCTGATCTCCGACATCGCCACCCAGGTGGAGGACATCCTGGGCCGCGAGTTCAAGTCCCGCGGCTTCGACCCGAAGCTGGCCCCGCTGTACGCCCAGGCGCTGGTCGGCATGGTCGCCCTGACCGGCCAGTGGTGGCTGGACGTGCGCCGCCCCAAGAAGGCGGAGGTCGCCGCCCACCTGGTGAACCTGGCCTGGCACGGCCTGGACGGCCTGGAGCCCAAGCCGCGGCTGATAGGGCACCGCAAGAGCTGAGATCACTCCGCCGAGTGAGGGAATGGACCGCGGGAGTCATCGTGCGTCACGATGCGCACGCACGACGGCGGGAGCGCCCGGAGCGCACCCCTTCCCGAGATCAACCGGCCGACTCCAGGAACTCCAGCCGGTTGCCCACCGGGTCCTCGGAGTAGAAGCGGCGGTGGCCCGGGAGGGTGTCGTCCCAGGTGACCGGGGCGCCGTGGGCGGTCAGGCGGGCGGCGCAGGCGTCGAGGTCCATGACCCGCAGGCCGGGGTGGGCCTTGCGCGCGGGCCGGAAGTCCGCCTCGACGCCCAGATGGAGCCGGACTGCCCCGGCCCGGAACCAGCAGCCGCCGCGGGCGGCCAGGACCGGCGGCTTGGGAGTCTCGGTCATGCCGAGGACACCGGCGTAGTAGGCCCGCAGCACGGGCTCGGACCCCGGCGGGGCGGCGAGCTGGACGTGGTCGATCGCGGCGAGCACCGCTCAGCCCTCCTTGACGGCGACGGCGAAGACGCGCCGGAAGGGGAACGGGGTGCCGTGCGGCCCGGCCGGGTACGCCTCGCGCAGCGCGGCCCGGTACTCGGCGAGGAACGCCTCGCGGGCCTCCGGGTCGTCGGCGAGCGCGGTGAGCACGGGCCGCAGCCCGGTGCCCTTCACCCAGTCCAGCACCGGATCCTCGCCGGGCAGCAGATGCAGGTACGTCGTCTCCCAGACGTCCGCCGCGCAGCCGAGGCCGCTCAGCCGCTCCAGGTACGCGCCGGGCGTGTCCACGGCGTCGTCGTGGCGCAGGATGTCGCCGAGCCGGCCGCGCCAGCGGGCCGAGTGGGCGAGGGCGCGCATCAGCCGGTGGCTGGGGGCGGAGAAGTTGCCGGGGACCTGGAAGGCGAAGGTGCCGCCGGGCCGGAGCGCCGCGATCCAGTCGGCGAACCGGGCGGTGTGCCCCGGCACCCACTGGAGGGTGGCGTTGCTGACGATCAGGTCGCAGGGCTCGCCGGGCGTCCAGGTGCGGGCGTCGGCGGGGAGGAAGTCGAGCCGGCCGCCGCCGGAGGTGGGGCCCGCGTGCTCCACGGTGGCCCGGTCCAGCATCTCGGGCGAGTTGTCGTACCCCGTGATGCGGGCGGTGGGCCAGCGGCCGGTGAGCAGCACGGTGACGTTGCCGGGGCCGCAGCCGAGGTCGGCGATGCGGGGCGGGTCCGAGGGCAGGCCGGGGATCCGGGCGAGCAGGTCGGTGAAGGGGCGGGCGCGGTGCCCGGCGTGGCGCAGGTACTGGGCGGGGTCCCAGGTGGGGCTGCTGCTGTCCTGGGTGCGGTCGGGCGCGGGCATGGGGCCTCCTTGAGGCGATCGTCCTGGTCCTCGGTCCTGGCGTTCCTCGGTGTTCCTCGGCACCGCCGAAATTTCTCTCGATGCCAAGATAGTTGATATCAAGAGACTTCACGTCGACACAACCACTACACTGATCGCATGGAGGACGAGGTCGATCGGCTGGTCGCAGCGTGGCGCCGGGAGCGCCCGGACCTCGACGTGGAACCGCTGGAGGTGCTCAGCCGGGTGAGCCGGCTGGCCCGGCATCTGGACCGGGCCCGGCGGCTGGCCTTCTCCGAGCACAGCCTGGAGCCCTGGGAGTTCGACGTGCTGACCGCGCTGCGCCGCGCGGGCGCGCCGTACCAGCTCTCGCCCGGACAGCTGCTGACGCAGACCCTGGTCACCTCGGGCACGATGACGAACCGCATCGACCGGCTGGCCAAGAAGGGCCTGGTCGAGCGGCTGCCCGACCCCAGTGACCGGCGGGGCGTGCTGGTCCGGCTCACGGAGAACGGCCGGGACCGCGCCGACCGGTCGCTGTCCGGCCTGCTGGACCAGGAGCGGGCCATCCTCGGCGAGCTGTCCGCCGCGCAGCGCGACGAACTGGCCTCCCTGCTACGCCAGTTGACCGCCCCGTTCGACAACATCCCCGGCTAGCTCCCGGCGGGCGGGAGCCGGCTCCGCCGGACCCACGCCGGCCCTGCGGGCGAGGGCGACCGCGGCCAGCGTGGAGTGCACACCGAGCTTGCCCAGGACGTTCTGCATATGGGTGCGCACGGTGTGCGGGGAGAGGAACAGCCGCTCGGCGACCGCCTTGCGCCCGAGCCCGGCGACCATGCAGCGCAGCACCTCCCGCTCGCGCGGGGTCAGCGACTCCACCAGCCGTTCGCTCTCGGTGCGGTGCTTGCGGGCGGCGGTCAGCTCGCGCAGGACACCGGTCAGCAGCGCGGGCGGCAGATGCGTCTCGTCGCGCAGCACCCCGCGGATGACGGTGAGCAGCCGGGACAGCGAGCAGTCCTTGGCGACCCAGCCGCAGGCGCCCGCCTGGAGGGCCAGCGCGGCCCGGCGCGGGTCGTCCTTCTCGGCGAGGACCACGGTCCGTACGCCGGACTGGGCGGCGCGCACCCCGGCCACCAGGGAGATGCCGTCCACCAGGCCGTCCGCGTTGGCCTCCTGGACGGGGACGGCGGCCCGGCCGCCGGGCACCTTGCCGCCCAGGTCCGCGTCGACGAGCAGCACGTCGTAGCGGCGGCCCTCGGCGGCGGCCCGCTCCAGGCAGCGCAGGGCCGCCGGTCCGGACCCGGCCGCCGAGACGTCGACGTCCGGCTCGGCGGCCAGGGCCGCGGCCAGGGACTCGGCGAAGATGCGGTGGTCGTCGACGACCAGGACGCGTACACGAACCACTGGAACCCCCTTCCCCACGCTCCTGGAGAGCAGGGGATCTCCGTCATCGAGGACGACGGCCGGCCGTGTCCGGGGGCGGCCGCGCGGGCACGACGCCCGGGGCCGCGGGATCCGCACGGCCGCCGCCATGCGGAAGTGCTACCCCCACGTCGGGCGTCGTACCCGGCTGTCTCGCCCCCTGATCGGCGCCGGCCCCCACCGGTACCGCTTCTCAGCGTACGGACGGAGACCGGGAGGGGAAGCCAATTCGCAGAACTGACCGGCGGGCGCGTCTAGGGTGTGCCGCATGTTTCGTATTGAGGCAGAAGTAGACAAAGAGCGCCGCGATCTGCTCCGCTCCCGCCTCCGCGACGCGAACACGGCCGCCTCGTCCATGCTGGCCGCCCTGCGCACCTCCCCCACCGCCCACGAACTCCCGCTGCACCTGTGGGCCATGGACGAGTCCGGCGCCCTGGCCGGCGGCCTGGTCGGGCACACCTGGGCGACCTGGCTGCACATCACCTACCTGTGGGTCGACGACCGCCACCGCGGCGCGGGCCTCGGTTCCCACCTGCTGCGGCGCGCCGAACGCATCGCCCGCGACCAGCGCGACTGCTGCGCCGCCCGCCTGGAGACCTGGGACTTCCAGGCCCCCGGCTTCTACCGCCGCCACGGCTACAAGGTGATCTGCGCCCTGCCCGACTATCCGCCGGGCATCACGGAGTACACGCTGGTGAAACCGCTGCGCTGAGCGGGCCGCCCCGTGGTGCGGGTATCACGCGTGCGCCAGCGCCTCCCCCACCGCCCGGTGGACCGCTCGGGCCAGCCGGGCGCCCCAGAGGGAGCGGGGTCCGGCGAAGGCGTGCGGGGGTTCGGCGGGGGCGGGCAGGCGGGCGGCCACGCAGACGGCGTCGGTGGGGGTGCCGGTGCAGGCGTGGCCGGCCTCCAGGAGGGCCTGGACCTTGGCCTCGGTGGCGGTGGTGGCCGCGTTGACCAGGGCGGCGTCGGTCAGGGCGGCGGGGACGGCGACGACGATGTTGATCGTGCCCGGCTGGGCGGGGACGGCGGCGGCCTGTGCCGGGGCAGCGGCCTGTGCCGGGGCAGCGGCCCAGCCGCGGACGCTGATGCCCGCGGTGACGACCGCCTGCGCCCCGCCGTCCTCGGCGCGGGCGTGCCGGGTGACGTCGGCCGCCGTCATCAGGCCGACACCCGCCCCGGTCAGACCGGCCCCGGCCGCCAGCTCGGCCAGGTGGCGTTCCGGGTCGGTGCGCCGGTAGCCGTGGGCCACCTGGGCGTTGAGGACCCAGTCGCGCTCGCCGATGCCGCCGCCGAGCACCGCGCTGCTGATCATCCGCCACCCCGGGCCCGCCCGCCACACCAGCGCGTGCAGCCGCTCGCCGTCCTCGGTGCGGGCCAGCAGGCGCGCCGAGCGCAGCGCGGTGGGCGGGGCGGGCACGGGCGGGGCGGTGGACACCGGCGGGACTCCTCGGGACGGGGACCGGCCGATCTTAGGCCCTCGTTCGGATCATGCCGGGCGCGCGTGCCCCGACCCGGACGAAAGACCCTGGTGCCCCCCGGTCAGAGCAGCCGTCGCGCCCCCGCCGACGGCACCGCCTCGAAGACGCGCGGCGCGGTGAATCCGCCCTCGGCGAAGGCCGCCTCGACGGCCTCGGTGAGCGCGGCCACGGCGCCCTCCTCGGCGAGGACGATCGCGGAGCCGCCGAAGCCGCCGCCGGTCATCCGGGCGCCCAGCGCGCCCGCGGCGAGGGCCGTGTCGACGACCAGGTCCAGCTCCGGGCAGGAGATGCGGAAGTCGTCGCGCAGGGAGGCGTGGCCCTCGGTCAGGACCGGGCCGATCGCGCGCGCCCCGGCGGACGACGACAGGAGCGAGATGACGCGCTCCACCCGGGCGTCCTCGGTCACCACATGGCGGACCAGGCGGCGGATCTCCTCCTCGTCGCCGAGCTGTGCGAGCGCCGCGTCCAGGCCGTCGTGGGGCACGTCCCGCAGGGCGTCGACGCCGAGCAGGGCCGCGCCCTTCTCGCAGCCGGCCCGGCGCTTGCCGTACTCGCCGTCGCTGTGGGCGTGCTTGACGCGGGTGTCGACGACCAGCAGGCGCAGCCCCTCGCGGGCCAGGTCGAAGGGGACCTGGCGCTGCGACAGGTCGCGGGTGTCGAGGAAGAGCGCGTGGCCCTCCTCGCAGCAGGCCGACGCCGTCTGGTCCATGATGCCGGTGGGCGCGCCGACGTAGACGTTCTCCGCGCGCTGGCACAGGCGGGCCAGCTGCCAGCCCTTCAGGCCCAGCGCGTACAGGTCGTTCAGGGCGAGGGCGACGACCACCTCCAGGGCGGCCGAGGAGGACAGGCCCGCGCCGGAGGGCACCGTCGACGTCAGGTGCACATCGGCGCCGGGCAGCGGGTGGCCGGCCTCGCGCAGCGCCCAGACGACGCCCGCCGGGTACGCCGTCCAGCCGTCGTCGGTGCCGGGCGCCAGGTCGGCGACGCGCAGTTCGACGGGGCCGCCGGGCACGTCCGCCGAGTGCAGCCGCAGCACGCCGTCGTCGCGGCGGGCGACGGCGGCGAGCGTGACGTGCGGCAGGGCGAACGGCATCACGAAGCCGTCGTTGTAGTCGGTGTGCTCACCGATGAGGTTGACGCGGCCGGGGGCCGCCCACACTCCCTCGGGCGCGGTGCCGTACAGCTCGGCGAACCCGTCCCGAACCTGCTGTGCCCCCACTACTGCTCCCTTGCGATGTGCTGCGCGAAGCGCCAGGCGTCCGCGACGATCCCCGCGAGGTCCGCGCGGGACGGGTTCCAGCCGAGCCGGTCGCGGGCGGCGGCGGCCGAGGCGACGAGCACCGCCGGGTCGCCGGCCCGGCGCGGGGCCACGGCCTCGGGGATCGGGTGGCCGGTGACCCGGCGGACGGTCTCGACGACCTCGCGGACGGAGAAGCCGTTGCCGTTGCCCAGGTTGCAGATCAGGTGCTCGCCCGCGGTGGCGGCGTCCAGCGCGAGCAGATGGGCCTCGGCCAGGTCGGCGACGTGGATGTAGTCGCGTACGCAGGTGCCGTCCGGGGTCGGGTAGTCGTCGCCGAAGACGCTGATCGCCTCGCGGCGGCCCTGGGCGACCTGGAGGACCAGCGGGATGAGGTGCGACTCGGGCGCGTGGCGCTCGCCGTACGCGCCGTAGGCGCCGGCCACGTTGAAGTAGCGCAGGGAGACCGCGCCCAGGCCGTGCGCCGCCGCCTCGCCGGTGATCATGTGGTCGACGGCGAGCTTCGAGGCGCCGTAGGGGTTGGTGGGCTTCGTCGGGGCGGTCTCGACGATCGGCGTGCGCTCCGGCTCGCCGTAGGTCGCGGCGGTCGAGGAGAAGACCAGCTTGCGCACCCCGGCCTCGCGCATCGCGGCGAGCAGCGCCATGGTGCCGCCGACGTTGTTGTCCCAGTACTTCTCCGGCTTCACCACCGACTCGCCGACCTGTGAGAACGCGGCGAAGTGCAGCACCGCGTCGAAGGAGGGGTCGAGCCACTTGGCGGCGTCGCGGATGTCGCCCTCGGCGAAGGCGGCTCCGGCGGGCACGCCCGCGCGAAAGCCCGTGGAGAGGTTGTCGAGGACGACGACCTCGTGGCCGGCCTCCAGCAGGTGCTGGGCGACCACGCTCCCGACGTAACCCGCCCCACCCGTGACCAGGTACTTCCCGCTCATCAACTCGCTACCTCTCGCAGTCGCTGGGCCGCGCGCTCCGGAGGCACGTCGTTGATGAAGACGTCCATGCCGGACTCGGAGCCCGCGAGGAACTTCAGCTTGCCGGACGTGCGGCGGATGGTGAAAAGCTCCAGGTGCAGGGCGAAGTCCTCGCGGACCACCCCGTCGAACTCCTCCAGCGCGCCGAACGGCGCCTGGTGCCAGGCCGCGATGTACGGCGTCGGCGGCCCGCCCGCGGTGCCTTCCCCACCCTCCCCTGCGTCGAAGATCCGGTCGAAGCGCCGCAACAGTTCCAGATAGACCTGGGGGAACTCTGTGCGCGCGGCCTCGTCCAGGCCGAGCAGGTCGGGGACGCGGCGCTTGGGGTAGAGGTGCACCTCGTAGGGCCAGTGCGCGGCGTAGGGCACGAAGGCCGCCCAGTGCGCGGTCTCCAGGACGACGCGCTCACCGGCCAGTTCGCGGGCGAGGACCGCGTCGAAGAGGTTCTCCCCGCCGGTGGCGTCCTTGTGGGCGGCCAGCGAGCGCAGCATCAGCGCGGTGCGCGGGGTGGTGAAGGGGTAGGCGTAGATCTGGCCGTGCGGGTGACCGAGCGTCACACCGATCTCGGCGCCGCGGTTCTCGAAGCAGAAGACCTGCTCGACGGAGGGCAGATGGGACAGCTCCAAGGTGCGGTCGGTCCAGGCGTCCAGGACCAGCCGGGCCTGCTCCTCGGTGAGCGCGGCGAAGGAGGAGTCGTGGTCGGAGGTGAAGCAGACGACCTCGCAGCGGCCCGAGTCGCCCGCCAGCGACGGGAAGCGGTTCTCGAAGACGGCCACGTCGTAGGAGGAGTCGGGGATCTCGGTGAGCTGCTCGCCCCGCGTCGGGCACAGCGGGCACTCGTCGGCCGGCGGGTGGTAGGTGCGGCCCTGGCGGTGGGAGGCCACGGCGACCGCGTCACCGAGCAGCGGGTCCCGGCGGACCTCGGAGGTGGTGACGGTCGGCTCCAGCGGGCGCCGGTCGACGGCGTCGCGCACGGTGTCGTCCCGCAGGTCGTAGTAGATCAGCTCACGACCGTCGGCCAGCCGGGTCGAGGTCTTCTTCACTGGCGGACTCCCTGTTCGTCCGAGCCCCGGGCCGCGCCCGGCACTCGATCACCCACCCAACAGAATCAAACATAACACATCACAACCAACCATTGGAGGCTACCGGCGGCACCCGGGGACGCGCCATGGAACGCACATCACGATCAAACAAAGACAACCAACAAAAGTGTTCAATTCCTGAACGCGAAGGCGTAGGTTCCCCGCTGGATCCGTTCGCGCAACGAAGCGAGTTCACATGCAGACCCCCACATCCCCCACCGGCGCGTCCGCGTACCTGGCGGCCGAGCTGCGGCTGCCGACCAACGCCCTCGACTACACGATCCTCGGCATCTACTTCGTCGTCGTCCTCGGCATCGGCCTCGCCGCCCGCCGCTCGGTGAGGACCAGCCTCGACTTCTTCCTCTCCGGACGCTCACTGCCCGCCTGGATCACCGGCCTCGCGTTCATCTCCGCCAACCTGGCCGCCACCGAGATCCTCGGCATGGCCGCCAACAGCGCCCAGTACGGCGCCTACACCGTGCACTGGTACTGGATCGGCGCCATCCCGGCCATGGTCTTCCTGGGCCTGGTGATGATGCCCTTCTACTACGGCTCCAAGGTGCGCTCGGTCCCCGAGTTCCTGCTGCTGCGCTTCGACCGCGGCGCCCACCTGCTGAGTTCGGTCCTGTTCGCCTTCGCGGCCATCCTGATCGCCGGGGTGAACCTCTACGCCCTCGCGATCGTCGTCGAGGCGCTGCTCGGCTGGCCGCAGTGGGTGGCGATCGTGGTCGCCGGCTTCTTCGTGCTGGCGTACATCACCCTCGGCGGACTGTCCTCCGCGATCTACAACGAGGTGCTCCAGTTCTTCGTGATCCTGGCGGCCCTCATCCCGCTGGTGGTGCTCAGCCTGAAGAAGGTCGGCGGCTGGGACGGCCTGACCCACAAGCTGCACGCCACCCACGGGGAGAACTTCACCACCGCCTGGGGCGGCACCGGCATCGGCCACGCCAACCCGCTCGGCGCCAACTGGCTGACCATCGTGCTCGGCCTCGGCTTCGTCCTCTCCTTCGGCTACTGGACGACCAACTTCGCCGAGGTGCAGCGCGCCCTGTCCGCGAAGAACCTCTCCGCCGCCCAGCGCACCCCGCTGATCGCCGCGTTCCCGAAGATCTTCATCGTCTTCCTGGTGATGATCCCGGGCCTGGTCGCCGCCGCGCTGGTCCCGAACATCGGCAGCTCCGCCTCCGGGCTCCAGTACAACGACGCAATCCCCTACCTGATGCAGGAACTGCTGCCCAACGGCGTCCTCGGCATCGCGGTCACCGGCCTGCTCGCCGCCTTCATGGCCGGCATGGCGGCCAACGTGTCGTCCTTCAACACCGTGTTCACCACCGACATCTGGGCCAAGTACGTCGTCAAGGACCGCGAGGACTCCTACTACGTGCGGTTCGGGCGGCTCATCACCGCCATCGGTGTGCTCGCCTCGGTCGGCACCGCGTTCCTCGCCTCGTCGTTCTCGAACATCATGAGCTACCTCCAGACGCTGTTCTCCTTCTTCAACGTGCCGATGTTCGTCGTCTTCATCGTCGGCATGTTCTGGAAGCGCGCGTCGATGAAGTCCGGCTTCTGGGGCCTGCTCGCCGGCACCACGGCCGCGATGGTCAACTACTTCGTCATCTACAAGAAGGGGATCATCGACATCCCCACCGACCAGGGCGCCAACTTCGTCTCGGCCATCGCCGGGTTCGTGGCCGGCGCGGTGGTCATGGTCGCCGTCACGCTGTTCACGAAGCCCAAGCCGGAGGCGGCGCTGCAAGGACTCGTCTACGGCACCAGGTCGCCCGGCATGACCGAGGCGGCCGCCCCCGGCGACGAGGCCTGGTACCGCAAGCCCGCCCTCCTCGGCTGGGGCGCCGTCGTCCTCGCCGCCGCCTGCTACATCCCGTTCTCGTTCTGACCGCGGGAGGATGGAGAAACCATGTCACAGCCCCACAACCCCGGCCGGGACGAGCACTCCGGCCCGCACACCGGCTACTCCGAGCACGACGTGCAGCGCGAGGTGACCGAGCTGGAGGGCAGGTCAGCGACCGCCGCGCGCATCTTCGACCTGCGGCGGATCATCGGCGGCCTGTTCGTCCTCTACGGCGTCATCGTCACGATCACCGGCATCACCGACTCGCAGGCCGCCATCGACAAGGCGCAGGGCGTCAACATCAACCTGTGGACCGGGATCGGGATGCTGGTCCTCGGGGTGTTCTTCCTGGCCTGGCTGAAGCTGCGGCCGGTGGCGGCGCCCGAGGACCCGGACGACACCGGCACCGAGTGACGCCCTGAGGCCGGCCGGGCGACACTCCGACGTCAGGTGCGGCCCCCGAGGTCAGGTGCGGCCCGCGCGGTCCAGCAGACCCGTGCGGGCCGCCAGGGCGGCCGCCTCCAGGCGGGAGCCCACGCCCAGCTTCATCAGCACGCGCTGCACATGGGTGCGGGCGGTGCTCGGGGCGATGCCCATGCCGGCCGCGATCAGCCGGGTGTCCTCGCCCTCGGCGACCCGCACCAGCACCTCCACCTCGCGGGGCGTGAGGACCGCCAGCAGCCGCTGCCCCTCGTCGTCCGGCTGGGCGGCCGGGTTCAGCAGATCGGCGAAGGCGCCCTGGAGCAGTTGCGGCGCCACCGCCGCCTCACCGGCGCGCGCCTTGGTGATCGCCCGCTCGACGCCCTCTATCCGCTCGTCGTGCCGGACATAGCCCGAGGCGCCGGCGGCGAAGGCCGCAGCGATGCCCCGGGGCGAGGGGACGGGGCCCAGCACCACCACCGCCACCTGCGGGCGCTCCTGCTTGATCCGCACGACGGGGTCGAACGCGCCCGGCTCGGCCGGTGCCGCCGTACCCAGCAGGCACACCTCCGGAGCACGGCTGATGACCAGCTCCGCCGCGCCCGCCGCGGGCGCCGCCGCGGCCAGCACCCGGTGCCCCCGCAGCTTCAGCGCCGAGGCCAGCGCCTCGGCGAGCAGTCGGTGGTCGTCGACCACCATGAGCCGCGCTCCCATCGGCAACCCCCCAGTTCCCCCCGGAAGCTACACGCTCGCCCCGTACCGCGCTGCCCCTACCGGCGAGAAGTGCCCCGGATCGCCGAAAACACCCGGCGCGCGGAAGCGCCCCCGGAGCGCGGCCCGGTACGCGCGCGGCCCCGCCCCCCGAACCACCGGGGGCGGGGCCGCGCACCGTGCGGGCGGCGCCGGTCAGCCGGACGTGCCGAAGACGAGCGCCAGGTACTCCTTGCCGTAGGCCGACGAACGCGGCTTGTGGGCGTAGACCGCCGACATGTACAGACGGCCCTGGCCGTAGAGGATCTCCGCGTAGTCCGGGGACATGGCGGTCTCCGCGGACCGCACGTCCCGGTCGGCCGGGTTCTCCAGCAGGACGGTCTCCTTGAAGCTGTTGCCGTCGATGCTCACCACCTGGCCGCCCTTGTCGTAGGGCGGGCGCTTGTAGGCGAGCAGGGCGCCGCCGTCCATGCGCAGCGGGTAGATCTGGTAGCCGTCGCCCGCGTCCGCGCGCTGGCCGGTCTGGCGCCCGGTGGCCAGGTCGAACGCGACGATCTCGTTGGTCTGGCCGTGGTCGCCGCTGCCCGCGTGCTGCTCGGTCCCCAGGTAGAGCCGGTCGTTGCCGACCACCATGCCCGAGCAGTACTCGATCCGGCTGATGGCGTCGCAGCGCCCGCCGTACTGGTCGCCGGGCGCGGTGATGTGCGAGCGCAGCTTGCCGGTGGCGCCGTCGAGGGCGAAGAAGTCCGAGATGCCGTGGTCGCCGCCGAGGTCGGCCGCGACGACGAGCGGGTCGGTGGAGACGATGCCCGCGTACTCGATGCCCTGCGCCAGCTTGTAGTCGGAGAGGACCTTGCCCGAGGCCGGGTCGATGCTCTGGATGTGCAGCTGGCGCTGGCCGTAGGTGCCGCACTTGCGCACCGCGACCAGCTTGTCGCCGCCGCCGTAACCGGCGTCGTAGCAGGTGTCGTCCGGCTTGGGGGACCACAGGGGCTTGCCGTCGGCGACGGTGAAGGCGGCGCCGCCGTTGGTGCTGCCGACGGCGACGGTGCCGCCGCCGATGGTCACGTTGCTGAGGTTGACCGACTGGTCGCCGGACTTGACCTCGCGGGTCCACAGCTTCTTGCCGGCCGTGAGGTCGATCACCGCGAGCTGGCTGCAGCCGTGCGAGGGCTTGGCCTTGGTCGGCATGGCCGGCTCGTACAGGATCGCCGTCCTGCCGTCCGCCGTGATGTGGCGGGTCGTCTGGCAGACCGGGCCCGGCAGCTTCAGCGACCACAGCTTGGTGCCCTTGGCCGGGTCGTAGCCGGTGATGTCGCCGAACCCGGACTTGGCGTACACCTTGTCGGTGAGCCAGGAGCCGGTGGTGGCGGCCGTGTCGGTGACGACCGGCATCGGCACCTGGTAGAGGACCTTGGCCGCGGTGTCGGCGGGGGCCTTCTCCTTGCCGCCGGCCGAGGTGCCGCCGGTGCCGGTGCCGGACTTGCCGCCCGCGTCGCCGCCGCCGGTGGTGCCGCCGCTGGACGCGGTGTCCTGCTTGCCGTCGCCGTCACCGGACTTGGCGTACCAGACGCCGCCGCCGACGATCAGCGCGATGGCGGCGACGGCCGCCACGACGATCAGCAGCTGCTTGTTCCTCCCGCCGCCCGCGCCGCCGCCGGGCACCGCGGTCTGCGGCTGCGTCACGGCGGGCGGCTGGCCGGGGTATCCGTAGCCGGGCTGGGTGGGCTGCCCCGGCCGACCGTACCCGTAGCCGGGCTGCGGTGCGCCGTACGTGTTCGGGGCGGGCGTCGGGGCCGACGGCTGGCCGGGGTAGCCGTAGCCCGCCGGGGGCTGGGGCTGCTGCGGCGGCTGGGGCGCCTGCGGGTAGCCGTACCCGGGCGGGGACTGCGGCGGGCCGGCGGGCGGGGGCGTCTGCGGGGCGCCGAAACCGGGCGCGGTGGGCGGGGGCGTCTGCGGAGCGCCGAAACCGGGCGCCGGCTGCGCGGGCGACTGCGGGGGCGACTGCGGCGGGACGCCCGGCTGCTCGGGCTGCTGGTCCTGGGGCTGCCCGCCGGGGGGCGGGCCGAACCCGCCCTGGTGCGGCGGCTGCTGGGGCGGCGGGGGCGGCGGCTGGGTCATGAGCGGATGCACCTCTGGACGACAGGGGACGACGGGGGCAAGGAGGACGGCACCGGAACGGCGCCCGGCACGCGGACGGCGTGCCGGGCGGTGCGGCGCCGGCCTACTTGGCGAAGGCGAGCATCAGCTTCTCCTTGGCCTTGTCGCTGCCGTTCAGGCGGGTGGTGGAGAGGTAGAACCGGCCGTCGACCCAGTCGATGTCACGGGAGAAGAAGCCGTTCTCGATCTCCGCGGTGCCCTGCGGGTTCTGGAGCAGCGTGACCGGAGTGTGGGTGGTGCCGGCGGTCGGCAGGGACACGACCCGGCCGCCCTGGTCGTAGGACGGCTCGACGTACGCGACGAGCTGTCCGTTCTCCGCCCTGACCGGCAGCATCGTGGTGTCCGAGGGGGACTTGACCCGCCACTTCTCCTTGCCGGTGGAGAGGTTGACCGCGACGACCTCGTTGGGCCCGGTGGTCGCCTTGGTGGGCAGGTAGAGGGTGTCGGCGTCGGCCGCCACGCCCTGGCAGCCCTGGAGTTCGCGGTTGAGGATGGCCCAGCCGCACTCGGGCGCGAAGGTCCCCTTCACATCGGCCTGCGAGCGCACCGACCCGTCGTTGTTCAGGGTCGAGAGGTTCCAGTGCTTCTTGTCCTCGTCGGTCGAGTACAGGACGAGCGGATCGACGGAGTAGGTCCGCTGGACCGTCCAGCCCTTGGGGATCTTCCGCGTCCACCTGGCCTTGCCGGTGGCCGGGTCGAGCTCCTGCACCTCGTCGTGGGCGTTGGCGCCGCCCGCCCCGCAGGAGGCGACCGAGACCAGCTTCGGGCCGCCCGCGAAAGCGGTCGGGAAGCACGCCTCGCCGTACTTCGTCTTCTCGTACATCTTGGCGCCGGTGTCCACGTTGTACGCGACGCCCGACTGCGAGCGGCCGACCATCAGCGTCTTGCCGGTGACGGACAGCTCGATGGTGAGCGCGCTGTCGAACAGGGCGCCGTCGCCGATCTGCGCCTTCCAGCCCAGCTTGCCGGTGTTGAGGTCGAGCTGCTGGAGCTGGTTGCACTTGGCGCGGTCGCTGCTGCCGCTCATGTACGCGATGACGGCCTTGTCGTCGGCCGTCTTCTGCTCGGTCACCGCGCAGATCTTCTGCGGGAAGGTGACCGGGGCCCAGGTGGGGTTGCCGTCGCCGACGTTGTACGCGAAGACCTGCTTGTACGCCGCCTTCACCGCCGCCTTGCCGGTGATCCACATGCCGGGGGCCTCGGCGCCGCCGTTGGGGGCGTCCGGGGCCTCCTTGTACCAGAGCACCCGGGCCTCGCCCGCCTTGCGGCCGGCGTTGAGGTCGCTGGAGTCCTTGCCGTCGCCGTCGCCCTCGCCGTCGCCCGGGTTGACCGGGGCATCGGACGCGGGGCCGGCCGAGCCCGACGCCTTGGCGTCGCCGCTCTTGTCCGCGACCGGCTTCTTGCCGCCGTCACCATCTCCGCCGCCGGTGACGGCCCACACGGTGCCGCCGACCACGAGCAGCGCGGCCACCGCGGCACCGATGATCACCGCGGGCCTGCCCTTGAAGGGGTTGCGGGAGCCACCGCCGGGCGGCGGGGTGCCGGGCCCTCCGGGGAACTGCGGCGGCGGATAGCCGTACCCCGGCTGCTGCCCGTAGGGGCCCGGCTGCTGCGGCGGCCCGTACGGTCCGGCCGCAGGGGCAGCGGGCACGGTGGGGGCGTTGTAGGGGCCGGGCTGGGCGCCGTAGGGACCCGGCTGGCCGTACGGGCCGGGCTGCTGCGGGTAGCCGTACCCCGGCTGGGGCGGCTGCGGGTAGCCGTAGCCGGGAGCGGGCTGGGGCGGGCCGGACGGCGGCTGCGGCGGGGCGGCGGGCGGCGGGGTCTTCGACAGCTGCGGCGCGTCGGCGGGCTGCTGGGGCTGCTGGGGCGGCTGGTCCGGAGGCGGGGGTGTGGCCTGCCGCGGATCGCCCGCGGGGCCGGACCCGCCGCTCTGCGGTGGTTGCGGCTGCGAAGCGCCGTCCTGTGGCGGCGGTGCTCCGAAGCCGCCCTGCGGCGGCTGACTGGGCGGCTGAGCCATCAGCGCGTTCCCCCCTCGTTCACTGATTTTTAGCCACGCCCTGAGATCCGTGGTGGACGCAGAGTCGTACGCGGACGTGTCCGGACAGGGTCCGGACGGCCCTTTCTATCACTGGCCGCCGACACCCCACCGTGTCGTACCCGTCCCTGTTCCCAAGGGAGAACCGGCCTGTGATGGCCTCGTTACGCGCCCGCGCACGCCTTCACGCGCCGTTCACACGGCGCGCGTGCGCCGTCACACCCGCTACGCGTCCTCGGCGAGTTCGAGCCAGCGCAGTTCCAGTTCCTCGCGCTCCCCCACCAGATCGCGCAGCTCGGCGTCGAGTTCGGCCACCTTCGCGAAGTCGGTGGCGTGCTCCGCGATCCGGGCGTGCAGGGTGCTCTCCTTCTCGGAGACGCGGTCCAACTGCCGCTCGATCTTCTGGAGTTCCTTCTTCGCGGCGCGCAGTTCGGCGGCGCTCTTCTCGGGGGCGGCGGCGGAGGCGACCGGGGCCGGGGCGGAGGCCACGGCGGCCTGCTGCTCCATGCGGTGGCGCCGCTCCAGGTACTCGTCGATGCCGCGCGGCAGCATCCGCAGCGTGCCGTCGCCCAGCAGCGCCTGCACCGTGTCGGTGGTGCGCTCGACGAAGAACCGGTCGTGGGAGATCACGATCATCGAGCCGGGCCAGCCGTCGAGCAGGTCCTCCAGCTGGGTCAGGGTCTCGATGTCGAGGTCGTTGGTGGGCTCGTCGAGGAAGAGGACGTTGGGCTCGTCCATGAGCAGGCGCAGCAGTTGCAGCCGGCGCCGCTCACCGCCGGACAGGTCGCCGACCGGCGTCCACTGCTTCTCCTTGCCGAAGCCGAACGTCTCGCACAGCTGTCCGGCGGTCATCTCCCGGCCCTTGCCGAGGTCGACGCGCTCGCGCACCTGCTGCACGGCCTCCAGCACCCGCCAGGAGGGGTCGAGTTCGGCGACCTCCTGGGAGAGGTAGGCCAGCTTGACGGTCCGGCCGACGGCGATCCGGCCGCCCGCGGGCTGCACGTCGCCCTCGGTGCGCGCCGCCCGCTCCATGGCCCGCAGCAGGGACGTCTTGCCCGCGCCGTTGACACCGACCAGGCCGATGCGGTCGCCGGGGCCGAGCTGCCAGGTGACGTGTTCGAGGAGCACCTTGGGCCCGGCCTGGATCGTCACGTCCTCCAGGTCGAAGACGGACTTGCCCAGCCGGGACGACGCGAACTTCATCAGTTCGCTGCTGTCGCGCGGCGGCGGCACGTCCTTGATCAGCTCGTTGGCGGCCTCCACCCGGAAGCGCGGCTTGGACGTACGGGCGGGGGCGCCGCGGCGCAGCCAGGCCAGCTCCTTGCGGACCAGGTTCTGCCGCTTGGTCTCCTCGGTGGCGGCGATGCGCTCGCGCTCGGCGCGCGCGAAGACGTAGTCGGAGTAGCCGCCCTCGTACTCGTAGACGGCGCCGCGCTGCACGTCCCACATGCGGGTGCAGACCTGGTCGAGGAACCAGCGGTCGTGGGTGACGCAGACCAGCGCGGAGCGGCGCTCGCGCAGATGGGCGGCGAGCCAGGCGATGCCCTCGACGTCGAGGTGGTTGGTGGGCTCGTCCAGGACGAGCAGGTCCTGCTCCTCGATGAGCAGCTTGGCCAGCGCGATCCGGCGGCGCTCACCGCCGGAGAGCGGGGCGATCACGGTGTCCAGGCCCTTGGGGAAGCCCGGCAGGTCGAGCCCGCCGAACAGCCCGGTCAGCACGTCGCGGATCTTCGCGTTGCCCGCCCACTCGTGGTCGGCGAGGTCCCCGATGACCTCGTGCCGCACGGTCGCCTCCGGGTCCAGCGAGTCATGCTGCGTGAGCACGCCGAGCCGCAGCCCGCCCGCGTGCGTGACCCGCCCGGAGTCGGCCTCCTCCGCCTTGGCCAGCATCCTGATCAGCGTCGTCTTGCCGTCCCCGTTGCGCCCGACGACCCCGATCCGGTCCCCTTCGGACACGCCGAGCGACACCCCGTCGAGCAGCGCACGCGTCCCGTACACCTTGCTGACGTTCTCGACATTGACCAGATTGACGGCCATTTCACTCCTGCCCGGGGGGATGCATCGACTGTCAAGCGTAGGGCCTGCGGAACGGGGGCCGGGCGTGGGAGTGTCATCACTCGTTGTGATGACCTGATCGGGAACGGGCGGCTACGGTGGTGACGCAGACAGCAGGATCCCGCCCATGGGAGGAACTATGACTGCCGAGCCTGTGCAGCAGTACGGCCACTGGCCGCTGCCACCGCTGGACGGCTACACCGTGGACGACCTGTTCACTCTGCACGGACTCCCGCCGCACACCGAGTTGCTCGACGGGAGCCTGATCTTCGTGAGTCCGCAGCGGGAGTTCCACACCGTCGTCATGGACCTGCTGGTGACCGGGCTGCGATGCACCGCCCCGGAGGATCTGCGGGTCCGGCGTGAGATGACCGTGGTACTGGACGATCGCAACGCGCCCGAACCCGACGTCAGCGTGCTCCGCGCCGCAGGAGCGGGAACCGACAGGACGCGGTACAAGGCCGAGGACGTGGTCCTCGCTGTCGAAGTCGTCTCCCCGGAGTCCGAGTCCCGCGACCGCACGACCAAGCCGTACAAGTACGCGTCAGCGGGAATCCCCAACTACTGGCGCGTCGAACGAGGCGGTAGCGGAGGAGGCCCGGTTGTCCACGTCTACGAGCTCGATCCCCTCACCAGGTCGTACGTGCACATGGGGATGCACCGGGACCAGATCAAAGTCACCGTGCCCTATGACATCGAGATCGACCTGACAGCCTTCGACCGGATCTGAGCCCCCTCACACCAGCACGGCTCCCGCCGCCGGGGACCGCGTGACCCGGGCGGCGCGGCAGGTGTCCGAGGCGAGGAGGGCGTCGGCGACGCGCGCTGCGGTCTGCTCGTCGGGGGCCAGGAAGGCCGTCGTGGGGCCCGAGCCGGAGACCAGGCCGGCCAGGGCTCCGGCGGCGCGCCCTGCGGCCAGGGTGGCGGCGAGGGAGGGGCGCAGGGAGAGGGCGGCGGGCTGGAGGTCGTTGGCCAGGGTGGCGGCGAGGGCGTGCGGGTCGCCCTTGGCGAGAGCGGCCAGGAGGGCGTCGGAGGCGACCGGTTCCGGGATCCGTACGCCTTCGTTGAGGCGGTCGAACTCGCCGTAGACCGCCGGGGTGGACAGCCCGCCGTCGGCGACGGCGAAGACCCAGTGGAAGGTGCCGCCCACCTCCAGCGCCGTCAGCCGCTCCCCGCGCCCGGTGCCCAGCGCGGCCCCGCCGACCAGGCTGAAGGGCACGTCGCTGCCGAGTTCGGCGCAGATGCCGAGCAGTTCGTCGCGGGAGGCGCCGGTCCCCCACAGCGCGTCGCAGGCCAGCAGGGCGCCCGCGCCGTCCGCGCTGCCGCCCGCCATGCCGCCGGCGACCGGGATGTCCTTGGCGATGTGCAGATGGACGGCGGGGCTGCGGCCGTACCGCTCGGCGAGCTTCTCGGCGGCGCGGGCGGCCAGGTTCGTACGGTCCAGCGGGACCTGGCCGGCGTCCGGGCCCGCGCAGGTCACGCGCAGCTCGTCGGCCTCGGTGGCGGTGACCTCGTCGTACAGGCCGACGGCCAGGAAGACGTTCGCCAGGTCGTGGAAGCCGTCGGGGCGGGCCGCGCCCACCGCGAGCTGGACGTTGACCTTGGCGGGGACGCGGACGGTGACGCTCACTGGTTTCCGGGCTCCTTGTGTTCCGCGGGCCGTCGCTCGGGGCGCCGCCCGTACTGCCGGACGGTCGTTACTCGGGCTGCTGCTCGGCGGACGGCCGCTCGGAGCCCTGCCGCTCCGGGTGCGGCGCCCGCGGCCCGTGCTCCGCGATGCGCGCGAACTCCGCCACGGTCAGCGACTCGCCGCGGGCCTGCGGCGACACCCCGGCGGCCACCAGCGCCGCCTCCGCCGCCGCGGCGGACCCGGCCCAGCCGGCGAGCGCGGCCCGCAGCGTCTTGCGGCGCTGCGCGAAGGCCGCGTCGACGACCGCGAACACCTCGCGCCTGGTCGCGGTGGTCTTCGGCGGCTCGGCGCGGCGGACCAGGGACACCAGGCCGCTGTCGACGTTCGGCGCGGGCCAGAAGACATTGCGGCCGATGGCACCGGCCCGCTTGACCTCGGCGTACCAGTTCGCCTTGACGGACGGCACCCCGTACACCTTCGAGCCGGGGTCGGCGGCGAGCCGGTCGGCGACCTCGGCCTGCACCATGACGAGGGTGCGCTCGATGCTCGGGAAGGTCTGGAGCATATGCAGCAGCACGGGCACGGCGACGTTGTACGGCAGGTTCGCCACCAGCGCGGTCGGGGCGGGCCCCGGCAGCTCGGTGACATGCATCGCGTCGGAGTGCACCAGCGCGAACCGGTCGGCGCGCTCGGGCAGCCGGGCGGCGACGGTCGCGGGCAGCGCGGCGGCCAGCACGTCGTCGATCTCGACGGCGGTGACCCGGTCGGCGGCCTCCAGCAGGCCCAGCGTGAGCGAGCCGAGTCCCGGCCCGACCTCGACGACCACGTCCTCGGAGGTGACGTCGGCGGTGCGGACGATACGGCGGACCGTGTTCGCGTCGATCACGAAGTTCTGGCCGCGCTGCTTGGTGGGGCGGACACCGAGGGCCGCCGCCAGCTCGCGGATGTCGGCGGGGCCCAGCAGGGCGTCGGGGAGGGGGCTGCTCACCGCACCAGGGTACGGGGCGCGGGCACCTGCTCCGTCGGCCGCCCGCACCCCGGCGGCGCCCCGGCCGCTAGGACCGCAGCCGGTCCCCGCACTGCGGCCAGGGGGCGGCGCCGCGCTGCACGTAGAGCTTCTTGGCGCGGTACGTCTGCTCCTCGGGCGGGGCGTCCTGGGGACGGCCGGCGCCGCCGAGGCTGTGCCAGGTGTCCTGGTCGAACTGGTACAGGCCGCCGTACGTGCCGGACGGGTCCTCCGCGTCCGGGCGGCCGCCCGACTCGCACTGCGCCAGCCCCTGCCAGTCCAGCCCGTCGGCGCCGCGCACCGACGGCGGATGCGGCCGCGTGCCGACCTTCACGATCTGCGTGCGCGGCGCGCGCACCACCTCCGACGCCAGCTGCCGCGGCCGCTGGCGTACGCCGTTGACGCTGCGCAGGGAGTACGTGACCCGGCGCACCCCGGGCCGCCCGGCGCGCTCCACGACCTCGGTGCCGCGGAAGAGCCCGGGGTCGGCGACCCGGCGCACGACGAACGGGATCTGCTCCTCGCGCACCTCCCGTCCGCCGGTGATCCGCAGCACGGTGACCGTCTGCCCGTCGCGCGGGAAGCTGTCCTGCGGAACGGAGGTGGTGTCCTGGCCGCGCAGCGTGACCCCGGCCTCCTCGACCGCCTCCCGCACGGTCGCCGCGTTGGTGCGGACGGTGCGCGGGCGGCCGTCCGCCATGATGGTGACGGCGCGTTCGGTGCGGACGTCGAGCGTGAGCCCGGTGCGTCCGATGCGCTGGGAGCGTGCCGCCGACAGATACGCGCCCTCCGCGCGCACCCCCCACTCCCTGAGCGCTCCGCCGACCGTGCGCGCGGTCGTCCACGCCGCGTGCCGCTGCCCGTCCAGCGTGAGCCGTACCGGGCGCCCGTACCGCACCTCGACCGCGTCACCGCTGCTGAGCGCCGTACCGGGGGCCGGGGCCACGGTGTCGTGCGCGCCGACCCGCAGGCCCTCCTCGGCGAGGAGTTCCGTCACGTCGTCGGCGAAGGTGTGCAGATTGCGCGGGCTGCCGTCGACATCGAGCTCGACCGCCTTGTCGTGGGCGACGAACGCGGTGGTGCCCCCGGCCAGGAACGCGACCACCAGCGCCTGCGGCAGCAGCCTGCGCAGCCCTCCGGTCTCCGGCAGCCGCGCGGGCCGCGGACCGCGCCGCCGCGCCCGCCGGCGCCCGCCGGTGCCGCCCTGTACGACGGGTGCGGCCGGACCGGTCGCCTGCCGGGGCAGCACCGGCTGCACGGCCGGCCGCCGGGCCCCGGACCGCTCGGCGGCGGCTTCGTACGCGGGCCGGTAGGTGTCCTGATACGGGGGCGAGGGCACGTACGGGGACGAAACCTCCTCGGGCAGGACGGCCGCTCCGTACGCCCCTGACCCTCCGTGTCCGTATGTCTCGTATGTCTCGTAGGGCGCGTGAGGCGCGTGGGGCGCGTACGTCGTCCCGTACGTCTCCTCGTACCGCGCGTACGCCTCGTACGTCTCGTACGGCGATCTGCTCACACCGACACACTCCTGGAGGCCGAGGTCCGGGCCCGGGGCGGCCGGGTCCCGGTACCTGATCGGGCCCCCAGAACCTAGCGGAGCGCCCGTCACTCTCCAAAGCGACGCGACTACGCTCAGTGCACGACGGGCGCCGGTGCGCGCCGGTGCGCGTCTGCGGCGTCAGTAGCCGAAGGCGCGGGCGGTGTTGGCGGCGAGCGCCGTGGCCAGCGTGTCCTCGTCGGTGCCGCGCACGGCCGCCATCGCACGCACCGTCACCGGCACCAGATAGGGCGCGTTGGGCCGGCCGCGGTAGGGCGCCGGGGTGAGGAAGGGCGCGTCGGTCTCCACCAGGACCAGCTCCAGCGGGGCGACGGCGAGGGCGTCCCGGAGGTTCTGGGCGTTCTTGAAGGTGACGTTGCCCGCGAAGGACATGAAGTAGCCCGCGCGAGCGCACACCTCGGCCATCTCCGCGTCGCCCGAGTAGCAGTGGAACACCGTCCGCTCGGGGGCGCCCTCCTCCTTGAGGACGCGCAGCACGTCGGCGTGGGCGTCCCGGTCGTGGATGACGAGCGCCTTGCCGTGCCGCTTGGCGATCTCGATGTGGGCGCGGAAGGACCGCTCCTGCGCGGCGACGCCCTCCGGGCCGGTGCGGAAGAAGTCGAGGCCGGTCTCGCCCACGCCCTTGACCTGGGGCAGCGCCGCCAGCCGGTCGATCTCGGCGAGTGCCTCGTCGAGGGCGGCGTCCCCGCCCGGCCGCCGTGCGCCCTGCCGGGACCAGCCGTCCGGGTCGCCGTGGACGATCCGGGGCGCCTCGTTGGGGTGGAGGGCGACCGCCGCGTGGACGTTCGCGTGCGCCGCGGCCGTCTCGGCGGCCCAGCGGGAGCCGTGCACGTCGCAGCCGACCTGGACGACCGTGGTCACGCCCACCGAGGCGGCCTTGGCCAGCCCCTCCTCGACCGTGCCGGACTGCATGTCGAGGTGGGTGTGGGAGTCGGCGACCGGTATCCGCAGCGGCTCGGGGAGCGGGGGCGCGGTGTTCTTGTCGGCTTTGCCGGCGTCGCCGCTGTGGGCTTTCGAGGACATGCCCCGATCCTACGAAAGGGGCGTGTCGCCGAAAGGGGCGTGTCATCGAAAGAGGCGTGCCATCGAAAGAGGCGTGCCGTCGCGGATCCGTCGGCGCGCGCCCCTCCCGGGCGCCGGTGCCGTCAGCCGGCCTTGCGGTGGAACGGGTGCAGCAGGTCGGACAGGTGCCAGTGGTGCTCGTGGCCGACCGCGTCCCCCTGGCCTTCCCCGTCCGGCTTCCGGTCCGCCGCCTCCTCCCCGGGCGCGGACTCGGACCCGGACCCGGATCCCGGACCCGTCGCGGGCCCCGCGGGCGACTGCTGCTGACGGGGGTGGTGCTCGCGCTCGTGCAGATGGCTCTGCGCGGACGAGACCCGCCCGGCCCTCATGATGCGGACGACGTGCCCGTCGCAGTTCTTGCAGGTGGGCTTCGTCAGCGGCGACGGCACCACCCGGCCCTCCGCCACGTACAGCACGAACTCGCCGCCGTCGGCGTCCGTGTGGTGCTCTATCTCGTACGACTGCTCCCAGCCGTGCCCGCAGCGCATGCAGGCGAAGGAGTACGACTCGTTGACGACGGCGGTGGCCGTACCGCGGTGGCCGGTCTGTCCTGCGATCTCGCTCATGCCAGCTCCTCGTGTCCGCTGGACGTGGGGACGGTGCGTCCCTTCCTCCAGTTGACGCCTCCACCAGCGTGAACGCACCGGGCCTGTCGAGTGTTGGATCCGATTTGGGGGTTGCTTGCCCAAGGCTCCCCTGAACGGCCGGTCTCGCTTTGCGTTCCCGAAACGCCGCTTTACTCCCGCATGGGGCGCGCGCTCATGGGAGATACGCCCTGCTCAGAGGGGGTGTGAGCAAGATCTCGCAGCACCCGCCGCCGTCAAGGCGCGGCCGCGCGCTTCACCCGGCGCAACCGAACCGCGAGCACCGCGCCGACGCCCCACAGGTCCCTTCGGTCTCACCTGTCCCTGCGAGTACCTCGACTGTCCCTTCGGGGACCTCAGCTGTCCCTTCGGGGACCTCAGCCGGAGTGCTTGGCCGCCACCACCGCGTCGAACACCTCGCGCTTGGGCAGCCCGGCCTCGGCGGCGACCGCCGCGATGGCCTCCTTGCGCCGCTCGCCCGCCTCCTCGCGGACCCGCACCCGCCGCACCAGCTCCTCGGCGCCGATCTCCGCCGGCCCGGTCTCGGGCGCGCCCTCGACCACGACGGTGATCTCGCCGCGCACCCCGCCGTTCTCCACCGCCCAGGCGGCCAGCTCGCCGAGCCCGCCGCGCCTGACCTCCTCATAGGTCTTGGTCAGCTCCCGGCACACGGCGGCCCGCCGGTCGGCGCCGAACTCCTCGGCCATCGCCGCGAGGGTGTCCTCGATGCGGTGCGTGGACTCGAAGAAGACGAGGGTGCGCCGCTCGGCGGCGACCTCCCGCAGCCGCGAGCGCCGCTCGCCCGCCTTGCGGGGCAGGAAGCCCTCGAAGCAGAACCTGTCCACCGGCAGCCCGGACAGTGCCAGCGCGGTGAGCACGGCGGACGGTCCGGGCACCGCGGTGACCCGTACGTCCCGTTCGACGGCCGCCGCGACCAGCCGGTAGCCCGGGTCGGACACGGAGGGCATGCCCGCGTCGGTGACCAGCAGCACCCGCGCCCCGCCGGTCAGCTCCTCGACCAGCTCCGGGGTGCGGGCGGACTCGTTGCCCTCGAAGTACGACACGACACGCCCGCGCGGGGTCACGCCGAGCGCCTGGGCGAGCCGGCGCATCCGCCGGGTGTCCTCGGCGGCGATCACGTCCGCCTCGGCCAGCTCGGCGGCGAGCCGGGGCGGCGCGTCCTGGACGTCGCCGATGGGGGTGCCGGCCAACACAAGGGTTCCTGTCACGCCCCCATCCTCTCAAGCACGGCGACCGCCCCTCGCCCGCCCGCCGGACACCCCTGCCCCCGGCACTCGCCCACCCGCCGGACCCCCCTCCCCGGCGCACCGCGTACGCCCGGCGGAGCCCATGCACGGGACTCGCACAGCGCGGTTCCCTACGATGGCGCGGTGACCAGTACCGCGTCCTCCACGGACCCACGGCAGGACCTGGCCCCGGACGACCGGAGCCCCGAGTGGCAGCGGCGGCTGCGCCGCTTCGGCCGCACGGGGGAGCCGGCGGGGCCCGCAGCCGACGTGCGCGAGCGCCTGGTGCCGCCGTTCGCCCGGCCCGGCGCACGGCTGTGGACGGCCCTCGGCGTCCCGCTCGCCGCCGGCGCGCGTCTGGCCCGCTGGTCGGAGTGGGGCGGCCCGCTGCTGGTCACGCTGTTCGCCGGGGTGCTGCGGTTCTGGAACCTGGGCAGCCCGAAGGCGGTGATATTCGACGAGACGTACTACGCCAAGGACGCGTGGGCGCTCGTCCACCGCGGCTTCGAGGTCAACTGGGACAAGAACGCCAACGACCTGATCCTCAGCACCGGCGGCCATGTCCCCGTGCCCGCCGACGCGGCGTACGTCGTGCATCCGCCGGTCGGCAAGTACGTGATCGGGCTGGGCGAGCTGATGTTCGGGTTCAACCCGTTCGGCTGGCGCTTCATGACCGCGCTGCTGGGCACGCTCTCGGTGCTGCTGCTGTGCCGGATCGGCCGCAGGCTGTTCCGCTCCACCTTCCTCGGCTGCCTGGCGGGCACGCTGATGGCGGTGGACGGACTGCACTTCGTGATGAGCCGCACCTCGCTGCTCGACGGGGTGCTGATGTTCTTCGTGCTCGCCGCCTTCGGCTGCCTGCTGGTCGACCGGGACCGGGCCCGCGCGAGACTGGCCGCCGCGCTGCCCGTCGGCGCGGACGGCCGCGCCCGGCCCGACGCGGACGTCGCGGACACCCTCCGCCTCGGGGCGCGCCCCTGGCGCTGGCTGGCGGGCCTGATGCTGGGCCTGGCCATCGGCACCAAGTGGAACGGCCTGTACGTCATGGCCGCGTTCTGCGTGCTGACCGTGCTGTGGGACGTCGCCGCCCGCCGCACGGCCGGCGCCCGCAGCCCCTACCGCGCCGTCCTCCGCCTCGACCTGGGCTGGGCCTTCCTCGCCACGGTCCCGGTCGCCATCGTCACCTACATCTGGTCGTGGGCGGGCTGGATCTTCTCCCCCACCGACGGCACCGGCGGCTACTTCCGCGACTGGGCGGCCACGGACGGCCGCGGCAGCTCCTGGTCCTGGCTCTTCCCGGACTGGTGGCGCAGCCTGTGGCACTACGAGCACGAGGTCTACAAGTTCCACGTCGGCCTGTCCTCGCCGCACACCTACCAGTCCAACCCGTGGAGCTGGCTCGTCGACGGCCGCCCGGTCTCCTACTTCTACGAGTCCCCCTCCCCCGGCACCGCCGGCTGCCCGGCCGACGCCGGCGACAAGTGCGCCCGCGAGGTCCTCGCCCTCGGCACCCCGATGCTGTGGTGGGCGGCCTGCGCCGCGCTCGTGTACGTCCTGTGGCGCTGGTTCTTCCGCCGCGACTGGCGCGCGGGCGCGATCGCCTGCGGCGTCGCCGCGGGCTACCTCCCCTGGTTCCTCTACCAGGAACGCACCATCTTCTTCTTCTACGCCGTCGTCTTCGTCCCCTTCCTCTGCCTCGCCGTCACCCACCTCGTCGGCGCCCTCCTCGGCCCCCCCACCGCCACCGACACCCGCCGCGTGGCCGGCGCCACCGGCGCGGGAGTCCTCGTCCTCCTCATCGCCTGGAACTTCATCTACTTCTGGCCCCTGTACACGGGCACGGCGATCCCGATGGAGGAGTGGCGGGCGCGGATGTGGCTGGATACGTGGGTGTAGCTGGGCGAATAGACCAAGAGGGCGCGGCCGACGACCGCGCCCTCTTGGTCGTTGTTGGTCGCTGGCGGTCACTGCTGGCTGCCCTCGAGCGGCCCAGCCACGGCCTAGAGGGGACTGCCAGCCACACGGGCGCCCCAACCGCCTGAGCAGCACTGCAACCAAGGCGATGTCTGGCCCACTGCGCGGCACTGGGCGCCCTCATGGAGCCGCAGGACACGAGCACCATGCGCGGCTATACTTTCGCCTACCTCACGAGCACCTTGCGCAACGTAACCACTTTAACCTACGGCAACGTGCGACCTGAAGGTGGCTGTGAAACCAGTCGGAATCTGCTGACGCAGAGCCGGGGGAACTTTGCCACGCATCCTTAAGCAGTCTGAATTCCTGGCCGGCGATTTCGACCACACCGGCTTGAACGTGCATGTTCGCCCCGGCAGAAGAGCAACTGCGGCGGTCGTCTTCGTACACGGGCTCGGCGGCGACGGGTATGACACGTGGGGTATGTGGCCAGAGTTCGTTTTCGAACAGAGCTCTGCCGAGCTTCTTGATGTCATCATCTTTAGCTATGCAAGCTTTAATAAAGCCTGGCGAACGAGGAAGTCCGGAGCCGACCTTCCGTTCGTTGCGGCTCAACTTGCTGACTGGATCAGGAGCCTCACTGAAGAACACGGCTACACTGATGTCTATTTTGTTGCGCACAGCCTGGGGGGCCTTGTTGTCGAATCAGCAGTTCAGCAGTATTTGAACCAACTGGGAACAGGGGCGCCGGAAGTCACTTCAATAGCCGCCATTTTCGTTCTTGCGGCACCTAGGCTGGGAGCAGGGATAGCCCTGGGCGCCTTGAGGCAGCTCATACCAGAAATCGAGTGGCTACGTAATAAGTCCCCCCAACTTCTAGCGGCTGAGTCTTTCTTCAGTAGCCGCGTAGAGAGTCTCGGAACCGCCGCCTCTGCGGGTTACCGCGAGTTCTTGATTCCACGATACTCCGCCATGGCAGGTGGCGACCGGGTCGTCTCCAAAATGAGCGGCTTGTTCGGTGTTCCAGAACAGCAACGCCTCAGACTGAATGGAAATCATCACACAATCGCCAAGCCCGATAGAATAAATCAAGAACAACATCTTCGTCTCTTGAGGATTGTCAAGCAATCTGGTGACATAAGGCGGGCATGGCGCCGCCAGTCCCATCACGCAGAAAAGTTCAAAGTTAGACCTGGTCCTCGCGCTCCGGTCCTCGTTACAGAACTACGCAGCGACGACATCAAAGTCACCTGGGAGCAGGCATACAACAGGGCCTTGGCCCTCGCATCTTCAGACGAGATCTCGGTCTCTGACTGCCGCAACTCTACGGTCACCTCTTCACATCGTGAAACTGACATCCTCGTCTCGGTTCATGCTACTGAGAACATCATGAACAGAGACGAGCGCTGCGAGGCAGTTGTCAGGGGTTCTTTCGCGCAACATCAGCGCCAGCATGGCTTGATGTTGCTAATCGTAGCGATTGGCGCAGCTCACGAGCGAGCAAGGGACGTTGTGCAATCGTGGCTGCCAGACCCCCCTTATCGATCACTAAGCATTGAGGGGGTGGCCTCACCAGAAGAATTTTCAGACCTGCTTGCCGCTTGGGCTGAAGTGATGATTGACCGCGATCCTGCCCGCTGGCCACGAAGCACTTCAGAGATGTCATACGGAACGGAAGGAAGTGATCTCGTATGAACCTCGCGTGGATTGCTGCCGTGCTTCAGCCTCACACCGTCGCCATTCACCCGAACTTCAGTGACGAAGAATACTCCCGAGAACCAGCAGGGCAGCTAGCAGCACTCCTTATTGGTGGCGACTGGGGGATCTCTACCAGGGATCTGCCATCACATGACGCAGCCGTGTCTTACGCAGAGAAAATATTGCGTCCGGAGACGGTCTCCGAAGGGGCAGAGGGTCTCATGCGGGAAGCACTCTCTCACCGCAGTGAAGACATGGCCCGTTCTGCAGCACTAGCACTGCTCGCCGCTTTCGCAACAGCAGAGATGGAGGAGTACGACGCGTGCGATTCACTTCTTAGTGAGATGATTGACCTCGAAGACCGGAGTCCATCAGGAAGGCTAGTTAAAGCCATCCTGACGCAGCAACGCGCCCTTCGCCGTCGCGATGCAGGGTTGGACTACATCGATGACGTCTTTGATGCGGCTCGCCTGCTAGAAGATGTGAACACAACACAGCTGCCCGCCTTTGCCATGGGGCCAGGAGCAAGCAGCACTTCTGAGGTTGCGCTTGAGAAGATAATCTATTCTATGAAGCGGTCTACGTGGAGCCTAACGCCCTACGAGTATGACACTCGCAGGCCATTCGAGTCATTTCCTGGCCGCATGAATCGATTGAAGATGCCTTTGTCCGAGCGAATGCTCAGGATCTCAACTGAACGTGCATCGGTATATGCTCGACAAGTCAGGAATAGCTTTACCGCTCACTTCACCAATGCGACGGTTGTCGGCAGGTCAAGGCCCGACCTCTTTCACGAGACTCTCGCAGTAGAGCTACTTGGTCATGGCGAAGTCTATCGAGCGAGGAAAGATCTCGCTACTCTGCGTCTAGTTCAGTATGCCGAAGGAGCGGACGTTGATAATCTCCATGTAAGTATCCGCCTTTTGCGGCAGGCTGGGGCCACCAGAGAGCTGGAATCAGCTCTAGAACGCCTTCGGGCTGCAGGGCCACTTTCGGCCCTCAGTCGCGATGCACGCCAAATTCTTCTTCGAAGGTCTACACCGCAGCGTTTGCGTGTGCCTGAGCTAGTCGTTTTGCGAGCGGCTGCCGAATTGATGTCTCCGTCAGAAGCGGAGCAGGCTCTAGAGGTAGTTCTTGCCTCGGCTTCCGCAGGAGGCCCCCCGAATGTGGTCGGCGCTTCGCAGCACCGCATCGACAGATGTGGTGTTGCCTGGCGAACAGCATCGGCGCTGGCGAGTACATGCCATAAGGGTGAGGCAATTGCTGCGCTTCTGTTGAGAGAAGTGCGAGACGTACGGCGACATACCGAGTTGCTCGATTCGAACGTCGCAAAAGCCATCAATGAATTGCCTTGGGAAGACGTTCCGGATTCCATCAGATCACAGTGGGGTGAGTGGCTGGCCGACGTGGATACCGAACTTTTCGGCAATACCGCAGAAGCGGTCGCGCTCGCACTTGGGCTCACGATACCGCACGAAGGAGGGCCTTCTGGACTCAACGAGATTGCCACGCGACTGAACACTGGATTGCGAAATGATGCCGCTCGCCTTACGGACACGGAGCTACTCGGAGCTGTGGATCAGGTGAGCGCCACTCTGAACGAGATGCGCGAATCCGTGACCCGCGGCATGTTCTCGCTCGGTACTCGCTCTGCGGCAGACATCGCGGCGATGCTGCTCGTGGAGTACCCAAGAGCAAGCCATTTGTGGGAAAGCCTGGCCCCGTTCCTCATTTCCCAATCACTTCCTAGGCTCGAACGCACTGCCGCGTTGGATCGTTTGGCGCGTGAAAAGCCACAGATGCCAAACGCAACTCGTGTAATGTTCAGCGCAAATATCGATCGCTTTTTGGAGAGCAGCGATGCAGGGATTCTCTGGGATGATCCAGTTGTGCCTTACCCCGCAGCTCTGAGGTTCCTGATCTCATACAACCTGCTCGACGACGCCAGAATTATTGCATCACTGGCCAGGCTGAGTGGCCACACTGCTTTGAAGGCGCGCAGAGAAGCACCTCGAACGTTGGAGTCTCTAGCGGGACGGGCTACAGCGCCTTGGCTATTGCCGCTCGCTCTGCAAATGAGCCACGAGTCCGACATCTTGACAAAGTCTCATGCGGCCCGCTTTTTGTCCCATGTAGCTACCGACCGTGGAGAATTCGCTGCAGTGGCTACGGCCCGCCTAGGGGAACTACTCACCGAAGAGGATGGTCTGCTTACTCCACTCTTCGTCTTGCGTGAATTGGAAAACTCCACGGATCTCCCCGAGCAGATGGCACAAGCTATCAGCCGTTTGCATGACGAGCACCCATCATGGCGGGTTCGAGCAAAGGCCTCAAAGCTACTTGCTGGGTGGCGTTCATGACGAGGCTTCGTATCGCCTCACCACAGTTGATTCAGAGCCGATCGCGCTTTACGTGCGTATACATAGCAACTGATAGTCGGGCACCCGGGGGGTCAACGTGAAGGGGCCGGCTTCAGGAACGGACAGGCACATGCAGCTCTTGGTGCTATACCAGGCGAAGTGAGGCAGGTGCCACAGCAGTCCAGTCCTAGAGGAACCCTTCTGAAGATCGTCGAATCAGTGAAGAAGTGCATCGAAGGCGACCCCACCATGACCCTGTTGCCATCGCTTGCTGAGGTCATGCGTAGCCGCAAGGTCTCCCGGGAAGTAGCGCTGCGAGCCTTCAGCTTGCTGCGCCATGAGGGCGTGGCCGAACCAGTGCCGGGTGCGCGGTGGAGAGTCGTACGCGCGGGGAAGCTGCTCGACCGGCGCCCGCTCGATCAGAGGTTGGCAGAACTCATCACGACTGAGGGCCTCGAAGAGGGGAATCGTTTCCGAGCGCTTCCGCACTGGCCGAACGGTTCGGAGTGTCACGTCCGACCGTGACGAAGGCGCTGGAGAAAATGGAGGCCGCCGGCGTCCTGGCGGGCGGAGGGCGGGAAGGCCTCCGTGGGCTGAGGATGACGCTCTGGATGGGGCGCCGGGCCGCCGCGAACGAGCAGGCCGCAGCGGAGTTCGCGCACCGTGTGGCGGACATCAGGAGCGGCGGCGAGCGGCACGGCTGGCGCCCCTTCTGAAGGAATGCAGGTGTGGCGCCGCCCGCTTGTGGCGCCACACAGCGTCTTCACCTCACCCCTGAGTAGGAGGTGTACCGAAGTTGAGGGAGCCTACGGTGCCAGCCTGAACCACCGTGCCATGCTGCACGCCTCCGCTGATCGTGTTGTGGACAGCCACTGTCTGTCGATCGCTGGACCCCGACGCGAATTCTTCAATCACTTCTCGCAGTTCGGCAGCAGCAGCCGGACTGCCCGCCAGGGTGCGCCGCAATCGCGTACGCCACTCCGCCTCGACATCCAAGGCGGTCTGTTCGTCGCCAGCCTCCAATGCCAACGCCAGCTCTCCGCGCGAGGTCTCTAGCTCTCCCGCGATCACGCCCCCCTCACTGCCGCCGCGCGAGAAGAACGAGACGATGCGATCACGAGCTGCTGTCCACGAGTCCGCCACCATCTGCTGCACGAAAGTCGTAGCGCCTGCGGCAGCGAGTGCCGTCAATTCCGCTTCCAAAGAACCCCCTTTGTAGCAACTGACACAGCCACCGTACCCTCTTGGAATTCGGCGGTCGCGGCGCCAGCTCACTCCACCGCGCACGAGCGAAACCCGGCTTTCACCACCTCAGCCGCGACGACGGGACCTTAATCGTTCGCCCTGCATCCCACTTTCGAGTGATCAGAGTGCATCGCACCCAACCAACCAAGGAGAAAAACCCGAGCAAAGTCCCCGAAGCCACGCAAAGCATGGTCAATGCGTGCATGAGCCCCAGAACCACTACCAGGCCTGCAATCGCCAGGGTCACTACGTTGATTCGGCGCCTGCGACGGCAAAAACGCACATACTGATTGGCCCTGCGCTGGCGCTCTGCCCTCTGAGCCTCCTCTGCGTCGAGTATGCGCCGCCTTCGCGCACTCCAACGGCGTTCCGTCTCCTCCGCTGCCCGATCCAGCTTCGCGGCAGACGAGTTCAACACCACGTCGCCATGGATGACCCCGGATTGCACTACGTGCCCACTGACGTAGCCTCTCAACTCATTGTGTACAGACGGATGTTCACTCATAGGTGAGAAGATACGCCCACCATCCACAAGATCACCATGATGCGCGCGCATCCCATCCGCCTCTAGCACAACATGTCCACGGCCACAATGAACTACGCCCGGGGAGCCTCACACACCTTCCGCGCCTCGTGCATGAGGTTCTCCGTACGCACTGGCAGTCGCTCGCTGATTGGATTACGCCCCTGAAACCATCGGTACGTTCTAGTCATCATGCATTGCCACCCCAGCCCCCCAGAGGAACAGAATGATTGCGACGACTCCTGTGAGAACTCCGGCAGTGAGCCACTCCTGGGTATAGAGGCCGAGCGTAACGAAGCCGGGCACGCCGAGAAGCAGCACGAGAAAGCCACAGCCTCTGATCGTTTTTCTGTCCTCATCTCGCCGCTGCAGCCTGGCTTGCTCAGCCGCCTCTCGTCTCATTCGCTTGGCTTCGACTCCGCCCTGCTTCTTTCCTACTTTCTTCTCAACGGGTGCGTCTTGCCTCGACGGCTCATTGTTCGGAGGGTGCGGCGTCGACGGACCGTGGATATGCACGTCCCCGTACACGTTGCCGAACTGCCCTGCTACGCCGTAGATGTGGCCACTGATTTCGTTTTCGATGTCCTGCCGGTCGAAGTCGTCCTGCGGGGCTCCCATGAACAAGAAGTTACTGCAAACGCCATCACCTGTTAGTCGAATCAAGTAGTTCGACCCACGACCACAGGCTGCCTCCGTTCATGCGATGCGCCAGAGAGGTGCCACGTACTGTTCCGGACGCGCACTGACCATGAGGCTGCGGAGCTCATCTCGCCGGGATCCGCCGAGTCGCAAGACCTCGGAGAGGCGGCGGAGGGTGGTGTGGGTGACTCCACGGGCTCGGGCTTCGGCCTGGAACTCGTCGAGTCGGAACAACACACTGGCGAGATCGGGCTTCGCGGGTGGCTGCTGCTTGAGGCGTGCTGCCTTGTCGCGTTCGTAGTCGATCTCGGAGAAGCCGCAGATCTCGCGGCTGTACGCCTCGGCTTCGGTCAGTGTGGTGGTCGTCATGACGGAGCGGGCCAGGGTGTTGCGGTCGAGGGCGTTGTCCAGGTCGACTTCGTGGACCGTGGGTCCTTCGTCGGTGAGAGATACGGGGAGGCCGGCGTCTCGAACTTCGCAGGTGCCGCGGATTCCGCGGGCCGTGGCGGTGAGCATGGCTGTGGCTTCTGAGGGGTGCCAGTCCAGGACGGCGGCGATCGAGGTCGTGTCCGCCGTGGTGAAGGTGTGGATGTGGGGGCCGAGGAGGGGGCGCAGGTCGTCGGGTGGGATCTCGCCGTCCAGTCCTGGGCCTGCGATCAGCAGTCGTACCGGGGTGTTTGTCTGGGCGCAGGCGGCGAGGGTGAGGGCGTCGGCGAGGGGGCTTTTGAGTGTGGGTTCGTCGCCGCCGGCGAGGATGTCTCCGCCGACGTCGAGCAGGTCGACGGACCTGGGGGTCAGGTGGTCCACCAGTTCTTCGAGCTGTCGGGTGATGCCCTGGGCGCCGTGGTGCGGGTCGAGCAGGGCGAGGGTGTGGGGGAGTTCTGCTGCGAGTCGGGGGAGGGTGGAGTCTGCCGGGGGGATCGGCCGGGCCTGGGGCGGTACCGAGAGGACGGAGCGGGTGAGGGGTTCGAGGCCCGTGAAGTCGTGGGGGCCGCGCGGCCCGGGGAGGGGGTCGACCAGGAGGCGGTCCCAGGCGTAGGTGAGGATCACCGCCCGCTCGTCGTCGCCGTACAGGGCGGCGTGGAGCATCGCGGCGGCCACCGCGTCGCCTCCGCCTCCTGCCGCGACGATGAGTCTCGTCATGGGGCAACGGTACGGGCTGGGAGGTAGGTCGTTCACCCTATAGTGGCTAGAGGCCATAGCCACTTTACGAGGAGGGCAGATGCCGCAGATCGAGGAGGCTCAGCCGAAGTATCTCCAGATCGCGCACTACATCCGCGATCAGATTCTTCGGGGTGACCTGCGTGCGGGGGACGAGGTTCCTTCGGAACGCCAGCTGGCTGCCGACTGGAAGGTGTCCCGGCCCACGGCGGCCCGGTCGTTGGAGGCGCTGAGCCATCAGGGGCTGGTCGAGAAGCGCCAGGGCTCGGGCACATACGTGCGCAGCCTCGAAGTCAACCGGCGGGCAAGGGAGCTGTACGGACGCGCCCGGCAGACCGGGAAGATCTACACGCCCGGCGAGTACGCGGTGATCACCTCGGCCGGCTGGGCGGACGCGCCCGCCCATGTCGCGGAGGCGCTGGGGCTGGCGAGGGGCGGCCGGGTGGTCCAACGGCGGCGGGTGACCACCAACCAGGACGGTCCCATCACCTTGTCCACCTCGTGGTTCGCGTCCGACATCGGCCGGCGCGCGCCGAAACTTCTGGAGCCCGAACGCATCCAGGAAGGCACGCTGATGTACGTGGAGGCGATGACCGGGCGCACGGGCAGCTACGCCGAGGACCGGATGTGCGCCCGGAGCGCCACCGGCGAGGAGGCGGCGGACCTCGAACTGGACCCCGGGTCAGCCGTACTGGTGGTCCATCACGTGGTCTATGACGTGCAGGACCGGGCCCTGGAGTTCTCCGAGGCGACCTATCCGCCGCACCGCTGGGCGTTCGAGCAGGGGTATCCCCTCACCTGATCGTGGGTCACTTCGCGTGAACGGCTTGCGACCTCAAGTGGCTAATGCCACCATCCAGTAAGTGGCTAAGGCCACTTACTGGAGAGGGTGGGCGAGTCGTTCGCGTGTGGCGGCGGCCTTCACCCTGGGGCGACGACCGGGATCGCGCCTCATCGAACGGTGCCGCTTCGCAGGGCGACGGCAGTGGCAAGGAGTGAGGGCCCGTGACATTCGTGATCGACCGGTACCCCGGCGAAGAGTCTCCGCGGCTCGGGGCGATGGCGTTGCAGCCGACTCCGGGCTCCGTCCCCCGGGCCCGGCACTGGTTCCGCAAGTTCATCGCCCCGTACAACCCGCTCTGCTCGGTCGACGACTGCACGCTGATGATCTCCGAGTTGGTGACCAACGCGATCCTCTACGGGCGGTCGGACGAGGAGTGGCTCGTACGGGTGGAGTGGTTCAAGGAGAAGACCTCGCTGCGGGTGGAGGTGCACAGTCCGGGGTTCCCGGCGAGCGTGCGCCTTCGCCGGCCCGACACCGACGACGCGCACGGGCGCGGTCTGCTCCTGGTCGACTCCATCGCCGACTCCTGGCACTCCGGCCCGAGCCGATTTGGCGGGACGGTCGTCTCCTTCGTGATGACCGACGCCTGGACGACGTGACGGGCGCATCACCCATTGCCCGGGGAATCGAACGCGCCGACCGGACAGAGAGACCTCTCCAGCGGGGCTCCCCCTCCCCATGTACCCCCATACCTGGATCTGCCCGGAACAGCTGATCTCTCTTCGGACACCATCCAGCAACAGGCGCCGTCGTAGGCTTCGGTTCCGCATACAGTTCGGGGCACGCATCGCCTTTGAACGCGTTCAAGAAAGCCCGCGCGGGCGAAGGCGCCATGGGAGGGACGGGGAGGAGCGCGGTGATGCGCAAGGGGACCAAGGCCGCTGTGGTGGGCGGTGTGTGTGTCGTGCTGGTCGGTGGGGCGGTGTACGGCGGATACAACATCGTCTCGGCGCTGGAGGGGGACGCGACCGCGAGCGGGCCGGCGCCCGCGCGGACGGGGCCGCCGACGCGGGACGAGGTGAAGGACACCACGTCGAAGTTCTTCGCGGCCTGGGAGAAGGGCGACGCGACGAAGGCCGCCTCGTACACCAACTTCCCGCAGGATGCCCAGCAGTTGCTGTCCTCCTACGGACACGAGGCGCACATCACGGATGTGAAGATCGCGCCGGGGTCCGCCGTCGGCACCACCGTGCCCTTCTCGGTGAAGGCCACCGTGTCCTACGGCGGCAAGACCGCGCCGCTCGCCTACAGCAGCAAGCTGAGCGTGGTGCGCGGCGAGACCAGTCACCGGGCGCTCGTCGACTGGCAACCGGTGCTCGTGCACCCGCAGTTGAAGAAGGGCGACACGCTGGTCACCGGCGACTCGGCCGCCCCGCCGATCGAGGCCGTCGACCGCGACGGCAACGTTCTCACGAAGGACAAGTACCCTTCCCTGGGCCCGATCCTGGACGCGCTGCGGTCGAAGTACGGTGACAAGGCGGGCGGTTCCCCGTCCGTCGAGCTGAGCATCCACCACGCCGACACCGACGCGGCCGAGACCCCGCTCATCACCCTCGCCGAGGGCAAGCCGGGCAAGCTGCGCACGACGCTCAGCGCGAGCGCCCAGGCGGCGGCCGAGAAGGCGGTGGACAAGTTCGCGGAGTCCTCCGTCGTGGCCGTCCAGGCGTCCACCGGCGAGGTGCTCGCGGTCGCCAACCACCGCGCGGACGGCTTCAACGCGGCGTTCCTGGGCCAGTTGGCGCCGGGGTCCACCATGAAGATCGTCACCGCCGCCGCCCTCATCGACAACGGCCTCACCAAGGCGAGCGGGCCCGCGCCCTGTCTGCCGGACGTGCTGTGGGAGGGCCAGACCTTCCACAACCTCAAGGGCATGCAACCCGACGAGCACGCCACCCTCTCGGACAGCTTCGCCCGCTCCTGCAACACCGCCTTCATCAAGTTCACCCCCAAGCTGAAGTCCGACTCCCTCACCCGGGAGGCCCAGGAACGCTTCGGGCTCGGCCAGAACAACTGGAAGACCGGCATCCCGTCCTTCGACGGCTCGGTGCCGGCCGTCGACGGCCCGGACCGGGCGGCCAACCTGATCGGCCAGGGCCGGGTGCAGATGAGCCCGCTGAACATGGCCTCGGTGACGGCCACCGCGATCACCGGCGGCTTCCACCAGCCCGTCCTGGTCTCCGCCGGCCTCGACGACCGCGAACTGGCCACGGCCAAGGGCCTCCCGGCAAGCACCGTCATCCAGCTGCGGCAGATGATGAACCGCACCGCCACCAGCGGCACCGGCGCCGCCGCGATGTCCGGACTGAGCGGCAGCATCGGCGCGAAGACCGGCTCCGCCGAGGTCGACGGGCAGGCCAAGTCCAACAGCTGGTTCACCGGGTACCGCAACGACGTCGCGGCGGCGGCCATGACCCAGGAGGGCGGCCACGGCGGCGACGCGGCCGGCCCGATCGTCGCGGCGGTGCTGCGCGCGGCGGGCTGAGGCACCTCCGCCGCCCGGTCCGTCCCTCCCCGGGGTAGGGCCGCGCACCCGCGCCGCGCACCTCCACTGCCCCGCCCGGCGTGCGCCCCGGCGCCGTATGTCGCAGGTTGGCTACGGACGGTCCGAGTCGGCCACCGCGACGGACCCGAACCCTAGGGTGGTCCGGGCGTGTCTCATGTACGGCAGTACGGCAGCACTGCCGTAGCACGACAGCACGGCAGCACGACACCACGGGGACGACAGGACGACGGCGGCCACGGCAGCGCGGGTGGCGCGGCGGGGCCCGGCAGCGCGGAGGACGGAAGCCAGTGGGCAGGAGAAGGCGCGTCGCCGAGCGGCGCAGAACGCGGCCCGCGGTGGTCGGAGGCGTGGTCGCCGTGGTGGTGGGCGGCGCGGCGGTCGGCGCCTACACGCTCTCCGGCGGCGGCGCCGAGGCCGAGGGCCGCACCACCTCGGCGGCCGGCGCCCACAAGAAGGTGCGGACCGGGCCCGTGACGGCGCTGGAGGTCCAGACCGCGGCCGGGCGGTTCCTCACCTCCTGGCAGCAGGGCCGGGCGACCGAGGCGGCCGCCTCGACCACCGACTCCGCCGCGGCCTCCGCGCTGCTCGCCGGGTACGCCAAGGACGCCCACCTCAAGGACGTCACCCTCACCCAGGGCACCCCGCGCGGCGGCACGGTGCCGTTCTCCGTGCGGGCGACGGTCTCCTACCAGGGCGTGAACAAGCCGCTGGCGTACGACAGCGCGCTGACCGTGGTGCGCCGCGCGGAGGACGGCATACCCGTCGTCGACTGGCACGCGGCCGTCGTGCACCCGGACCTGAAGGACGGCGACACCCTCGTCACCGGGGCGTCCGGCACCCCGCCGGTCAAGGCCCTGGACCGCGACGGCGGCGCGCTCACCACGGCGGCGTACCCGTCGCTGGGCTCGGTCCTGGACGGGCTGCGCGAGAAGTTCGGGAAGACGGCGGGCGGCCGGGCGGGCGTCGAGCTGCGCGTGGTGCGCGGCGCCGCCTCCAAGAAGGGCAAGCTGGCGGACAAGACCCTCGTCGAGCTGAGCAAGGGCACCCCGGGCACCGTGCGCACGACGCTGAGCCCGGCGCTCCAGTCGGCCGCCGAGCAGCAGGTCGCCGGGCGGGCCCGCGCCTCGGTGGTGGTGCTGCGCCCGTCCACCGGCGAGATACTCGCGGTGGCCAACAGCGGGCACGGCTTCGACACCGCCCTCCAGGGCTCCCTGGCGCCCGGCTCCACGATGAAGGTGATCACCGCCTCGCTGCTGCTCGACAAGAAGCTGGCGGCCGTGGACAAGGAGCACCCGTGCCCCAAGACGTTCAGCTACGGCGGCTGGACGTTCCACAACGACGACGACTTCGAGATCAAGGGCGGCACCTTCAAGGCGAGCTTCGCCCGCTCCTGCAACACGGCCTTCATCAGCCAGGCGGGCAAGCTGAAGGACGACGACCTGACGCGGCAGGCCCGTGAGGTGTTCGGGCTGGCGCGGGACGACTGGTCGATCGGGGTGCCGTCCTTCGACGGCGCGGTGCCGGTGCAGTCGGCCGCGCAGAAGGCCGCCTCGCTCATCGGCCAGGGCGGCGTCCGGATGAACCCGCTCAACATGGCGTCGGTGGCCGCGACCGTCCGGGCGGGCACCTTCCACCAGCCCTACCTGGTCTCCCCGGACACCGGCAAGCGCAAGCGGGCCACGGCCTCGCGCACGCTGTCCGCGTCCACCCTGTCCCAGCTGCGGGAGCTGATGCGGTACACGGCCGCCTCCGGCACCGCCGCCCAGGCGATGGCCGGGCTCGGCCCCGACTACGGCGCGAAGACGGGGTCGGCGGAGGTCGACGGACAGGAGAAGCCGAACGGCTGGTTCACCGCCTACCGCGGCGACCTCGCCGCGGCCGGTGTGGTCCAGGCGGGCGGCCACGGCGGCGACACGGCGGGCCCGATCGTCGCGGCCCTGCTGAAGAAGGGCGGCTGAGCCGTGGGGAACGGCGGCTGAGCCTCGGGGAACGGCGGCTGAACCGCGGGGAACGGCGGCTGAGCCCTGCCGGGATCCAGGCAGGCTCAGTGGTGCGCCATCGCCGTCGCCGCGGCGGCGGTGTACGTACGCCGCAGAAATCTGAGCAGCGTCTTCGTCTCGAACTGCACCACCGAGACGCCCCGCGGCGAGTGGAACTCCACCACGGCCTGCACCCGGCCGCACGGCCACACCCGCACCTCGCCGGTGCCGGTCGGGGCCCGCAGCCCCTGTTCGAGCAGCGACCGGGAGAACGTCCGCTCGGGCAGGCCGGGCAGAGCCATCCGGACCGCGCCCGGGTCGTCCTGGGGGTCGTAGCGCAGGACGACCGGGACACCGCAGTGCTCGTCCTGATGGTCGTCCTCGGTGACGACACGGGCTCGCGCGTACTGTTCGACTGCGGTCATCGGACGGCCCCTCACACTAGGTGACCTCGACGCGAGGCGGACACCAGCGAGACGTTTACTCGCTTCTGCACTCCTCTTTACCAATGTCCCACATCTGCGGTTTCATGCCCCCGCGTCCCGATCCGCTTCCCGCGCCGGTCCCGATCCGGCCCGCACTCGCCGCAGATGCATACCACCTCGCTCTTGCAAGAGGTTCGCAACACGCCACTATCATCGAACGGTGCATGTGCCTGACGGATTCATCAACGCTCCCACGTCCGCTGTCACCGGAGTCATCGCCGCCGGTGCCGTAGCGGTGAGCCTGCGCGGCGCGCGCCGGGAACTCGACGAGCGGACCGCACCGCTCGCCGGCCTGGTCGCCGCGTTCATCTTCGCGGTGCAGATGCTCAACTTCCCGGTCGCGGCCGGAACCAGCGGCCACCTCCTGGGCGGGGCGCTGGCCGCGATACTCGTGGGCCCCTACACCGGGGTCCTGTGCGTCTGCGTGGTCCTGCTCATGCAGGGCATCCTCTTCGCCGACGGCGGCCTGACCGCGCTCGGCGTCAACATCACCGACATGGCGCTCGTCACCACGGTCGTCGCCTACGCGGTCTTCCGCGGCCTGGTGAAGGTGCTGCCGCGCCGCCGCCGCTCGGTCACGGTCGCCTCCTTCGTGGCCGCGCTGCTCTCCGTCCCGGCCGCCTCCGTCGCCTTCACGCTGATCTACGCGGTCGGCGGCACCACCGATGTGGCCATCGGCAAGGTCGCCACCGCCATGATCGGCGTGCACGTCCTCATCGGCATCGGCGAGGCCGCGATCACCGCGCTCACGGTGGGCGCCGTCATCGCCGTACGCCCCGACCTGGTGTACGGCGCGCGCGGTCTGGAGCAGCGGCTGAAGCTGCGGGTCGGCGGCGAACTGGTCGACGCCCCCGCCGCCGGACCGGCCCCCGTCCCGGCCGCCGCCACCACCGCGCGGCCGCACCGCAAGCTGTGGATCACCGGCCTGGTGACCTCGCTGGTGCTGGCCGGTTTCGTCAGCTTCTACGCCTCCGCCAGCCCCGACGGCCTGGAGAAGGTCGCCCACGACAAGGGCATCGACCAGAAGGAGGAGGCGCACGCCTCCGCGGACTCCCCGCTCGCCGACTACGGCGTCAAGGACATCTCCGACGCCCGGCTGTCCGGCGGGCTCGCCGGGGTGATCGGCGTCGGCGTGACCGTCGCCGTGGGCAGCGGGGTCTTCTGGGTCGTGCGCAGGCGCCGTACGGCCGGATCCGAGACGCCGTCCTCCCAGGCCGCGGCCTGACGTGGGAGCGGGCCACGCGCACCGGCTCTACCGGCACGGGCACTCCCCCGTGCACGGGCTGCCGCCGCACACCAAGCTCGCCGCGGCCTTCGCGTTCGTGGTGGTCGTGGTGTCCACCCCGCGCGAGGCGGTGTGGGCGTTCGCGCTGTACGCGGTGCTGCTGGCCGGCACCGCCGCCGTGGCCCGCGTGCCCGCCGGCTTCCTGCTCAAGCGGCTGCTGATCGAGATCCCGTTCGTGGCCTTCGCGGTGCTGATGCCGTTCGTCGCCGAGGGCGAGCGCGTGCACGTCCTCGGGCTCTCGCTGAGCGTGAACGGCCTGTGGGGCGCGTGGAACGTGCTGGCCAAGGGCACCCTCGGCGTCGCCGCCTCGGTCCTGCTGGCGAGCACCACCGAACTGCGCGAACTGCTGCTTGGCCTGCAACGCCTCAAGCTCCCGCCCCTGCTGGTGCAGATCGCCTCCTTCATGATCCGCTACGGCGATGTGATCACCGACGAGATGCGGCGCATGCGCATCGCCCGCGAGTCGCGCGGCTTCGAGGCGAGCGGCGTCCGGCACTGGGGCGTGCTCGCCAAGTCGGCCGGCGCGCTGTTCATCCGCTCCTACGAGCGCGGCGAGCGCGTCCACCTGGCCATGGTGAGCCGCGGCTACGCCGGTTCGATGCCGGTCATCGACGAGGCGACCGCCTCCCGGGCCCAGTGGTCGTCCGCACTGGCCCTCCCCGGTGCGGCGCTCGTCATCTGTCTGCTGGGATGGACCCTGTGACTACGCCTTCGACGCCGCCCTCCATGGAGGTCTCCGGCCTCGCCTTCGCCTATCCGGACGGCCACCAGGCCCTGTTCGGCGTGGACTTCGCCGTCGCCCGCGGGGAGCGGGTGGCGCTGCTCGGCCCGAACGGCGCCGGGAAGACCACGCTCGTGCTGCATCTCAACGGCATCCTGAGCGGCGGCGCGGGCACGGTGACGGTGGCCGGGCTGCCGGTCGGCAAGCGGCACATGGCCGAGATCCGGCAGAAGGTCGGGATCGTCTTCCAGGACCCGGACGACCAGTTGTTCATGCCGACCGTGCGCGAGGACGTCGCGTTCGGTCCGGCGGCGGCCGGACTGAAGGGGCCCGAGCTGGAGCAGCGGGTGCGCACCGCCCTGGAGCGGGTCGGCATGGCGGAGTTCACCGACCGGCCCCCGCACCACCTCTCCTTCGGTCAGCGCCGCCGGGTCGCGGTGGCCACCGTGCTCGCCATGGAGCCGGAGATCCTGGTCCTGGACGAACCGTCCTCCAACCTGGACCCGGCCTCCCGCCGCGAACTGGCCGACATCCTGCGCTCGTTGGACGTGACCGTCCTCATGGTCACGCACGACCTCCCGTACGCCCTGGAGCTGTGCCCGCGCGCGCTGATCCTCAGCGACGGCGTGATCGCGGCCGACGGACCGACCGGGGATCTCCTGTCCGACGAGGATCTGATGCGCGCCCACCGGCTGGAACTGCCCTTCGGCTTCGACCCGCGCGTGGCCTCGGCCCCTAAGGGCTGAGGCCCCCCGAGGAATCGCAGGCGACGCCTCTGTGTTGCACTCACTGTCGCAGGCTGCGGACGGATACGAGTGACGAGTGGCAGGAGTACGGGTGTGGATGTGGACGTGAGCGGTGCGGTGGCCGAGGGCTTCGGACCGGTCAGGGACGCGTTCGCCGAGAACTTCGCCGTACGCGGCGAGCGGGGCGCGGCCCTCGCGGTGTACCGGGACGGGCACAAGGTCGTCGACCTGTGGGCCGGAAGCCGGGACGTCGACGGGGACCCGCGGGACGCGCCGTGGGAGCACGGCACCGCGCAGATAGTGCGCTCCGCGACCAAGGGCGTCGCCGCCGCCGCCCTCCTGCTCCTGCACCAGCGCGGCGAACTCGACCTGGACGCTCCGGTCGGCGCCTACTGGCCCGAGTACAAGGCGGCCGGCAAGGACCGGACCACCGTGTGGCAGCTGCTCGCCCACCGCGCGGGCGTGCCGGTCCTGGACCGGCCGCTCACCCCCGCCGAGGCCGCCGACCCGGACCTGGGCGCCCGCGCGGTCGCCGCGCAGGCCCCGGTGTGGGAGCCGGGCACCGGCCACGGCTACCACGCGCAGACGTACAGCTGGCTGACCGGCGAGCTGGTGCGGCGGGTGACGGGCGAGCCGGTCGGCGCCTGGATCGCCCGGGAGATCGCCGCTCCGGTGGGCGCCGACCTGTGGGTCGGGCTGCCCGCCGCCGAGACCCGGCGCGCGGGCCGGGTCGGACCGGTCACGGCACCCGAGTCCCCGGGCGGGCTGCGGCTGCGCCCCAAGCGCGCGGTCGCCGACGCCTACGCGGACCCCGCCTCGCTCACCCGGCGCGCCTTCGGCGCGATCACCCCGCTGCCCGACGAGAACGACGCCGCCTACCGCGCGGCGGCCCTGCCCGCGTCCAACGGCATCGCCACCGCCGACGGCCTGGCCCGCTTCTACGCCGCGCTGATCGGCGAGGTGGACGGCGGCCGACGGCTGTTCGAGCCCGGGACGCTGGAGCTGGCCCGCGCCGAGCGGTCCGCGGGCGCGGACCGGGTGCTGGTGGTGGGCACCCGGTTCGGCCTCGGGTACATGCTGCACGGCGGCGCGTCCCCGCTGCTCGGCCCCGGTTCCTTCGGCCACCCGGGCCGCGGCGGCGCCCTCGGCTTCGCCGACCCGGAGACCGGCACCGCCTTCGGCTACGTCACCAACGGCTTCCGCGGCAGCGTGACGGCGGACCCGCGCGCGCAAGCACTCGTCCGGGCGGTCCGGACGGCACTGGCACAACCGGCCTGACGGCGACCCGCCTGACACGCCCCGCCTGACACGACCTTCAGACGTGGATCGGCTGGGAGGTGCGGCCCGAGGCGCTGTCGATCTCCTCGTGCGCCTTCGTGAGCAGCTCCATGGCGAGTTCGTTGAGGGCGCGCGCCCCGGCGATCTCCTCGCCGACGCGCGGCTGGTCGGAGTCGGTACGGTGCCTGCTGGCCCGCCCGTGCCCACGGATCTCGCTGCCGTCGGGCAGCCGCACCATGGCCGCCGCCCGCGTGTGCTGGCCGTCCTCCTGGAACTCCAGCTCCACATGCCATCCCACGGCTGTCTTCATCATGACCATCACCTCCGGGAACACCTCCTTCCAGGGTGCTCCCTCCCGGGGCGGTGCGCAGCACCAGGTGCCCGGCGGGCGCCTAACCCGCGTGCAGCATCAGGCCGATGCCCACGACCAGCAGGCCCGCCGCCGCGAGCCGGGGTGCGCCGAAGCGCTCCTTGAAGAAGACGGCGCCGATGGCCGCGCCGACCAGGATGGAGGACTCGCGCAGCGCGGAGACGGGCGCCAGGTCGGCGCGGGTCTGCGCCCACAGGACCATGCCGTACGCCGTCACGGACAGGGCGGCGCCGAGCAGGCCGAGGGCGGCGTGGGGGCGCAGCAGCGCGGCGGAGCGGCCGCGCCAGCGGGCGAGGGCGTACACCGGGACGGCCACGCCCTCGATGACCATGAGCCAGGCGATGTAGCCGAGGGACGACCCGGAGGCGCGTACGCCCAGGCCGTCCACGACCGTGTACGCGGCGATGGACAGACCGGTCGCGAGCGCGGCGCCGACCGCCGTCCAGTTCGGTCGGCGCCCGCGCAGCCCCCACAGCGCGACTCCGGTCAGCCCGGCGCAGGACAGCGCGATGCCGCCGGTCACCCACAGGTCCGGCACCTCGTGAGCGAAGACGGCGGCCAGGACCGTGACGACGAGCGGTGCCGTGCCCCGGGCGATCGGGTAGGTCTGCCCGAAGTCACCGAGCCGGAAAGACGTCATCAGCAGGACGTAGTAGACGACGTGCAGCACCGCCGATATGCCGAGGTACGGCCATGCGCCGGCCGCCGGGAAGGCCGCGAACGGCGCCAGCGCCACGCCGATCAGCACCCCGCCGCCGGAGATGAGGGTGAACCCGACGAGCTTGTCGGGGATGCGGTGCGCGAGGGCGTTCCAGCAGGCGTGGGTGACCGCGGCCAGCAGGACGGCCGCGGTGACCAGCGGCGTCACGAAGCGCGCTCGCGCACGTCCACGAGGACGGCCCCGGCCCGCTCGGCCAGCTCCTTCGGGGCCATCGGGAAGACCGTGTGCGGAGTGCCCGCGGCGGCCCAGACCATGTCGTGCTCCAGCAGCGAGCGGTCGGCCAGCACCCGGGTCCGCGTCCGGTGCCCGAAGGGCGGCACCCCGCCGATGGCGTACCCGGTGGTCTCCCGTACGACGTCGGCCTTGGCGCGGGTGACCTGCTCCGCGCCCAGTTCCTCGCGGACGCGTTCCACGTCCACGCGGGAGGCGCCGTCCATGAGGACGAGCACCGGCACGCCGTCCGCGGCGAAGATCAACGACTTGCAGATCTGGCTCAGTTCGCAGCCGACCGCCGCCGCGGCCTCGGCGGCGGTGCGGGTGGCCTCGGGGAAGTGCCGCACCCGCCCGGCCAGCTCGTCGAGCCCCAGCTCAGTCAGGGCCGCGACGAAGCGCGGGTGGACGCCGGGGGTGCCGTTCGTCATCGTCATGCCCGGCACGGTAGCGGTGCCCGCCCGCTCCCCGCGAAGTCATTCCCCGACGTACGCGAGGAAGTCCGCCCAGGAAGCGGGGGCGAGGGCGAGGCGCGGGGCCTCCGGACGCTTGGAGTCACGGACGTGGACCGCGGCAAGTGTGGTGGCCACCTCTACGCACTCGCCGGGCTCGCCGCTGCTGCTGTAGCTGCTCTTGGACCAGTGCAGTTCCGGCGTGCTCATGCCGGGTGACCGCCCTCCACCGTGTGCGCGAGGAAACTCGTCCAGGCCGAGGGGGCCACCGCCAGCCGGGCGGTGTCGGGGGCCTTGGAGTCACGGACGTGGATCGCAACGGGCGTACGGGCGACCTCGACGCAGTCGCCGGGCTCGCCGCTGTCGCTGTAGCTGCTCTTGAACCAGTGCAGTTCCGGCGTGCTCATAGTCTCCCCAGCGCTTGCTCGATAAAGGCTTGTGAGTCTCTCGGTGTGAGAGCCTGCGCCCGGATCATGCCATAGCGCAGTTCAAGGATTCGGAGGTCCTTGGGGTGTGAGACCGGGCGTCCGTTGAACGCACCGCTGGAACGTCCGATCGCCGTGCCGTCGGCGAACTTCAGCATCTGGATCCGCCCGGCCGTTCCAGCGTGCTCTTCCCGGTCGGTCGGCATGATCTGAAGCGTGACGTTCCTCAACTGGGACACCTCCAGAAGGTGTTCGAGCTGGCGACGCAGCACCATCCTCCCACCATAAGGACGTTCGAGAGTTACTTGTTCCTGGACGAAGCTGAGCGTGGGAGCAGGCACCCGCTCGAAGACGCACTTGCGTGCCATGCGGGCGGCGGTCTCCCGCTCGACGACTTCCTCCGCTAGCGCGGGCTGTGTCATCTCGAACAGCGTCCGCGCATACTCCGGCGTCTGAAGCAACCCGTGGATGTTGTGGCTGCTGTAGAGCAGCATCTCCACCGCCCGCGCCTCCATGTCGGCCAGTTCCCGCACCTTCTTCGGATACCGCGCCTTCCGCATGTCCTCCATGAACGCCCGCAGATGCCCCTGCGCCCGCAGTACCTGGTCCGCGCGGTCCAGGAACTCCGGGCGGGGGATCCGCGTCCCGTTCTCCATCTTGCGGATCATGTCCTCGCCGTAGCCCGTGATCTCCGCCAGATCGGCAGGGCGCATGCCCGCCGACTCGCGGCACACCCTGAGCAGGCGCCCCACCGCCTGGACCACCGGCTCGATCTCGTCGCCCGGTTCGACGTCCCAACCCGCCTCGTCCGCACCTTCGTTCACGTCCCACCTCCGGTCGCAGCCCTACCCGTACAACGCCGGGGACGGCCCGGACAGCACGGGACAGCCCCCGGACAGAACGAAAAGGGCGCGGCCCCCGCAGGAAGCCGCGCCCTCGTCCACGTGTCCGGTCAGGCCAGGGCCGGTTCCCGGTCCTCCTCGCGGCCGTCCGCCGAGGACAGCGCGCGCAGGCCCTCGCCCTCGACGTCCACGTTGGGCAGCGCGCGGTCCAGCCACTTCGGCAGCCACCAGGCGCGGCGGCCGAGGAGGGCGAGGACCGCGGGGACGATGGCCATGCGGACGACGAACGCGTCGAAGAAGACCGCGACGGCCAGGCCGAAGCCGATCATCTTGATCATCGACTCGCTGGAGCCGATGAACCCGGAGAAGACGGCGATCATGATGACCGCTGCGGCCGTGACGACGCGCGCACCGTGCCGGAAGCCGGTCACCACGGCCTGCCGGGGCTGCTCGCCGTGGACGTACGCCTCCCGCATCCGGGTCACGAGGAAGACCTCGTAGTCCATGGCGAGGCCGAAGACGACACCCACCATGAAGATCGGCATCATCGACATGACCGGGCCGGTCTCCTCCACGCCCATCAGGCCGGACAGCCAGCCCCACTGGAAGACCGCGACGACCGCGCCGAGCGCCGCCATCACCGACAGCAGGAAGCCGAGCGCCGCCTTCAGCGGGACCAGGACGGAGCGGAACACCACGATCAGCAGCAGGAAGGCGAGTCCGACGACCAGCGCCAGGTACGGGAACAGGGCGTCGTTCAGCTTCTGCGAGACGTCGATGTTCATCGCCGTGGACCCGGTGACCAGCACCTCGGCGTCCGTCTTGGCCTTGATGCCGCTGCCCGCGTCGCGGATGGCGTGCACCAGGTCCTCGGTGGTGGAGGAGGACGGCTTGGAGTTCGGTACGACGGTGATCGTCGCGGTGTCGCCGGCCTTGTTGGGCTGGGCCGGGGTCACCGTCACGACGTCCTTGAGGCCCTTGATGCTGTCGGTCACCTCGGTGAAGGCGGCCTTGGCGTCACCGCTCCCCTTGGCGTCGACGACGACCATCAGCGGGCCGTTGAAGCCGGGTCCGAAGCCCTCGGAGAGGAGGTCGTAGGCGCGGCGCTGGGTGGTGGACACCGGCTGGGAGCCGTCGTCCGGGAGGCCCAGTTCGAGGGAGGTGGCGGGCACCGCGGCGGCGCCCAGGCCGACCACGCCGAGCAGCAGCACGGCGACGGGACGGCGCACCACGAACCGGGCCCAGCGGGTGCCCATGTTGTCCCGGGCCGGCTGCTGTGCCTTCTTCGCGGCCCGGCCGCCGCCCAGCAGCCTGCTCTTCTCGCCGGTCGGCTTGATCCTGCGGCCGGCGTAGCCGAGCAGCGCCGGGATCATGGTGAGCGCGATCAGGACGGCGATGACGACCGTGCCGGCCGCGGCGATGCCCATCTTCGTGAGCATCGGGATGTTGACGACGGAGAGGCCGACCAGGGCGATGACGACGGTGAGTCCGGCGAAGACCACGGCGGAGCCCGCGGTGCCGGTGGCCCGGCCCGCCGCCTCCTCGCGGCTGTGGCCCTCGGCGAGTTCCGCGCGGTAGCGGGAGACGATGAACAGGGCGTAGTCGATGCCGACCGCGAGGCCGATCATCGAGGCGAGGATCGAGGTGGTGCTGCCCAGGTCGAGGGCGCTGGCGAGCGCGGTGACCGTGGAGACGCCGATGCCGACACCGATGATCGCGGTCAGCAGCGGCAGCCCGGCCGCCAGCAGCGAGCCGAAGGTGATGACGAGCACGACGGCGGCGATGGCGATGCCGATGACCTCGGTGGCCCCGGTCTCGGGCGCGGCGCTGAGCGCGTCACCGCCGATCTCCACGGTCAGCCCGGCGTCCCGCGCGTGCTGCGCGGCGTCCTTGAGCGCGGTGCGCGAGGAGTCCTCCAGCTCCATGCCGGAGACCTTGTACTTCACCGAGGTGTAGGCGACGGTGCCGTCCTTGCTGACGGCGTTGCCGGTGTAGGGGTCGGCGACGGAGGCGACCTCGGAGCCGTCCGACAGTTCCTTGACGGTCTTCTCGACGGTCGCCTTGTTCCCGGCGTCGGTCATCTTCCCGCTGCCGGGTGCCTTGAACACCACGCGGGCGGTGGCCCCGTCGGCGCTCGCCCCGGGGAAGCGCTGCTCCAGCAGGTCGAAGGCCTTCTGCGCCTCGGTGCCGGGGATCGAGAAGGACGTGTTGCCCGCGGGGGGCGCGGAGGCGGCGCCGACACCGGCGAGGGTCAGCAGCGCCACCCATATCAGCGCGACGAAGTGCCGTCGCCTGAAGGCGAGGCGTCCAAGTTTGTACAGGAACGTGGCCACGTGGGCGTACTCCCGGTCAGGTCGTTGGGTGGATCAGGGCAGGGGTCATCAGCCCGACGACGTGAGCGGTGACGTCAGAAGGTGGGCTTGCTGAGGAGGAGGAGAGCTACTGAGGTGCCTGGGGAGGGCGGTTCAGGAGGTGGTGGGCACGCCGAGGGCGGGGAGCACCACGGCGTCTATGTACGACCGCAGGAAGCCCTGGGTCGGCGGCTGGTCCTCGATCAGCGCCCGGACGACGAAGCCGCCGGCCAGCATGTGCACCACGAAGTCCAGCGCCGGGCAGTCCGGACGGATCTCGCCCCGGTCGACGGCCCGCTGGAGCAGCCGCTTGAACTCGGCCATCTCCGGTTCGATCAACTGCTCCCGGAAGGCCTGTCTGAGGTCCGGGTTGGAGTGCATCGCCATGGCCAGGCCCCGCATCAGCGCGGAGTTCTGCTCCATGGTGCAGTCGTCCTCGCGGCTCGTCAGCGCGTGCAGGTCGCCGCGGAGCGTGCCGGTGTCGGTGCCCTCCAGCTTCCCGGGCTTGCCGTGCCGCACGGCCCGCACGACCAGTTCGGCCTTGCCGCCCCACTGGCGGTAGAGCGTGGCCTTGCTGGAGCGTGTACGGGCGGCCACGGCGTCCATGGTGAGGGCGTCGTAACCGACCTCGCGGAGCAGGTCGAGGACGGCCGCGTACAGCTCGGCCTCGCGCTCGGGCGTGATCCGGCTCCGGCGCACCGCCGTCATCTCGGTCATCCCGTCCGCCTTCCCGCTGTGCACGACACGGTTTCGTACGACACGAATGTAGCGCACTCAGCTATCGAAACGAAACAGTTTCGTACGTGGGTTGGGTCACTTCTGTCGGATTCCCGTAAAGGAGTCCCCTGAGGGAGCCCCATGACTGCTCCGCAGTGCTCCGGAGTGCTCCCGGCGCGGTGCTCCGGTTGCCCGGCCCGGCACCCCGGCGAAGCATGGAGGAGGTGAGCTATCTGCGTATGCCGCACCTCAGCGGCGATCTGCTGTGCTTCGTGGCCGAGGACGACCTGTGGCTGGCGCCGCTCGACGGTGCGGGCCGGGCCTGGCGGCTCACCGTGGACCGCACCAAGACCGGCCACCCCCGCTTCTCCCCCGACGGCCGCCACATCGCCTGCACCAGCTGGCGCAGCCTGGCACCCGAGATCCATCTGGTCCCGGTGGACGGCGGGCCCGCCCGGCAGCTGACGTACTGGGGCAGCTCCGACACCCAGGTGTGCGGCTGGACGCCGCCCGAGGAGGACGGGCACCGCGAGATCCTCGCCGTCACCTCGCACGGCGAGCCGTTCTCCTACTTCACCTCGGCCTACAAGGTCGCCACCGACGGCTCCCCCGGCCGCAAACTGCCCTGGGGGCCGGTCGCCGACATCCAGGCCGCCGAGACCGGCGGCGAGCGCAGGACCCTGCTGCTGACCGGCACCCCGCCCCACGAACCCGCCTCCTGGAAGCGCTACCGCGGCGGCGCCACCGGCCGCCTCTGGCTGCACGGACAGCGGCTGCTGCCCGAGCTGAACGGCCATCTGGCCTGCCCGATGTTCGTCGGCGACCGGATCGCCTTCCTCTCCGACCACGAGGGCGTCGGCAACCTCTACTCCTGCGCCCCCGACGGCTCCGACCTGCGCCGCCACACCGACCACGACGCCTTCTACGCCCGGCACGCCGCCGGGGACGGCCGGCGCGTGGTGTACCAGTGCGCGGGCGACCTGTGGATCGTGGACGACCTCTCCCCCGACTCGGTGCCGCGCCGCCTGGACGTACGGCTCAGCGGGCCGCGCGCGGGCCGCCGCCGCCACCCCGTCCCGGCCGCCCAGAACCTGGACGGCCTCTCCGTGGACGAGACCGGCCGGGCCAGCGCGGTCGTCGTCCGCGGCTCCCTGTACTGGCTCACCCACCGTGACGGCCCCGCGCGCACCCTCACCGACACGCCCGGCGTCCGCGTCCGGCTCCCGGAGATGCTCGGCGCCGGCGGCCGGATCGCCTACGTCACCGACGCGGGCGGCGAGGACGCGGTGGAGATCGCCCAGCTGCCGCGCGCCACCGGGCCACGGCCGCCGCGCCGGATCGCCCAGGGCGAGCTGGGCCGGGTGCTGGAGATGGCCGCCGACCCCGACGGCGAACGGCTCGCCCTGGCCGCGCACGACGGACGGCTGCTGCTGCTCGACGTGACGGAGGAGGACGGCACGGAGACCGCCGACGGCGGCGGGCCCGGGGAGGCCGGTACGGACGACGGTGGCGGGACCGAAGCGCAGGCCGGCGGGGAGAACGGCACGCGGGACGAGGCAGCCCCGGCCCCCCGCGGCACCGTCACCGAACTCGTCCGCTCCGTCAACGGCCCCGTGCGCGACCTCGCGTTCTCCCCGGACGGCGCCTGGCTGACCTGGTCGCAGCCGGGGATCGGCCGGACACTGCGCCAGATCAGGCTGGCCCGCATCAAGGACGGCCTGGTCATCGACGTCACCGACGGCCGCTTCGAGGACGAGAACCCCGTCTTCACCCGGGACGGCCGCTATCTGGCCTTCCTGTCCTGGCGCGGCTTCGACCCGGTGTACGACGTGCACACCGGCGACCTGTCCTTCCCGCTCGGCTGCAAGCCCTATCTGGTCCCGCTGTCCTCCGCGACGCCCTCCCCGTTCGCGCTGAACCCGGAGGGGCGCCCGGCGGCGGGCGGGCTCGACCCGGTGGAGGACGAGGAGAACGGCGAGCCCGGCGCGGTCACCGTCGAGGTGGAGGGCCTGGAGAGCCGGGTGACGCCGTTCCCGGTCATCGCCTCCAAGTACTCGGCGCTCGCCCCGGTCGCGGGCGGCGGCCTGGTCTGGCAGCGCTGGCCGATCTCCGGCGCGCTCGGGGAGACGTTCGCCAACCCGGACGACACGACCGGCAGGCCCACCCTGGAGTACTTCCACATCAGCAAGGCGAAGAAGTCCGAACTCGTCGGCCACCTCGACTGGTTCGCGGTCAGCGGCGACGGCACCCGGCTGGTCGTGGTCGACGAGGGCGAGCTGCGCGCGGTGCCCTCCACCGAGCCGGGCGACAGCGACACCACGACCTGGATCGACCTGCGCCGGATCCTGCACGTCGTCGACCCGGGCGCCGAGTGGAGCCAGGCGTACGAGGAGGCCGGGCGGCTGATCCGGGCGTACTTCTGGGAGCCGCGGATGTGCGGCATCGACTGGGACGGGGTGCTCGCCCAGTACCGGCCGCTGGTCGAACGGGTCGCCTCCCCCGACGAGTTCGCCGATCTGCTGCGCGAGGTGCTGGGCGAACTGGGCACCTCCCACGCCTATGTCGCCGCCGCCCGCCGCAACGAGGGCCCCGCGCACTACCAGCGCTGGCAGGGCCTGCTCGGCGCCGACCTGGTGCCGCGCGAGGAGGGCTGGACCGTCCGCCGGATCCTGCCCGGCGACTCCTCCGACTCGCGCGCCCGCTCGCCGCTGGCCGGCACCGGCATCCGCGCGGGCGCCGTGCTGACCCATGTCGACGGACGGCCGGTCGACCCGGTGACGGGCCCCTGGCCGCTGCTGGCCGGGTCCGGCGGTACGACGGTGGAGCTGACGTTCTCGCCCGCGGGCGGACAGGGACCGGCCCGCCGGGTCGCGATCGTCCCGCTGGTCGACGACCGGCCGCTGCGCTACCAGGACTGGGTCGCCAAACGCCGGGCGGTCACCCGTGAGTTGAGCGACGGCAGGTGCGGCTATCTGCACATCCCCGACCTGGGCGGCTCCGGCTGGGCGCAGTTCATCCGGGACGTGCGCATGGAGATGTCCCGGCCCGCGCTCATCGTGGACGTACGCGGCAACGCGGGCGGCAACATCAGCGAACTGGTCATCGAGAAGCTGACCCGGACCATCCTCGGCTGGGACCTGACCCGCGACGCCCAGCCGGTCTCGTACACCTCCAACGCGCCGCGCGGCCCGATCGTGGCCCTCGCCGACGAGGCGACCAGCTCCGACGGCGACATGATCACGGCCGCGATCAAGCTGCTGGAGCTGGGTCCGGTGGTCGGCCAGCGCACCTGGGGCGGCGTGGTCGGCATGACCGGGCGGCACCGGCTCGGCGACGGCACGGTGATCACGGTGCCGATGAACGCGGCCTGGTTCGACGCGTACGGCTGGTCCGTGGAGAACCACGGCGTCGAGCCCGACATCGAGGCGCTGCGCACCCCGCTGGACTGGGCCGAGGGCCGGCACGTCGAGATGGACCGGGCCATCGAACTGGCCCTGGAACTCCTGGCGTCGCACCCGGCCGCGACCCCGCCCGGCTACGGCGGCGTGCCCGACCTCGCCCGTCCGAAGCTGCCGCCGCGGCAGACCTGAGGTCCCGGCAGCCGCATGGGGTGCCCCGGTGCACGGGACACCCCACGGCTCAGCAACGGTCCACGGAGCGCGGCGAGTTACCGGTCGTAGTCCTCGTCGAGGCGGTCGTGGGCCTCGTCGTGCGTGTCCTCGATGCCCTGGCGGGCGCGGTCACGCTGCTGGTCACCGCGCTGCCCGGCACGCTGGCCGGCCTTCTCGCGGCCCTCCTGGACGCGCTCCTTGCCCTGCTGCTGCCACTGCTTGGCCTGCTCCTGGGACTTGTCCTTCATACCCATGCTGTGTCACTCCCGTGTGGGTGAATGCGGCCCCCAAGTGGGTGAGGGGACCGGCCTCGACCAGATTCACACGGGTGGTGACCCTGTGCATGTCGATCAGTGACGGTCGGTAGTTGACACCGTCCGGTGCTGTTCGTCGGCGGCGCCGCCCGCTCCGACGAGCCCGGTGCGCATGCCCGTCAGCCGGTCCGCGAACCGCCGCATCTCCCGCTGCCCCACCGTCCCGATGACACCCGGCAGATAACCGCGCGTCCCCTGCATCCCGCGCAGCCACCACTGCCCGTAGACATGGCCGGAGCGCCGCTCGATGCCGTCCACGATCCGGTCCACCGCCGGACCCAGCGGATACGTCTTGTTGGCCGGCCACGGCAGCCGCTGCCTCAACTCCCGCATGACGTCGTCCTGATCGGCCCCGCGCACCATGTCCGTGTCGGTCCAGGACAGGTACGCCACGCCCACCCGCACGCCCCGGTGGCCGACTTCGGCGCGCAGGCTGTGCGCGTACGCCTCCACACCGGACTTGGAGGCGCAGTACGCCGTCATCATCGGCGCCGGGGTCATCGCGGCGAGCGAGGCGACCTGGAGGAGGTAGCCCCGGCTCTCGGTCAGCGCGGGCAGGAACGCCCGGCCGGTGACCGCCGAGCCGATGAGGTTGACCTCGATCACCCGCCGCCAGGACCGCGGGTCGGAGTCGGCGAACGGACCGCCGGTCGCCACACCGGCGTTGGCGACGGCGATGTCCACCCGGCCGAACCGCTCCTTCACCTCGGCCGCCACCCGGGCCATCGCCTCGTGGTCGGTGACGTCGGCGTGCCAGTGGCCGCTCTCGCCGTGCAGCCGCTCGGCGACCTGCTTGAGCGCGTCCGGCTCCAGGCCCACCAGCGCCACCCGCGCGCCGCGCGCGGAGAGTTTGCGGGCGAGCAGTTCGCCGACGCCCCGCGCGGCGCCCGTGACGACCGCTACCTGTCCCTCCAGCGGGAACCTGCTCATGCGCCCTCTCCGATCCGTGCGGTGTCGTTGTCGTTTCCGGTTCCGGTTCCGGTTCCGGTTCCGGTTCCGCGTGCGCGTATGTGCCCGGCGACGAGGTCCCGTATCTTCCCGGTGACCTGGTCCGGTGCCTCCATGGGTGTCATGTGGCCGCGCGCGGGCAGTTCGGTCAGGCCCACGCACTGCGGCAGCGCCGCCGCCAGCGACCGCGCGTGCACCGGCGGCGTGAGCCGGTCGGCGGTGCCCACGAGCACCGCGGCGGGCACCCGCACCTGCCGTGCGCCCGCGTCGAGCTGGAGCGAGTCCAGCACCCGCGACCAGGCGTGGCGCACCCGGCGCGGGCAGGCGTGCACGATCCGGGCGCACGCCTCGACCACGTGCGGCGCCGAACGCGGGCCCATCGTCGCGTACTTGAGGATCCGCAGGGCGAGCGGCGTGACCGGCCCGAGCGGGGCCCGGGAGCCGAGGATCCGCCGGGTCAGCCCGGTGCGCAGCCGGCCGCCCCGCAGCAGCGGCACGACGGTGGCCTCCTCGACCAGCCGCGAACTGCCCGTGCTGCACAGCAGGACGGCCGCCGCGTGCTCCTGGAAGCCGGGCCGCCCGGCCGCGGCCAGCACCGTCATCCCGCCCATCGAGTGGCCCGCGACCACCGCCCGCTCGCCCGGGGCGAGGGTCGCGCCGAGCACGGCCTCCAGGTCGTCGGCGAGCGCCTCGGTGCTGCACACCTCGTGCGCGGGGCTGCGGCCGTGGCCGCGCTGGTCGTAGGCGATCACCCTGTGGTCGGCGGCGAGTTCGCGGATCTGCGCGGCCCAGAAGGCGGTGGAGCAGGTCCAGCCGTGCGCGAGGACGACCGCGGGCGCCCCTTCGGGCCCGTGCACCTCCACGTGCAGCCGGGCGCCGCCGGTGGAGGAGACGGTGAGTTCGCGGGCGGGGACGGGCGGGGCGTACGGGCCGGCCGTGACGCGGGTCAGCCGGCTCACGCCTGCACCTCCGCGGGCCGGGACGCGGCGGGCGCGGGCGAGGGGGCCCCGCTCGCGCCGGTCCCGGGCGTCCTGGACGCTTTGGGCGCCCGTACGACCTCGTACTCGGCGAGGTCCACGCGCCGGGTGGCGCGGCGGAACTCGGTGGTGGTGCCGGGCCAGACAGTGGTGTTGCGGCCGGCCGCGTCCAGGTACCAGCTGGTGCAGCCGCCGGTGTTCCACACGGTGCGCTTCATGCGCTCCTGCACCGTGCGGTTCCAGGCGTTCACCGCGCTCTGCCGGACGTCGAGGGCGGTCCCCGGGCCGAGGACGTCCAACTGGCGCAGATAGTCGGCCATGTAGTTCAGCTGGGACTCGATCATGAGGATCATCGAGGAGTTGCCGAGGCCGGTGTTGGGGCCGATGATCGTCATGCAGTTCGGGAAACCGGCCGCGGTGGCGCCGCGCAGCGCGGCCATGCCGTTCTTCCAGGTCTCCGCCAGGGTGCGGCCGTCCGCGCCGACGACCCGCTCGGCGATCGGCATGTCCGTGACGTGGAAGCCGGTGCCGAAGACGATCGCGTCGACCTCGGTCTCGGTGCCGTCGGCGGCGACCACGGTCGAGCCGCGGATCTCGCTGAGCCCGCTGGCCACCACGTCCACGTTGTCCCGGGCGAGCGCCGGGTAGTAGGTGCTGGAGAGCAGGATCCGCTTGCAGCCGATGCGGTAGTCGGGGGTGAGCTTGGCGCGCAGCGCCGGGTCCTTGACGGCGCGGGCCATGTTGCGCTGGGCGATCTTCTCGACGAAGCCGAGTTCGTCGGGCCGCTTGGTGAACGCCTGCACCTGGAGTTCGCGGATGCCCCACAGCAGGCCGCGGCGCAGCCGGGTGGTGGCGGGCACCGCGCGGTGCAGGGAGCGCTCCAGGCCGCTGATGGCGCGGTCGACGCGGGGCATCACCCACGGCGGGGTGCGCTGGAAGAGCGTGAGGCGGGCGACCTCGGGCTGGATGGACGGCACGATCTGGATGGCGGAGGCACCGGTGCCGACCATGGCGACCCGCTTGCCCGCGAGGTCGTAGCCGTGGTCCCAGCGGGCGGAGTGGAAGACCTTGCCGGGGAAGGTGTCCAGGCCCTTGATGTCCGGGATCTTCGGGTCGGACAGCGGTCCGGTCGCGGAGACCACGACGTCCGCGCTGAGGCTGCCGCTGCTGGTCTCGATGTCCCAGCACAGCCGCTCGGCGTTCCAGGCCGCCTTCTTCACCTCGGAGCCGAAGCGCAGGTGCGGGCGGAGCCCGAAGGTGTCGGCGACATGCTCCAGATAGGAGCGGATGTGCTGCTGGCCGGAGAAGGTGCGCGGCCACTCCGGGTTGGGCGCGAAGGAGAAGGAGTAGAGGTGGGAGGGCACGTCGCAGGCGCACCCGGGATAGCTGTTGTCCCGCCAGGTGCCGCCGACGCTGTCCGCGCGCTCCAGCACGACGAAGTCGGTGATCCCCTCCCGGCGCAGGCGCACCGCGGCGCCCAGTCCGCCGAACCCGGACCCGATCACCGCCACCCGTACGTGTGCGTACTCGTGCTCGGCCATTGAGCGCCCCTCCATGCCTCGCGTGACCCACGTGCGTGCCGCGGGCCCAGCCTCCAGCGACTCTGCCAGTGAACACTGGCGCAATGGGGAGCGTAGAGGAGCGGCGTACCGATCGGTAGGGGTCGGGACCGGGAAAGTTACCGGCGGTACAACATAGGCTGCCGGTGTGGCTGAGGACGCTGGACGACCGGACGGGCAGGGCGGCGGCCCGCGCGAGTACCGCATGGAGGAGCTGGCGCGGCTGGCCGGCATCACCGTGCGCACCCTGCGCTTCTACCGCGAACGCAAGCTGATACCCCCGCCCCGCCGTGAGGGCCGTATCGCCTGGTACGACGACCATCACTTGGCCCGGCTGCGCACCATCACGGCCCTGCTGGAACGCGGCCACACGCTCAGCGGCATCGCCGAGCTGGCCGAGGCGTTCGACCACGGCCGCGACGTCGGCGACCTGCTCGGCGTGGGCGAGCCCACCGAGGAGACCCCGGTCCGCCTCACCCCCGAGGAACTCGCCGACCACTTCGCGGGCGAGGTCACCGCGGAGAACCTGGCCGCCGCCATGGACCTCGGTTACCTCGGCACCGACGGCGACGAGATCGTCCACGTCAGCCGCCGGCTGCTCGACGTCTCCGCCGCCCTGGTCCGCGAGGGCATCCCGCTGGCCGCGGTCCTGGCCGCCGGCCACCGCGTCCGCGCCCACGCCGAGGCCCTGGCCGAGCTCTTCACCGACCTCATCACCCACCACGGCACCGAGAAGGACCTCCACCGCCTGCGCCCCCTGGCGAAGAGCGTGGTGGACGCGGAACTGTCGATGGCTCTGGACCGGCGGCTGAACAAGGGGGCGTGAGGGCGCCGGGGGTACCCGAGGCGCAGATGCAGCAACAACCTGCCACCGTTGCGTATGTGCCGGGCGTTCACTCCATCGAGGCACATTCCGCACAACAGCGGACGGAAGCGCGTTCGCTCTCCGAGAGTGAGAACGAAAGGCCCCGGCGACTGTGCGACCAGCCCCGGGGTACGGCCGACACTCTCCAGGAGCGCCGACATGCCCGAGCATAACCGTCCACCGCACGGGGCCACTTCGGCTCGCACCGGATCGCCACGAGCCCTCGGTGCCGTACGCCTCAGCTGCCTCACGAAGGCAACCACGTCACCCGGCAGGCAGCGCGCCGCGATCCGACTGTGTGCGGAGCAGTTGAACCTGACCCTGATCGCGGAGGCCGCGGACCTGGGGGTCTCCGCGCACACGACATCTCCGTTCGAGCGCCCGTCCCTGTCGCCCTGGCTGCGGCATCCCGAGAAATACGACGCTGTCGTGTGGTCGCACGTGGACCGCGCCGTACGATCCCTCGCCCATATGTCCCAGCTGATCGAGTGGGGCCGCTCCCGCACGAGGACGCTCGTCTTCGGGATGCCCGAGGAAGACTGGCCGCTGGTGGTCACGCCGCAGGCGGACAGGCTCGTCGTCCGCCGTTGCCTGGACCTGGCCCATGCGGCCGAGCAGGAAGCCCGTGCCATCTCCGCTCGGCTCACCGGTGCCCACGAGGCGCTGCGCGCCGCAGGCCGGTACGGCGGCGGCCTCGTCCCCTTCGGCTACCGCAAGGTTCCGCACGCCTCCGGCGCCGGTTGGTCCCTGGCCCCCGATCCCGAAACCGCCGCCCTCGTCCTCTCGATCGTGGAGGACGTGCACGCGGGGCGCTCCCTGGTGGCCGTCGCACAGCGCCTGAACGACCAGGGTGTGCCGGTCCCCCGTGACCGCCACGCCCAGTTGCAGGGCCGGCCCACGGGCGGCCGGCGCCACGGGCGCGACTTCGAACGGTTCCGCTGGACGTCGGGCACGCTCTCGAAGGTACTGCGCAGCCCGTCATTGGCCGGGCACCGCACCCACCGGGGCCGGACCGTCCGTGATCACTCCGGTACACCGGTACTCATCGGACAGCCGCTGCTGTCTGCGGAGGACTTCGATGCGCTGCAGGACGTGCTCGCAGCACGCTCGAACGGCACCCGCCGCCCGCGGAGCCGGACGACGTCGCTGCTCACGGGTGTCGTGTACTGCGCGGGCTGCGGTGGGCGCATGTACTTCGCCGCACGTAAAGGGCGGCCGTACGGCGACTATGTGTGCCGAGCGACCGCACGCGGCGACGTATGCCCCGCTCCGGGCGGAATGCGCTCCGACTGGCTCGAGAGCTACACAGCCGACCGCTATCACCAGGCGACAGCGGCGACGGCGCCCGTCTCCCGTGAGGACCTGCTCCGCGACGACGTTCGCGTCACCGTGGCGAAAGGACGATCCGGCGGTGGCCGCGAACGACTGGCCGGGCCGGACACCTCACGTCTGACGTTCGTCCTCGGAAGTTCCCTGCCGGACCGGCCACAGCGCTGAGCCGGAGCGGGCGGGGGATGCCTCGTCGGCACCCCCGCGCCGCGTTGTCACGGCTCGAAGACCACCGTCACAGGGGCATGGTCCGACCAGCGCGCCTCGTGGCTGGCGGCTCGTTCCACATACGCCTTGACCGCTCGCCGGGCGAGCCCCGGAGTGGCGACGGCGAGGTCGATCCGCCATCCCGCGTCATTGTCGAAGGCCCGCCCCCGGTACGACCACCAGGTGTACGGTCCCGCCACGTCCGGGTGCAGGGCGCGCACCACGTCGACATAGCCGCCGTCCGCCGGGTCCAGGACCCGGCTCAGCCACTCTCGCTCCTCGGGCAGGAAGCCGGAGTTCTTCTGGTTGGCGCGCCAGTTCTTCAGGTCGGCCTGCTGGTGGGCGATGTTCCAGTCGCCGCAGACCAGGACCTCGCGTCCGTCGGCGGCGGCCCGCTCGCGCAGCTCCTTGAGGTGGGCGAGGAACTCACCCATGAACCGGATCTTCTCGTCCTGCCGCTCGGTGCCGACCTCGCCGGAGGGCAGGTAGAGGGAGGCGACCGTCACACCCGGCAGGTCGGCCTCGACATAGCGCCCGCTGCCGTCGAACTCCGCCGAGCCGAAGCCGACACGGACGGCGTCCGGCTCGCGGCGGGTGTAGAGGGAGACGCCCGCGCGGCCCTTGGCGGCGGCGGGGGCGTGCACGGCGTGCCAGCCGACGGGCGTGCGCACCTGCTCGGGCAGTTGCTGCGGCTCGGCGCGCACCTCCTGGAGGCAGAGCACATCGGCGCCGGTCAGCGCGAGCCACTCCACGAAGCCCTTCTTCGCGGCGGCACGCAGTCCGTTGACGTTGGCGGAGGTCACAGTGAGCACTCGGGCACTTTACCGGCACACTGGACGGGGTCCCGTAAGAGACCCGAGGCACCCTCTCCCGTTACCCACTGCATCGATATACGGTATCCAACATGTTCATTCGCCCTGTCGCCTTCGACCACCCCGACGCCGTCAAGCTGAACGACGAGGTCCAGGCCGAGTACCACGTGCGCTACGGCGACGGCGGCGACGCCACCCACCTGGACCCGGCCGACTTCCGCCCGCCGCACGGCGTCTACCTGATCGCCTACGACGAGGACGGCACCCCCGTCGCCACCGGCGGCTGGCGCAGCCAGGACAAGAACGCCGAGGGCAACGAGGACGGCGACGCCGAGGTGAAGCGCATGTTCGTGATCGAGTCCATGCGCGGCCGGGGCCTCGCCCGCCGCATCCTCGCCGCACTGGAGGAGGACGCCCGCGCGGCGGGCCGCGTCCGCATGGTCCTGGAGACCGGCGACCAGCAGCCCGAGGCCATCGCCCTGTACACCTCCAGCGGCTACGAGCCCTGCGCCAAGTTCGGCTACTACCGGGAGTACGAGTCGAGCCTCTGCTACGCCAAGCCGCTGCGGTGACGGCGGACGGCCGACGGGAAGGAGCGACGGCTCCGGCTCCCCGCCGACGGCCGCCGGGGAACGAGGAGAGTCCGGGGGCGGACGAACCTCGGGAACGGAACCCCGGCCTGTCAGTGGCGCCATGGATGATCCGTCGCATGACACACGGTTCTGGGGACGCCCTGCGCCCTCTCGCCCTTCGGCGTCTGCCATCCGAGATCGAGGTCCCGGAAGATCTGGCCGGGCGGCGCTTCGAGCGGGCTAGGTCCGCCCGGCGGTGCGGCTGATGGCCGCGGCGGCTCCCGCCTGGGGAGTCCAGTACACGCTGAGCCTGCCGGACGAGGACGCCGCCCGCGCCGCCGCGGCTGAGCTGTCCGGGAACGGGCACCGTCTGACGGCGGCGCGCGTCCATGATCACTTCAGGTTCGATCCGTCGAGCTTCTGGCACGGTCGGCCGTCGACGGACCCCGGCCTGGAGGGGTGGTGGCAGGTCTTCTCGCTGGCCGTCCACAGCGGGTACGAGCGCCTGGCACTCGAACCGTTCCTCCGGAGCGAGCGGATCCGGGTGGCCCAGGGCGCCCGTGCCCACGGCGGATTCCAGCAGGGGTACAGCGAGGGGCATGCCACGACTCTCGAAAGGGGCTTCGTACGGGACGGCCTGGTCCATGAGCGGGCCGGTGCCGATGTCGCCCTTCCGAGTCCGCTGCCCGAGGACCCCGCGCGTCCCCCGGCCGGACCGCCGTGGAAGAACAGCGGAACCGGTGAGCCCGCGACGCTGGTCCGGGCCGCGGTGGCGGTCGCCGAACGCATGTACGGCAGCGCAGAGGGCGCGCCGGACGCCGTGGAGTGGCTGCTCGACGAGGAGTTCGCGTTCGGCGAGCCCTATGAGACGGCGGACGAGTTCCTCGGCGAGCTCGCGGACGCCGTGGCGCACCAGGGCACCTGCAGCGTCGCCACGGCCGAGGCCGTCCCGTTCCTCATGGAACTGGTCCGGGACGACGGCGTCGCGCCCGACTGCCGACTGATTCTGCTCGGCGACCTGCTGCGGCTCGCCGCTTCGGGGCCGGCAACGACGGTCTCCCTGGCCGACCGCGTCACCGCGCTCGGGGGTGCCCCTCAGGAGTCTGCGGCCGAGCACCTGACCCGGCGGGCCATCGGCAGCGACCTGCCGGGGCTGCTGTCCCGCTGGGACACCGAACCCGATGCCGTCCGCTTCGCCCTCACCGCCCTCGCCGCGCTCTGCGACGCTCCTGACCAGCGCGTACTCTCAGGTCTCGCCGTTCTCCCGGCGCCGCCGGGCAGCTCCCGCGCCGATGTCGTGTCGCTCATGGCGGCCCTGCTCGGCGACGACCGAGAAGGACTGGCACCCGCACTGGACCGCCTGAGCTCCTGGCTCCCTTCCGTCGTGGAGAAGGGAGCCAGCCCGAACGTGGTTCTCCGGAACCTGGGGCGGGCCGTCCTCCCGGACCTCGTCCTCGCAGGCCCGGCACCGGGAACCGCAGCGGAACGTGATCGGCCATGAATGTTGACGACGTTAAGAATTACGACTGGCAACGCAGACATACAGGTCAGGGGCGTCAGGCATCAGCCTCACCTCAACTGCCATACCTAATCGGCCATTTGGCTGCCAAACTCGGCTGGCATTCCCTACGATGACTGCCGATGTCCCGTCGTACGGGAGGCCGAGGAGGGGCAGATGAACTTTACGCGGGCGGACGAGCAGGATGCAGCTCCCGGATTGCGAACGGCCGTTCGGATCTTCTCCGAGAGGACGGAGCGGACGCTGGCGCGAATCGCTGAGCTCGAGGCAGAACTCGCCGACCTCCGAATCACGGCGGCGAGGTACGCGAGCACCCGCGATCAGCTGAGCGAAGCTCTCTCCGAGTGCTTCGCAGGTCGCTCGGCGCCACCCAAGGACGCTCAGAGCCACAATGAGAAAGCCGACGCGGAGAAGAAGAGCGGCGATGCGTCGTGCGACGAAGGGGCTGGATCGAGCAAGCCACCAGAGGGGACGCGTGCCGGGCAGGGTGGGCCGTCGCGGTCGCCGTTCGGGCAGCTGATGCAGGCGGTCGAGCAGATCCTCGTGGGCGCCGGACGACCGATGAAGGTCAGGGACATCACAGAAGCCCTTGGGCGTCCGACGAAGGGCGAGGAAGGGCGAGGACCCATTGAGACGACCCGCGCGACGTGCAAGCGGCTAGTGAGGAACGGTCGGGCCGTCGAGCACCCGATCGGGACCTTCTCCGCCCGCCGGTTCACAGGACCACGGAGAGGGGGCGTCTGATGACACCGCCCCGAGCATGAGAAATCCCCTCCTCCCATCACAGGGAGGAGGGGACGGGCTCCGTTGAGCTTGCACCCTCTTCGGAACCCAGTGACGTGGTCCCTGGTAGAGGCTCACGCATCCCCGAGGCTAGAGCAATCCGCCTCGGCTCGGGGGGTGCGTGGCCTATTTCGTCGTTCCCTGAAGTCGGTTTCCATGGGGACAGAAAGGCCGATTTTTATGCGTACTGCGCATTCCGCCCCGCGGGTACAGCGGGACGTCGAGGAATACTTCCAGACGTGCAGCGGTGACGACGTCTGGGGGCCCGGTAGCGACCTGCGTCAGGCTTTGCTCCTCACGCGCCAGGGCAAGCACGAACCTGCAGGCGACGGCCCGGACGATTCTGGCGGCGAAGTCGTCGACAGCGGAGTCGCGCCAGGATTCCGGATCGCGGGCAAGATTTCTCGGCGCGGTCTTGTGGGCCGAGACGCCGACCATGTCGATGCACTCCTGTCCGTGAAAGTCGCCTTCGACGTCTTCACCGGCTGCTTGTCCAGCCGGTTCTGTTGGTCTGTGACACTGCCTTCGGAGGTCTCCAGCAAGATTCGCGACTACCGGCCCCGGCTGCCGCATCGGCGCTGGGCGCCGGTTGCCGAGTTGGTGAGAGCCACCGTGGCGGCGACAGCTCCGGCCACCTGCGACGCGGCGGAGCATTTGCTGCACGCGATCGGCCGGATCGCGGTCTGGGCGGACCGGAGCGGGCTGCCGCGCGACCCGGGGACTTGGCTGAGTTTCAAGACGATCGACGCCTTCATCCTGTCGGGTGGCGGTGCGGCGAAGGACTCGACGATGCTGACCTGCCGGACCTGGCTGTGGCGGGCACGAGCGGCTCTGGTGTGGGTCCAGCGCGGAGAGGCCCCTCCGGCTCGGCTTTCCTCACCCCGCACGCTTCAGCCTCCTTACGACGCAGCGGAGTTGGCCCACCTGCGGGATTGGGCAGCCCGGCTGCCAGGCCGGGCTCGACTCGACGGCCTCGCTCTCATGGCGCTCGGAGCCGGGTGCGGACTGATGCCGGGCGAGATCCCACCCATTCAAGGCAGCCACGTTCGCGTGACCTCTGGTGGGGTCGCAGTGCTGGAGGAGAAGCTGCTCAGCCGACTCGTGGCGTGCCACTCCGACTGGGAAGGCGCGCTGGCCGAGGTGGTGGAGGCCTCCGGAACGGGATATCTTTTCCGACCGGGCCGGGAGGTCGCGGCAGCCAAGAATCTCGTCTCGTCCTGGCACGCCCGGCACCAGCCCTACGCGGGCCTGCCGCCACTCTCCGCTCAGCGATTGCGGTCGACGTGGATCGTCGGCCGACTTTCCGAGGGCATCAGTGCGGAGGCCGTCGCTTCCGCGGCAGGCATGGCCTCCCCTGCCAGCTTGGCGGGCTATCACCGCTGGGTCCCTCCGCTCCCCAGAGCGGAGGTTATCCGATTGCTGCGTGGCCGCCGCCCGTGAGGGCACGGCCTGAGGACGATCAGTCGGCTGCCTGCCATATATGCCACGGCTGTGGCCTGGACGGCTCCCCAGTACCGTCGATTCCAAGGTCGCCAGCTACTGACCGTACTCGACCGGTCCGGCCTGGCCCAACAGCTGAAAGGCACGCTGCGATACAATCCTGGGCCGCCAGGCGCGTACCCCAGGACCGGTATCGGCAAATCTGACGCTCGTCGCGTACTGCTCCGGCCGAACCACGAGCTCCGACAGCCGGCGGATTCCGCACTTCTGTCTCCAACCTCAGAGCTCGCGCCTGGCCCGGCGGCCCCGAGGCACCGCCGTCCACGACAGGCACGCGCATGCCTACCAACCGTCGCCTCCGCCGAGGGCCGGCCCGGACCACCACCTTGCTCGACCTGACACACTGCGACCGACGCCTGGGCCAAGCAGCGGCTGACATCCGCTCCGCCGTCTGGAGCGAGGCTGCCAGCCGCGCGGCCGCGAATCGGCTCAAACGGCTTGCGAAACGATTTCGTCCTGCCCCCATTCAGCCCGGCTGGCATAACAACGCGGACATCTGCAGCACTGGGCCGGTGACCGAGGAGTGGACGCCACTTCGATCCCTGCTTTGGGCAACCCTGGCAACGACCGCTCGGGCACGGCCTCAGTCGAGCTCACCGTCGGCTGACACTTCAGCGATGACTCCGAAAAGGACATCTTCGGCTACACAGCGCAGCCCTGCTTGGCGCCGTCCACTCACACACAGGCGAAGAGACCACGAAGAGCCACCTTGCGCCCCGCTGCCCGCAGCTCTGCCACAGCGTCGCCCTGGGCATCCCGACCGCCCGGACGAGAGAGAACGCGGTCACCGTGCTGAAGCACCTTGCAGAGATTCGATCGCCGATAGGTACCTGCGCCGCAGATCACTCCTGCACCGGCTGCTCACCGGAGAACTTCCACATCCCTGTCCACCGACTCGGCTCCAACCTCGCTCTGGGTCACGAGGCAGCCGACCGTGGTGTCAAAGGCAGCAGGCAAGTATCCGTACGATCCGACGACCTCTCCACACGCACCGCCCCTGGCCCGGCCCAGACAGTGCTCGGGCTCGCGGACGCCGCCCCCAGGCCAGCCGTGTCTCGGCTCGCCCCGCCATCCCACGCCCCGGCAGGAAAGGGACAGTCACTCCCGGCCGACGCTGCTGGCGATCTAAACAGGACGGCTTCTGTCTTAGCCCCGCCCGGGGAGGAGCTACAAGCCGACTCACTCCCACGACGAGCATCTTATGCACCGCAGGGCGCCCGGCCAGGTAGCCCAGACGATACTCATCTCGCTCACGGCGGCCAACGAAAATCTGGGCATCCGCCGGACCCGGTGCACCATCATCCACCACCCGGAGCAGGCATGGACGATCCCCGAAACGACGAAGTCCCGATCCGACGGTGACCGTCTGATCGGGACTTCGTGCTGCGTGGACCTGAGGGGATTTGAACCCCTGGCCCCCTCGATGCGAACGAGGTGCGCTACCGGACTGCGCCACAGGCCCTTGCAACGAGTGAAACTCTAGCATCCTCATCCGGCTGGTTGGAAATCCGTTCCCGGCCTGGTCAGCGGGCGGGGCCCTGGGGGGCGTCTGAGGCGGTGTCACCGCGGCCGGGCGGCTACTCGTTGGCCGCGCGCGGCCGGTCGCCGTCCTCGTACTGGTCGAAGAGCGGGGTGCGCCCGCGCTCGCGGGAGCGGCGGGCCGAGGCGGCGCGGCGGGCGTCGCTGCGGCCGTCGGCGGCCGGGCGGTCCTCCGTGCCCGCCGCGGCGTCCGGGGCGGGCGCCTGCGGCTCCGCGGCGGCGGGGGCGGCCTCCTGCTCGGGCAGGGCCGCGGAGGAGCGCGCCGAGCTCCAGGTGTCGGGGGCGCCGAGGTCCACGTCCGAGGTGGCGCGCGGGGCGACCGGCGCGGTCACGTACGTCGGCAGCGGCACGGGCACCGGCTCCCAGCTCTCGCCCCGGCCGGGGCGCCGCCTGCGCTCGCGCTGCTGCTGGTCGAGCCACTCGGCGTGGTCGGTCTGCTCGACCAGGGCGCGCCGGTCGGCGGCGAGCGCGGAGAGGCCGGGATCGGTCTCCGGTTCGGGGCCCGCGTCGGGTTCCTCCGTGTCCGCCTCCGTGTCCGGGCCCAGGGCGGCGCGGCGGCGCGGCGGGCGCCGGTTCTCCCGCAGCCGCTGCGCGGCGGCCTCGGCGCGGCGGCGGTCCATCTGGTAGGCGAAGCGGTTGCGCTCCTGGGTGCGCAGATAGGCGATGTACGCGCTGAGCAGCACGGCGGGCGCGGCAGGCGCCCACAGGAAGGCGAGTCCGCCGACCGCGGCGACGACGGCGCCCAGGGTGAAGGCGAGGAAGAGGACGACGGTGGTGCGGCGGCGGCGCGCGAGCACCCTCGTGCGCCGGGCGCGGGCCGCGGCGGCTTCCGCGCCGGGGGCGCGCCGGGCCGCGGGGATCCGGGTGCGGGCGGGCGCGTCGTCGGCGCCGGCCGGCTGCGGCACCGGAGCGGAGTCCGGCGCGCTCGCGGGCGCGGGCACCTCCGCGCGCTCGCGCGGCGGCTGCGGCCGGTTCCGGGCCGCGTGCCGCTCCCGTACCGGCTCGCGCGGCTGGTCCCGCTCCGCTGCGCGCTGCTGGTCCCGTTCCGGCGCACGGCCCGGGGGCACGGCGAAGGCCCGGACGTCCACCGGGTCGGTGACGGCGTCCGGATCGGCGGCGCTGGGCTCCCCCTCCTCGGTGGAGCGCGCCCTGAGGTCCCTGGCGTAACGGCGCTCCATGCCCGCCCGTCCGGACAGCAGCCGGATGGCGGTGCTGAAGCGTTCCGTCGGACGGGCCTCGTTCAGCTCGTCCTGCCTACGGAGCCACATCGGCACCAAGTAGGCGGCCCAGGCCCCGACAATGACTGCGTAGATGAGGCCGCTGCTGCTCACGTCTCACACCGTAGAGGGGTTTGCATCTGGCCATCGGCCAATTGAGCCGGTGTGTCGCACGATCCGGCTGATATTTCGAGCTTTTTTTGCGACCGATGCGATCAGCAGACCGTCAAAATGGGGAAATTCCCCGCACGAGTGTGATCGCACACCGGCCAAATTCGAACACTTATTCAATTTCCGGGGCTCGTTCCGCCACCGGGCGTGTTGCCCGAGGCGCGCGCGGCGCGGGTGCGGCGCCAGCGGCTCAGCAGTCCGTCCGGCACCTCCTCGGCGGTCAGCGCGAAGACCAGGTGGTCCCGCCAGGCCCCGTCGATGTGGAGATATCGGGGCCGCAGCCCCTCCTCGCGGAATCCGAGTTTCTCCACGACCCGGCGGCTCGGGCCGTTCTCCGGGCGAATGCAGACCTCCAGGCGGTGCAGCCCGACCGCGCGGAAACAGTGGTCCACGACCAGCGCCACGGCCGTGGGCATGACCCCGCGGCCCGCCACCGCCTCGTCCACCCAGTAGCCGACGTGCCCCGAGCACATCGAGCCCCAGGTGATCCCGGCCACCGTCAACTGCCCGACCAGGCGCCCCTCGTGCTCGATGACGAACGGCAGCATCCGGCCCGCCCTGGCCTCCGCGCGCAGATGCCGCACCATCTGCCGGTAGGTCGGCCGGTGGGTGAGGGGGCCGCCGGGGGCGGGCGGCGGGATCGTCGCCTCCCAGGGTCTGAGCCAGTTCCGGTTGCGCCGGTTGACCTCGCGCCAGGCCCGCTGGTCGCGCAGTCTTATCGGCCGCAGGACGACATCGCCCTCGGCGAGCACCACGGGCCAGGCGGGGCCGTTCAGCTCGCACCCCCGGCTCCGGCGCCGGGCCGGGGGTGGTCGCCGCCGCGCACCTGGTCGACCGCGTGCGTCAACAGCGGCTCCAGCACCGCCAGTCCGTCCTTCACCCCGCCGGTGGAGCCCGGCAGGTTGACGATCAGGGTCCGTCCGGCGACTCCGGCCAGCCCGCGGGACAGCGCGGCGGTCGGCACCTTCTGGCGGCCGAAGGCCCGGATCGCCTCGGCGATGCCCGGCACCTCGCGGTCGATCACCCGGCGGGTCGCCTCCGGGGTGCGGTCGGTGGGCGAGATGCCGGTGCCGCCGGTGGTGACCACGACGTCGTAGCCGGCCTCGACGGCGGCGCTCAGCGCGGCCTGCACCGGGTCGCCGTCCGGGACGACGCGCGGGCCGTCGACGGCGAAGCCGAGACGGCCGAGGGCCGCGGCGATCAGCGGGCCGCCCCGGTCCTCGTAGACCCCGGCGGCGGCCCGGTTGGAGGCGGTGACCACCAGCGCGCGGTACGGCGCGGCGGGCGCGCCGCCGGAGGGCGTGCCGCCGGGGGGCGTGTCGAGTGTCATGCCCGGCTCCAGTCGCCCGACTTGCCGCCCGTCTTCTCCTCGACCCCGACGTCCGTGATGACCGCCCCCTTGTCCACCGCCTTGACCATGTCGACCACGGTGAGCGCGGCGACGCAGACCGCGGTGAGCGCCTCCATCTCCACGCCCGTGCGGTCCGTCGTCCTCACGGTCGCCGTGATCTCCACGGCGTCGTCCGCGACCGACAGGTCCAGTTTCACACCCGACACCGACAGCGGGTGGCACAGCGGGATGAGGTCGGGGGTGCGCTTGGCGCCCATGATCCCGGCGATCCGCGCGGTGGCCAGGGCGTCGCCCTTGGGGACGCCCTCGCCGCGCAGCAGCTCGATCACGCGGGGCGCGACACGGACGCGTCCGCTGGCGCGTGCGGTACGCGCGGTCACGTCCTTGCCGGACACGTCGACCATCCGGGCGGCGCCCGCCTCGTCGATGTGCGTGAGGCGGCCTTCGGATCCCTCAGGATGCGGCGCCGCGGCGCGGGGGTCGTACGGGGGTCGGTCCTGCGTGCTCATGCTCGTGTGGCGCTCCCGGTCCGGGCCCGGCGCGGTGCGGCGCGCGGGCCTGCTGTGCGCGACACGCTACCGCCAATCCGGGCCGGTCAGCCGAGCAGGACCACCTCGACCTCGGTGCCGGACTCGACGGACTCGGCGTCCTCGGGGACGACGATGAGGGAGTCGGCCTGCGCGAGGGCCGCGACCAGATGCGATCCGGAGCCGCCGACCGGCCGCACCTCGCCGTCCCGGTACGTCCCGCGCAGGAACTGCCTGCGGCCCCGCGGCGAGGTGAGCGCCTTGTCGCAGACCAGCTTCGCGCGCGTGGTGGGCCGGTGGACGTCCGGCAGGCCCATCAGGGTGCGGATGGCCGGGCGCACGAACAGTTCGAAGGAGACGTAGGAGGAGACCGGGTTGCCGGGCAGCGCGAGCAGCGGGATGTGGTCGGGGCCCACGGTGCCGAACCCCTGGGGCTTGCCGGGCTGCATGGCGAGCTTGCGGAACTCCACTCCGCCGCCCGGCTCGTCCTCGTCCCCGACGTGCGACAGCGCCTCCTTGACGACGTCGTACGCGCCGACGCTGACCCCGCCGGTGGTGACCAGCAGATCGGCGCGGACGAGCTGGTCCTCGATGGTGGAGCGCAGGGTGTCGGCGTCGTCGGCGACGGCGCCCACCCGGTAGCCGATGGCGCCGGCGTCGCGGGCCGCCGCGGTCAGGGCGAAGCTGTTGGAGTCGTGGATCTGGCCGCCCGCCAGCTGCTCGCCGGGCTGCACCAGTTCGCTGCCGGTGGACAGCACCACCACGCGCGGGCGCGGGCGCACGCGTACGGTGCCGCGGCCGATCGCGGCGAGCAGCCCGAGCTGCGGCGGCCCGAGGACCGTGCCGGCCTTCAGGGCGAGGTCACCGGCCTGGACGTCGCTGCCGCTGGCGCGCACGTGCGCGCGTGCCTCGGCGGGACGGTGGACGCGCACCTGCCCGGTGGCGCCCTCCGGGGCGAGGCTGCGGGCCCGCATACCGCGCACCGGGCCCGCGCCGAGCCCGCCGTCGGTCCACTCCACCGGGACGACGGTCTCGGCGCCGGGCGGCAGCGGGGCGCCGGTCATGATCCGGGCGGCCTGCCCCGGGCCGACCCGGACCGGGGCGCCCGCGCCCGCGGCGACGTCCCCGACGACCTCCAGAGAGGCCGGGAACTCCTCGCTGGCGCCGGCGACGTCGGCGACCCGCACCGCGTACCCGTCCATGGAGCTGTTGTCGAACGGCGGGAGGGACAGGGGCACCATGACGTCCTCGACGAGGACGCACCCCTGGGCGTCGAGCAGTTGCAGCTCGATGGGTTCGAGCGGGCGGACGGTGGTGAGGACGTCCTCCAGGTGCTCGTCCACCGACCACAGGCGGTCCGGGTCTGCGGTGTGGTGCGCTGCACTGCTCAACGTCGTCACATCTCCTCGGCTACGTACCGCTGAAGCCAGGTCCGGAAGCCGGGACCCAGGTCCTCACGTTCGCACGCGAGTCTGACAATGGCACGGAGGTAGTCGCCGCGGTCGCCGGTGTCATAGCGGCGGCCCTTGAAGACGACGCCGTGCACCGGGCCGCCGGCGGTCTCGGCCTCCGCCAGGTGCTGGAGGGCGTCGGTGAGCTGGATCTCGCCGCCGCGGCCGGGCTCGGTCCTGCGCAGTATCTCGAAGATGTGCGGGTCGAGGACGTAGCGCCCGATGATGGCGTAGTTCGAGGGGGCGTCGGCCGGTTCCGGCTTCTCCACCAGGCCGGTCACCCGGACGACGTCGCTGTCCGCGGTGGCCTCCACGGCCGCGCAGCCGTAGAGGTGGATCTGCTCGGGCTCGACCTCCATGAGGGCCACGACGCTGCCGCCGTGCTGCCCCTGCACCTCGATCATCCGCTGGAGCAGCGGGTCGCGCGGGTCGATCAGGTCGTCACCGAGCAGGACGGCGAACGGCTCCTCCCCCACGTGCGGGGCCGCGCAGAGCACCGCGTGCCCCAGTCCCTTCGGGTCGCCCTGGCGGACGTAGTGGATCATCGCCAGGTCGCTGGACTCCCGCACCTTGGCGAGCCGTTCGGCGTCGGCCTTCTTCTCCAGGGCCGATTCCAGCTCGTAGTTGCGGTCGAAGTGGTCCTCCAGCGGGCGCTTGTTGCGGCCCGTCACCATGAGGACGTCGTCGAGGCCGGCGGAGACGGCCTCCTCGACCACGTACTGGATCGCGGGCTTGTCCACGACCGGCAGCATCTCCTTGGGAGTGGCCTTGGTGGCCGGCAGGAACCGGGTGCCGAGGCCTGCCGCGGGAATGACAGCCTTGCTGATCCTGGGGTGCGCGTGACTCATGGCGGAAACCTTAGCCGCTGCGTTTGCGGGGGCTCCGCGCCTCCGGTTCATTGGCTCACATATGAGCACATTTACTCTTCGAGCACTCGGCGAACACTCATCGGTCACTCATCGACGAAGGGCACGGAAGCGACCTTGAGCCACATCGGACGGACCGCGGCACCCGGCAAGCGGGCCCTGCGGCAGGAACTCCTCGCGGCGCGCGACCGCCTGACCGCGGACGACGTGCGCGAGGCGGGCGAGGCACTGGCCCGGCGCGCGCTGGAGCTGCCGGAGCTGGCACAGGCGCGCACGGTGGCCGCGTACGTCTCCGTGGGCACCGAGCCGGGCACCCTGGCGCTGCTCGACGCGCTGCGCGCGCGGGGGGTGCGCGTGCTGCTGCCCGCGCTGCTTCCGGACAACGACCTGGACTGGGGCGCGTACGCCGGGGAGGGGTCCCTCGCGCGCGTGCGGCACGGCGGGCGGATGGCGCTGTTCGAGCCGGCCGGACAGCGGCTCGGCCCGGACGCCGTTACCGCCGCCGACGTGGTCCTGCTGCCCGGTCTGGCGGCCGACGGGCGCGGGATGCGGCTGGGCCGCGGCGGCGGCTCCTACGACCGGGTCCTGGCCCGGCTGGAGCGGGCACAGGCGCGGCCCGCGCTCGTGGTGCTGCTCTACGACCGCGAGGTCGTCGGACACGTCCCGGCCGAGCCGCACGACCGGCCGGTGCAGGCGGTGGTGACCCCCTCGGGGGTCCGGCGCCTGGCCTGAGCGCCGAGGCGCGGGTCCCTGGTACGGCGGAGGCCCTCCACGCGCGCGTGGAGGGCCTCCGCCGTGGCCGGGGTGCCCCGGTCAGCGGCTCACGGCTTGAGCACCAGGGTGTCGCTCGTGCTCTTGTCGACCGCGCCGGCCGAGTACGACCAGGGCAGCAGCTCGCCCTTGGCCCACTTGTCCGTCTGGTCGGTGTAGTGGGCGCTGAAGGCGTGCCCGGAGGCACCGGTGAGGTTGATCCACTTGGACTTGTCGAGGTCGGCGAGGTTGACCACCATCCGCATGGACGGCACCCACACGACGCCGTAGCCGCCCGCGGCGTTCCACCCGGAGGCGTTGACCGCGGCCTCGCCGCCGCTGAGCTTCCAGGGGCCCCGGTTGAGGACGTACTTCAGGAAGCCGGGCCCCTCGGTGCCCAGGGTCTGGTTCTTCAGGAACAGGCGGTGCAGCCGGCCCCAGTTCCAGGTGTCGATGTCCTTGCCGAGCTTGGAGGTCAGCTCCCAGCGGGCGTCGATCAGGGCGCGCGCGAAGAGCTGGTCGCGGTTCTCGGCCTTGGGGCGGGTACCGGAGGCCGGCACCTTCCACCAGTCGCTGTCCGGCTGCTTCACCAGGTTGCGGACCACCTCGAACCAGCGGTCGCCGCCGTCCGGCTGCGCCTGGTCGGCCGAGCGCTCGCCGCACTCGCGCACCTTGGTGGTCTCGTCCACCGGACCGGTGTTGCCGGTCGGCTCCACCCACAGGCACTGGCCCTCGACGCGCAGCTCCTTGGGCAGCTTGTTGCCGAAGGCGAGCTTGAGGATGTTGCGCCACACCGCGTTGAAGTACGCCGCCGCCGCCGAGTCGGCGTCCTGGGTGTAGTCCCAGCCCTCCAGCAGCTTCTGCGCCTGCCGGACGTCCTTGTCGCCGATGTCGATCTTCAGCAGCATCGGCACCAGCAGCTTGGCGATCTCGCTGCTGTTGTCCATCTGCATCTGGCGCATGTCGTCGGTGGAGATCTTGCCGCCGCCGTCGATCTTCGACTGGATCAGGTCGGCGATCCGCTGGCTGCGGGTGCCGTAGCCCCAGTCCGTGGTGAGCCGGTACGGATAATCGGCCGGGTCCACCACGGCCTGGTTGGCGGTGACGATGTAGCCGCGCTTCGGGTTGTACTCGTAGGGCAGCTGGCCCTGCTTGAGGTAGCCCTTCCAGTCGTACTTCGAGTCCCAGCCCGGCGCCGGGACCGAGCCGTCGTCGTTCTTGGCGCGCTTGGGGATGCGGCCGGGCAGGGTGTAGCCGATGTTGCCGCGGGTGTCGGCGTAGACCAGGTTCTGCGAGGGCACGTCGAACTTCGCCGCGGCCGAGCGGAAGCCGCTCCAGTCCTTGGCCTGGTCGATGGCGAAGACGGCGTCCATGGTGGTGCCCGCCTGGAGCGCGGTCCACTTCAGGGCGATCGCGTAGCCGTCGCCGCGGTCCGGGGCCGCGGTGTCGACCTGGGCCTTCTTGCCGACCTGCACCAGTTCGTCGTCGCGGTCGGACAGCAGCGGCCCGTTCTCCGTCTCGCGGACGACGATCTTCTTGGACGCACCGCCCGCGACCTTGATGGTCTCCTGCCGGGTCCGGAAGGGCACCGTCTTGTCGTCGCGCAGATAGCCGTCGCCGCTGAGCTTCTCCAGGTACAGGTCGGTGACGTCGACGCCGGAGTTGGTCATGCCCCAGGCGATGTCCTGGTTGTGGCCGATGACCACACCGGGCATGCCCGCGAAGGTGTAGCCGGTGACGTCGTAGGGGCACTTGCCGGACACGGCGCGGCAGTGCAGGCCCATCTGGTACCAGACGGACGGCAGCGAGGCGCCCAGGTGCGGGTCGTTGGCGAGCAGCGGCTTGCCGGTGATGGTGTGCTTCCCGGCGACCACCCAGGAGTTGGAGCCGATGCCGTCGCCGTTCACCCCGACCGCGGCGGGCAGGTTCTGCATCACGCTGCGCAGGCCCGACAGCTGGCTCTGCACGCCCGAGCCGTCCGGGTCCGAGGTGCCGGTGCCTGTGCCGGTGTCGGTGGTGCCCGAGGCGGGCACTCCGGAGCCGCCGTCCGGCAGGCCGGTGCCGTCGGAGCCGGGGTCGGCGCCGGAACCGCCGGACGAGCCGGAACCGCTCGCCCCGCCGTCGAACGCGCCCTCGGACTCGTCGTACCGGCCCTGGGTGATGATCGGCTTGTTCCGGCTGTACGGGTAGTCCGGGTACAGGTCCTTGATCTGCTTGGGGCCGAGGCGGCTGGTCATCAGGGCGCGGTCGATCTCGTCCTGCATGTTGCCGCGCAGGTCCCAGGCCATCGCCTTCAGCCAGGCGACCGAGTCGACCGGCGTCCACTGGGCGGGCCGGTAGTCGTTGGTGAAGCCCAGCGCCGCGTACTCCAGGGAGATGTCCGCGGCGTCGCGGCCCTTGAGGTAGGCGTTGACGCCCTGGGAGTACGCCTGGAGGTACTTCTTGGTGGCGGGCGACAGCTTCTTGTCGTACTCCTGCTGCGCGACCCGGTCCCAGCCCAGGGTGCGCAGGAACTCGTCGTTGTCGACCTGCCCCTTGCCGAACATCTCCGACAGCCGGCCGGAGGTCATGTGCCGGCGCACGTCCATCTCGTAGAACCGGTCCTGCGCCTGGACGAAGCCCTGCGCCATGAACAGGTCCTCCGGGGAGGAGGCGTAGATCTGCGGGATGCCGTAGCCGTCCCGCTTCACGTCCACGGGCCCGGACAGGCCCTGGAGCGTGGTCGAGCCCTTGGTCTGCGGGAAGGAGGCGCGGACGGTGCTGACGGACCAGTAGGCCCCGTAGGCGATGCCTCCGATGATGGCCAGCACCAGGACAAGCACGATCAGTCGGGCTTTTCGCCCCTTCTTCCTGCCGGACTTGCCGGGCTTGTCACCCGATGTGGCGGTGGTGTTGGGGGGCATCGCTGTCCTTGCTGTCCTAACGCGAGCGGCAGGCGGTACTGGAGTGCTGGAGCAACCATAGGCGCAGGGCCCGGTGGCCCTTGACGCGGAGTCGCATCCCGGCGCGCACGGGCGTTCGATCACCGCCGCGAAGGCGTCAAGAAAGCGTCAAGAGTTAGGTAAGGTAACGAAGTAACTGGTGGAGCCCGAGAACGGCGACGCCGGAGAATGCCGAGAACTCGGGGAAGGAACCGCCACTGACTGTCCACCACCTCAACCAGCTCCTGCTCGCCTGCTCCCTCGTCCTGCTCGTCGCGGTCGCGGCGGTGCGGATCTCCTCCCGCAGCGGGCTCCCCAGCCTGCTCGTGTACCTGGGGATCGGCATCGTCATGGGTGCGGACGGCCTCGGCCACATCCACTTCAGCAACGCCGAGATGACCCAGGTCATCGGCTACGCGGCCCTCGTGGTGATCCTCGCCGAGGGCGGGCTCGGTACGAAGTGGAAGGAGATCCGGCCGGTTCTGCCGTCCGCCTCCGTGCTGGCGCTGCTCGGGGTCGCGGTCAGTGTCGGCGTCACGGCGGCCGGCGCCCATTACCTGACCGGCCTGGAATGGCGCCAGGCCCTCATCATCGGCGCGGTGGTCTCCTCCACCGACGCGGCGGCCGTCTTCTCCGTGCTGCGCCGCATCCCCCTGCCCGCGCGCGTGACGGGCACGCTGGAGGCCGAGTCCGGCTTCAACGACGCCCCGGTGGTCATCCTGGTCGTCGCCTTCTCCGCGGCGGGCCCGGTGGAGCACTGGTACGTGCTGCTGGGCGAGATAGCGCTGGAGCTGGCCATCGGCGCGGCCATCGGCCTCGCGGTGGGCTGGCTCGGCTCCTGGGGCCTCAAGCACGTCGCCCTGCCGGCCTCCGGCCTCTACCCCATCGCCGTGATGGCGATCGCGGTCACCGCCTACGCCGCCGGAGCGCTGGCCCACGGCAGCGGCTTCCTGGCCGTCTATCTGGCGTCGATGGTCCTCGGCAACGCCAAGCTGCCGCACTGGCCCGCCACCCGCGGCTTCGCCGAGGGGCTCGGCTGGATCGCCCAGATCGGCATGTTCGTCCTGCTCGGCCTGCTGGTCACCCCGCACGAACTGGTCGACGACTTCGTGCCCGCCCTGCTGATCGGCCTGGTCCTGACCATGGTCGCGCGGCCGCTGAGCGTGCTGGTCAGCCTGCTGCCCTTCCGGGTGCCCTGGTCCGAGCAGGCCCTGATGTCGTGGGCCGGGCTGCGCGGCGCCGTCCCCATCATCCTGGCCACCATCCCCATGGTGAACGGCGTCGACGCCAGCGGACGCATCTTCAACATCGTCTTCGTGCTCGTCGTCGTCTACACCCTGGTGCAGGGCCCGACGCTGCCCTGGCTGGCCCGCAAGCTCCGGCTGGGCGGCGGGGAGGAGGCCGCCGACCTCGGCATCGAGTCGGCACCCCTGGAGCGGCTGCGCGGCCACCTGCTGTCCGTCGCCATCCCCGAGGGGTCGCGGATGCACGGCGTGGAGGTGGCCGAGCTGCGACTGCCCGCCGGATCCGCGGTCACCCTGGTCGTCCGCGACGGAAAATCGTTTGTCCCGCTGCCGACGACCGTCCTCAGGCGCGGCGACGAACTCCTCGTCGTCGCCACCGACCCGGTCCGCGAGGCCGCGGAGCGCCGCCTGCGCGCGGTCGGCCGGGGCGGCAAGCTGGCGAGCTGGCTGGGCGCCAACGGGGCGGGGGCGAGCGGGCCCGGGTGACTCCCGCCCGGCGCGTTCGCGGGCCTGTGCCGTACGGGGTCCGCGCCGCGCGGGCCCGGGGTTTCGAAGGTGGGGGCGAACCGCCCGTGGTGCTCGTTTTCACAGGGGCGGCGGCCCCGCGCCCTGTACGATGAAGGCGCACCCTGATCGAACCAACTCTGCCTGACGCAGAGCTGGCGCGACCGTATGGCGGTCGGGACGCCCCCTCTCCGCGGGCGCCGGCATCTACCGCAGTCCGCGCAAGAGGACAGCTCTCGGCGCGCCCGTACCCGAGGGCCCGCGCTACCAGGCGGCAGAAAGGCACGGGCCGTGGGATCCGCGGTCACCACCACCGACCCCGCGAAGACCTCGCCGGCATCCTCCCGCCCCGGATACGGGCAACTGCTGCGTACCCGCGGCGCCTGGACGTTCCTGCTCCCCGGCTTCGCGGCACGCCAGCCGTTCGCGATGCTCACCATCTCCATCGTGCTGCTGGTGCAGCACACCACCGGCTCCTACGGCGCCGCGGGCGCCACCGCGGCCGTCACCGGCGTCTCCATGGCCGTGTTCGCGCCCTACAGCGGACGGCTCGCCGACCGCTACGGACAGCGCGCCGTCCTGCTGCCCGGCGTCCTGGTGCACGCCGCCGCCGGGCTCACCCTGACGGCGCTCGCACTCGCGCACGCCCCGCTGTGGGCGCTCTTCGTCGCGGCCGTGCCGACCGGCGCCTCGGTGCCCCAGGTCGGCCCCATGGTGCGCGCCCGCTGGGGCGTCACCCTCAAGGGCTCACCGCTGATGACCACCGCGGCGGCCTTCGAGTCGGTCACCGACGAACTGACCTTCGTCTTCGGCCCGCTGCTCGCCACCGCCCTGTGCACGGCCGTCACCCCGGCGGCCGGTCTGCTCACGGAGTCCGCGCTGACCCTGGTCGGCGGCCTGCTGTTCGCCGCGCAGAAGCGCACCCAGCCGTCCGTCTCCGGCCGCGGGCACGCGCGCGTGGAGCACGTCCCGGCCCTGCGCGTGCCCGGTGTGCGCGTACTGGCCGTGACCTTCCTGGGCATCGGCTCCGTCTTCGGCGGTATGCAGGTCTCGCTGGCCGCGTTCACCGAGTCGATCGGCGAGCCGGGCCTGAACGGCGTCCTGTACGGGACGTTCGCCGCCGGCAACATGCTCTCCGGCATCGTCTGCGGCGCCATCGCCTGGAAGGTCGCCCCGCAGCGCCGCCTGGTCATCGGCTACGCCGCGCTGGCGGTGGCCGCGTCCGCGCTGTGGACCGCGCACTCGGTGCTGCTGCTCGCCGCGCTCGGCCTGCTGGTCGGCATGTGCATCGCGCCCGCGCTGATCACCGGCTACACGCTGGTGGAGGGCCTGGTCCCGGCGGGTGCCCGGACCGAGGCGTTCACCTGGCTCACCGGCGCGGTCGCGCTCGGCCAGGCCGCCGCCGTCACCGTGGCCGGACAGCTGGAGGACCACCTGTGGGGCGGCGCCGGCTTCCTGGTCCCGATGGCCGGTACCGTGCTGGCGCTGCTGACCCTGCTCACCCTGCGGTCACGGCTCGCCACCCGGTCCGACAGCCGCACGGTGGCACGTGGCGTCGGTCACCGCGCACCTGTCGCAGTGGACTGATCCCGGGGAATACGTCACTATGGACCGTCGTTAGCACTCATCGAGTGAGAGTGCCAGGAGGAAGACAGTGCCCACCTATCAGTACCAGTGCACCGAGTGCGGCGAGGGCCTCGAGGCGGTGCAGAAGTTCACCGACGACGCGCTCACCGAGTGCCCCACCTGCAGTGGCCGCCTGAAGAAGGTGTTCTCCGCGGTCGGCATTGTCTTCAAGGGATCCGGCTTCTACCGCAACGACAGCCGCGGCTCCTCGTCGAGCAGCAGCCCGGCGTCGTCGAAGTCGGCGGGCGGCTCCTCGGCGTCGTCGTCCGATGCGGGTTCGTCCTCGTCGGCGTCGTCGTCCGGATCGTCGTCGTCCGGTTCCGGATCGTCGTCGTCCTCGTCGTCTTCGTCGTCCTCGGCCACGAGTTCGGCCGGCAGCTCCGCCGCCTGACATCGCTTTCGCCTAAGTCCCCGCCGTCGTACGACAGCGGGGACTTAGGCGTGCCCGCGGCGGGTGCGGGCTGGGCTGGTGAGGCCCCTCCCGGGGGCCCTGCCCTACGGGCCACCTCCCCGCTGAGCTCCCGCGGGCCCTCTCCCTCTGAGGGCAACGGCCGCTCGCGCCCGTCCCGGGCGTCCTGGATGCCGCGGGCCCTCTCCCCCTGAGGGCAACGGCCAACGGCCTAGACCGCGGCCCGCTCCGCTTCCCGCACCGGCTTCCCCTGGCCCTGGCCCGCCGTGCCCGGCCCCGCGCCCGACGGGCTCTTCAGCAGCAGAGCGCAGGCCAGCGCGGCCAGCAGGGCGAGGCCGGCGGAGACCAGCAGGCACAGCCGCATGCCGTCCAGGAAGGAGCTGCCCAGCGCGGTCAGCGCCTGACCGGTGGCGGGGCCGAGGTCGAGTCCGGCGACGGCGCCCAGGCCGTGTTCGCGCGCGGCGTCCACGACACGTGCGCCGGTCCCGGCCGGGACACCGGCGTCCGCGAGCCGCTCGGGCAGGGCGTTCAGCGCACGGGTGGTGAGCAGCGCGCCGAGGACGGCGGGACCGAGCGCGCCGCCGACCTGGCGGATCGCGTTGTTGCCGGCAGCGGCCATCCCGGCCAGGTGGAAGGGGACGGCGGAGACCGCGGAGGCGGTCATCGGGGTGAGCACTGCGCCCATGCCGAGACCGAGCAGCACCAGCCGCCAGGCCAGCGACGCGTAGGAGGTACCGGCGTCGACGCCGGTCATGGCGAGCAGCGCGGCGGCGATCAGCACCAGCCCGGAGGTGATCAGCACCCGCGGCGAGATCCGGTGCATCAGCCGTCCGACGGGGAGACCGGCCACCAGCGAGGTGCCGGACACCAGCACCAGCCGCAGTGCCGCCTGCATGGTGCTCAGGTGCTGGACCAGGCCGAAGTACAGGCTGAGCACGAAGAAGAAGCCGATCAGGCCGAGGAAGCTGACCATGGCGACCAGCGCGGTGGCGGTGAACGCGGGGCTGCGGAACAGCGCCGGGTCCAGCATCGGGCTGGGGCTGCGCAGTTCCACCAGGACGAAGGCCACGGCGGCGACCGCGCCGAGTGCCAGGGCGGTGATCACGGCGGGTTCGCCGAAGCCGCCCGCGCCGCCCTCGATGACGCCGTAGACCAGCGCGGTGACGGCGACGGCGGCGGTGATCTGGCCGGGCCAGTCGAGCCGGCGGCCGTGCGGGGCGCGCGAGTCGGGCAGCCGGAACGCGGCGACGGCCAGCAGGACCGCGGAGACCGGTATCGGCAGCAGGAAGATCCAGCGCCAGGCGGCGTGCTCCAGCAGGGCCCCGGCGATCAGCGGGCCGACGGCGAGCGGGGCCGTCAGGCTCATCGCCCAGAAACCGATGAACCTGCCCCGCTCGCGGTGGTCGGGCACGGCGTGGCTGATCAGCGCGAGCGTGGTGGGCAGCAGGGCGGCGGCACCGACGCCGGAGACGGCCTGCCCGACCCACAGCGCCTGCACCGAGCCGGACAGCAGCGAGATCGCGGCACCCAGCGCGCAGAACGCCATGCCGGCCTGGAAGACCTTCTTGCGGCCGTACACGTCGCCCAGGACACCGGTGGTCAGGATCAGCGCGGCCATCGGCAGCACGAACGCGTCCGACACCCAGGACAGTTCGGAGGTCGACGCGCCCAGCGCGCGCTGGATCGCCGGCAGGCTCACCGACACGGTGGTGACGGGCAGATAGGCGACGAACACACCCAGGCAGGCCACGACGAGCGTGGCGGCCCGTCCGGCCCTGGGATCCGGCGTCGTTGCGGAGTTCACGGAGTCGTTCCTTCGGCTGCTGCGGGGCGTGGCCCGCGTTCTCGGAGCGCCGCCGTCCGGCGAGCGCCCGCTCCCGGGAGCGACGGCCGGCGGCAGCCGCCCGTGGAGCCGCCGATCAGCTTCACCCGGAAGCGTCCGGAACCCGCAGCCGATCCCTCCCGGCATCACTTAAACTCCGCCCTATCGCCTCCAGGTGGCAGAATTCCTCCATGCCCGACGATCTGGACCACAAAATCATCCACGGTCTGCAGTGCGCGCCACGGGTGTCGTTCCGGCGGCTCGGGGAAGTCATCGGCGTCTCCGAGCAGACCGTGGCGCGCCGCTACACCGCTCTGCGGCGGGACGGCATGCTGCGCGTCGTCGGGCTGGGCAACCTGAACGCCCGCGGCCAGGCGGAGTGGATCGCCCGGCTGCGCTGCCGCCCGGACGCGGTGGGCCCGCTGGCCCACTCACTGGCCCGCCGGTCCGAGGTGGCGTACGTCGGCATCGCCTCCGGCGGCTCGGAGATCATCTGCATCATCCGCTCCCCCGCCGGCACCGACCGCGACGACCTGCTGCTGCGCCAGCTGCCGCGGGCGGGCGCGGTCCTGGACGTCGACGTCGACCTGGTCGTACACGTCTACGGCGGCCCCGGCACCGCGCCCTGGACCGACCCCGACGCCTCGCTCACCCCCGAGCAGGTGCGGCGGCTGACCGCCGGACGGCCCGTCCCGGCACTCTCGTCGCCGCCGCCGGGCGAACAGGACCTGCCGCTGCTGCGCGCGCTGGCCGAGGACGGCCGGGCCACCCACACCCACCTGGCCGAGGTCACCGGCTGGTCCAAGCCCCGGGTCGCCCGGCGCCTGGAGGTCCTGGAGGCGGCCGGCTCCCTCACCTACGACGTCGACACCCTGCCCGAGCGCCTCGGCTACCGGCTCAACGCCACCCTGTGGCTCCAGGTCGACCTGGAGCGGCTGCACCAGGTCGGCGAGGAGATCGGCGGACACAACGAGTGCGCGTTCGCCGCCGCGATCAGCGGCCGGTACAACGTGATGGCCGTGGTCATCTGCCGGGACGCCCCCGGCTTCTACCGCTATCTCACCGACCGCCTGGCCCGCGTGGAGGGGATCCGCGGCTACGAGATCAGTGTGCGGGTGAACCGGCTCAAGCAGTCCGCCTCGCTCATCCATCAGGGGCGGCTGATCCATCCGTCGCTGGGATGACAGCTGAGGCGGGCCAGTGTGACGGTTGGGGGGCGTCGGTGAGGCGGGGCGCCGCTGAGGGGAGTCCGTGGGGGGGGCGTCCGTGGGGGGGCGTCCGTGGGGCGAAGTGGGGGTGTCCTCGCGTACGGGGTCACGGCCGTCTTCACCCCATCGGAAGGATGATTCGGGGGAAACGGCCTAGGGTGCGGTGCATGGCGAACGCAGAGATCGGTGTCATCGGCGGGTCCGGCTTCTACTCGTTCCTGGACGACGTGACCGAGGTCCAGGTCGACACGCCGTACGGGTCACCCAGCGACTCCCTGTTCCTCGGGGAGGTCGCCGGCCGCCGGGTCGCCTTCCTGCCCCGGCACGGCCGCGGCCACCACCTCCCGCCGCACCGCATCAACTACCGGGCCAACCTGTGGGCGCTGCGCTCCGTGGGAGTGCGCCAGGTGCTCGGCCCGTGCGCGGTCGGCGGTCTGCGCCCGGAGTACGGGCCGGGCACCCTGCTGGTGCCGGACCAGTTCGTGGACCGGACGAAGTCCCGGGAGCAGACCTACTTCGACGGGCTGCCGCTGCCCGACGGCACGGTGCCGGGCGTGGTGCACGTCTCCCTGGCCGACCCCTACTGCCCCACCGGGCGGGCCGCCGCGCTGAAGGCCGCGCACGGGCGCGACTGGGCCGCCGTGGACGGCGGCACCCTCGTCGTGGTGCAGGGGCCGCGTTTCTCCACCCGCGCCGAATCCCTGTGGCACCAGGCGCAGGGCTGGTCGGTGGTAGGCATGACCGGTCATCCCGAGGCGGCGCTCGCCCGTGAGCTGGAGCTCTGCTACACCTCGCTGACCCTGGTCACCGATCTCGACGCGGGCGCGGAGAGCGGCGAGGGCGTCTCCCACGAGGAGGTGCTGCGGGTGTTCGCCGCCAATGTGGAGCGGCTGCGCGGGGTGCTGTTCGACGCGGTGGCCGCGCTGCCCGCCGACGCGGAGCGGAACTGCCTGTGCGCGAGCGCGCTGGGCGGGATGGATCCGGGCTTCACGCTGCCGTAGGCGGCGCCGCGGGGGGTGGGTGCGGGCTGCTCTGCTCGGGAGGGAGCGAATCGGAGGGAGCGAATCGGAGGGGTCAGGACGGGCTCTGGGCGGGGCAGGACGGGCGTCCGGGCAGGACGGGCGTCCGGGCGGGCCGGGACGGCTGAGTGGGCCGGGACGGCTGGGCTGGGCGGGCCGGGTCGGGTCGGGTCGGGTCGGACGAGTGGGGACGCCCGGTCGGCGGAGGCTCTCCTTCGGGTGACGGGGTTGTCCACAACCAGTCGGTAGCCCACGGGCGCCGGCGGCGTTCGGCGCGAAGCCGCATCGTGGCATCGCAAGCCGGTCCCGCACCGGTCCCCGAGCACAGGTGGTGGCTCCCATGTCCCTGTCGTCCCCGCGTCCGGCCGCAGGCCCCTCTTCCTTCCCCCATGAGTCCGGCGGCGGTCCGTTCTCCCCGTATCCGCCCGAACCGCGCAGGCCGGGCCCGGTCCCGGGCGTGGACACCCCGGCGCCCTGCGAGGTGCCGCACTTCGCGCCCGTCCGGGTCCGGGGCGGGCAGTACAGGCTGCACCGGCTGCTGCGGCACCGCAGGCGCGCCGTGGCGGCCGGGCTGGCGGTGACGGCCGCCGCGCTGGTCACGGCGGGCCCGCGGCTGGCAGCGGAGCCCCCGCGCGGCGCTCCCGCCCGCGGACAGCCGCAGGGGGCGGCCGCCGGTCTCTCCCGCGGCCCGGCCCTCCGCCCCGCCGCCCGGACGATGGCCGTCCCCGTGCGCATCGCCGACGCCGCGACGGTCAGGCTGCTGCGCCCCGGCGACCGGGTGGACGTGTTCGCCGTGGCGGACCCGGCGGCGGGCGGCCGGACCCGGATGATCGCGCGCGGGGCGCGCGTGAGAAAAGTCCCGCGGCCGGCCGGCGCCGACCCCGGCGCGAGCGCGCACATCGGTTCGACGGCGAACACCGACGAGGGCCGTTCCGCGCTGGCAGGCGGGCCGAGCGGCGAGGAGGACGCCCTGGTCACGCTGGCCGTGCCGCCCTCCACGGCGGCCCGGCTCGCCGGGGCGAGCGCGTCGGCCCGATTGGCGGTGACCCCGTGGTGAGGCTTAGGTTGCTGAGCTGTTTGTTCTACAACCTGTATGCCCGAGGAGTGTCCCGAGGTGAGTACGAAGAAGGACCCGAGCGTCTGGCAGGGCTTCAAAGCCTTCCTGATGCGCGGGAACGTCGTCGATCTGGCAGTCGCGGTGGTCGTCGGCGCCGCCTTCAGCAATATCGTCAACTCGGTGGTGAAGGGCGTGATCAACCCGGTCGTCGGGGCGATCGGCACCAAGAACCTCGACCACTACAGCTCGTGCCTCAGCTCCAGTTGCAAGAGCGACGACGGCATCCAGATCATGTGGGGCTCGGTCCTGGGCGCCACGCTCCAGTTCCTGATCACCGCGGCGGTGGTCTACTTCCTCATGGTCCTGCCCATGGCCAAGTTCCTGGCCCGCCAGAAGAAGGGCAAGGAGAGCGAGGAGGAGGCTCCCGAGGTCATCGAGAGCACGGAGCTCCAGGTGCTCAAGCAGATCCGCGACGAGCTGGTCTCGCAGCGCGGCGGCGACCACGACCGGATCAGCCGGGTCTGACGCCTGACCGGCGCCGCCCGTCTCCCCCGTCTCCCACGTCTCGTCCGTCCCGCCCGCCTCGTCCAAGTACGGGACCGGGACCGCTCCTGTGGAGCGTGCCGGGCCCGGCCGGACGGGGCCGCCGGAGCAGGGCGCGGCGGGGCGGTCAGATGTGGTGCGGCGGCTTCTCGTCGAGGAAGCGCTTGAGGTCGGCGGCGGAGTCGCCGTCCGGGCGCTCGCCCCAGCCCCGGTCGGTGTCGTCCGTGGACTGCTGGCTCAGCGGGTCGTCGAAGATCAGCGCGGTCTTCGGGTCACGCGGCTCGGGGGCGCTACTCATGCCTCCAGGGTACGGTCCCCGGCAGGGGCGCCCGTCACGGGATTTTCCGGCCGCTTTCTGCTGTGCTGGGAACCATGACGTCCAGTTCCGCTTCCGCTCCGGGATCCGGCTCCGCGGAGCCCTCCCGCGTCCCCCGGCCGCTGCGCCCGCTGACCGCTCGCGGCCGCCACGAGGCACACCGGGTGTCCTCACCGCTCGAACTCTTCATCGACCTGTGCTTCGTCGTGGCGATCGCGCAGGCGGGCGCGGAGCTGGTCCACGCGGTGGCGGAGGGCCACGCGGGGCAGGGCATCCTGAACTACGCGATGGCGTTCTTCGCCATCTGGTGGGCCTGGATGAACTTCTCCTGGTTCGCCTCGGCGTACGACAACGACGACGTGCTCTACCGGCTCGTCACCCTGGTGCAGGTCGCCGGTGTGCTGGTGCTGGCGGCGGGCATCTCGCGGGCCTTCGCCGAGCACGACTTCTTCCTGGTCTGGCTCGGTTACGTGATCATGCGGGTGGCGATGGCCACCCAGTGGCTGCGCGCGGCGCGCAACGCCGGGGGCGCGGAGCGGCGCATGGCGCTGAGGTACGCGGCCGGCGTGCTGCTGTGCCAGGTCGGCTGGCTGGGCCTGGTCCTGCTGCCGGAGCCGGACCGGCCGTGGGTGTTCCTGGTGATGGTCGTCGCGGAGCTGGCGGTGCCGGTGTACGCGGAGCGGGCGTACGCGACCTCCTGGCATCCGCACCACATCGCCGAACGGTACGGGCTGTTCACCATCATCGTGCTGGGCGAGACGGTCGCGGCGGCCACGGTCGCGGTGAAGTCGGCCGCCGACGAGGACTTCGCGCTGGGCGAGCTGCTGCCGATCGCGGCGGGCGGTCTCCTGATCGTCTTCTCCGCCTGGTGGATCTACTTCGTGGTGCCGATCCACGGCCATCTGCGTTCCAACCGCGAGTCGTTCCTGTGGGGATACGGCCACTACGTGATCCTCGCCTCGGCGGCGGCGATCGGCGCGGGTCTCGAGGTGGCGGTGGAGCAGGCCGTCGGCAAGAGCCGGCTGTCCACCCTGGCGGCGTCGGCCGCCGTGACCCTGCCGACCGCGCTGTACCTGATCACGGTCTGGGCGCTGCACGCCCGGCACTTCAAGGTGGGCATCGCCCAGCAGCTCGTCCTGCCGACGGCCGCCCTGCTGGTGATCTGCTGCACTTTCCTGGGCGAGTGGGCGGTGTTCGCCGCGGGCGTCGTCTCGGCGCTCGCGGTGGCGACGGGAGTCACCCTGACCGCGCGGATGTATGCCGGAAGCGGGGCGAGCGGAGGGAGCGGCACGGGCGGAGGGAGCGGGGCGAGCGGAGGGAGCGGGGCGACGCGCCGGGAGGCGTGAGGGCGGTCGGCCGCCGAGGCGGGCCGGGGCGGCGGGGAGAGACTGGCTGCCATGACAGTTGACGCGTTGACGGATGTCGCCGGGGTGCGGGTGGGGCATGCGACCCGGACCGGCGGCGGGTGGCTCACCGGTACGACGGTCGTGCTGGCGCCGGAGGGCGGTGCCGTGGCCGCCGTGGACGTGCGGGGCGGCGGGCCCGGCACCAAGGAGACCGACGCGCTCGATCCGCGCAACCTGGTGCGGACGGTGGAGGCGGTGGTCCTGACCGGCGGCAGTGCGTACGGGCTCGACGCCGCCTCCGGGGTGATGGCCTGGCTGGAGGAGCGCGGGCGCGGGGTGCGGGTCGGCCCCGATCCGGCGCACGTCGTGCCGGTGGTGCCCGCGGCCTGTGTCTTCGATCTGGGCCGGGGCGGCGACTTCCGGGCCCGGCCGGACGCGGCCACCGGACGGGCCGCGGTGGAGGCCGCCGCCGCGAGCGGACCGGGGGCGGCCGTGCCCCAGGGATGCGTGGGGGCGGGGACGGGAGCGGCCGTGGGCCCGCTCAAGGGCGGGGTCGGCACGGCGAGCACGGTGCTCGCCTCGGGCGTCACGGTGGCGGCGCTCGTGGTGGCCAACGCGGCCGGATCGGCGGTGGATCCGGAGACGGGGGTGCTGTACGGGGAGTTGTTCCAGGGGCGGGCCGTGTATCCCGAGGCGCGGGTGCACGAGGACGCGCGCCGCCGGATCGCTCGGGCCGCCGCGCGCAACGCGCCGCCGCCGCTGAACACCACGCTCGCGGTGGTCGCGACCGACGCGGAGCTGTCCAAGGCCCAGGCGCAGAAGCTCGCGGGCACGGCACACGACGGTATCGCGCGGGCCGTTCGGCCGGTGCATCTGCTCAACGACGGCGACACGGTGTTCGCCCTGGCCACCGGGGCCCGGCCGCTGGAGGCCGGTCTGGGCACCGGCGGGCCGCTCGCCCTGAACGAGGTGCTGGCGGCGGGCGCGGACACCGTGACCCGCGCGATCGTCAACGCCGTCCGCGCCGCCGTACCGGTGGACGGACCGGGGGGAACATGGCCGGCCTACCGGGAGTTGTACGGACAGCGGTGAACGGGGAGGGAGCCGGGGGGACCTGAGGGACCGACGGGCCTTGTGTGCCGACGGGCTTTCGATTGTCGCGGTTCTGTCACGTGAAGGCGTTTCGGCCGACCTGCGGGAACCTCGCGGGGGCTCCGCCGACTCTCTCTCCACGCACGCAAGCCAATCACTCACTTCACACGACCTGGAGCAGCCCGTGACAACGCCGGACATAGCAGCGCGGCGCATACTGGGGGCCTGTGCCGCCCTGATGGTCGGCACCCTCACCCTCACCGGATGCGGCGGCGACGCCAAGGCCAACGACGACGGCAAGGGCGGCGGCAAGGACACCGTCAAGACCTCCACGGCCAAGATCACGATCTCGGCGAAGGACGGGGCCACCGGCGCGTCGATCAACGCGACCGGGGTGAAGGTCAGCGACGGAAAGCTGACCGACGTGAAGATGACCGTCGCGGGTTCGGGCAAGGAGGTGCCGGGTTCGATCTCGGCGGACGGCGCCACCTGGAAGCCGAAGGAGCAGCTGGACCGCGGCACCAAGTACCAGCTGTCGGCCACGGCCAGGGACTCCGCCGGCCGGGTGGCCGCCGCCAACTCCATCTTCACGACCGTCACCACGTCGAACAGCTTCATCGGCACGTACACGCCGGACAACGGCACGACGGTGGGCGTCGGCATGCCGGTGTCGTTCACCTTCGACAAGGCGATCACCGACAAGAAGACCGTGCAGTCGCACATCACGGTGACCTCCAGCAGCGGTCAGCAGGTCGTCGGCCACTGGTTCGGCGCCCAGCGGCTCGACTTCCGCCCCGAGGAGTACTGGAAGGCCGGTTCCAAGGTCACGATGAACATCGACCTGGACGGCGTGCAGGGCGCGAACGGCGTCTTCGGCGTGCAGAAGAAGAGCGTGAGCTTCACAGTCGGGCGTTCGCAGGTCTCCACGGTGGACGTCAACACGCAGACCATGACGGTGGTCCGGGACGGACAGACCGTCAAGACGATCCCGGTCTCCACGGGCAGCCCGGAGCACACGACGTACAACGGGCAGATGGTGATCTCGGAGAAGTTCACCCAGACCCGGATGAACAGCCAGACCGTCGGCCTGGGCGGGGAGTACGACATCCCGGACGTCCCGCACGCGATGCGGCTGACGACGTCCGGCACCTTCCTCCACGGCAACTACTGGTACAACCCGGGCAATCCGCCCTTCGGTCAGAGCGGGACCAGCCACGGCTGCGTGGGCATGAAGGACGTGCGGGGCGCGCAGGGCGACACCCCGGCCAAGTGGTTCTACGACAGCTCGCTCGTCGGTGACGTCGTGATCGTGAAGCACTCCCCCGACAAGACGGTCGCCCCGGACAACGGCCTCAACGGCTGGAACATGTCGTGGAGCGAGTGGACCGCGGGCAGCGCCGGCTGACCACTCCTGCGCCACAAGGGGCCGCTGAACAGCGGATTCTGACGGTACGGCCGGGCCGCGCGGGAACTTCTCGTGCGGCCCGGCCGTTTTTCCGGCGTACGTTTTCTCGGTTCCCGGACATGATGTCCCGCCGAGGGGCTACGGTATGCACCCACCAGGTGACATGCAGCAACGCCGGGAGAAGCCTTGAGCGTTCCGTACGAGACGACCGCGTACGAACCACACCCGTCGCCCGAGTCTCCGGAGGAGCACCTCGCGCGACTCCTCGGCCGTGCGCTGAACTCCTTCGAGTTGCCGGACGAGACGATACGCCGGCTGGACTGCGCGCTGGCGTACGACGGCTCGCTGCACTCCGCGCACCACAGCGCGGGACTGCACCGCGAGACGTACCGGCACACCTGGCTGCTCGCCGACGGCTCGGCCCTCACGCTCTGGGAGCTGGTGCACAACACCGCCCCGGGCGGCGAGGCGCACCACGAGGTGTATCTCGACGAGGAGGAGCTGGGCACGGCCACCGGACGGCTCCCCTTACCGCCCGACGCACCGGAGTTCGAACTGCCGGTGCTCGTCCCGCTCTCCGCGATCCCCGAGACCCGGCACGCGTACGCCCCCGGCGACGCCGCCGACCACGCGCGCCGCCTGCTGCGCCGCGCGGAGAACGCGGACCGGCCCGGCGCCGAGACCGCCTCCCGGCTGGAGACGGCGGCCGGGCACCAGATCACCCAGGCCTTCGGCCGCCCCTGCCGCGCGGGCCGCGCCGGGCTGGGATTCTCCCTCTACGAGCACGCGTTCCTGCTGCGCGACGGCGCGGAGGTCTCCCTCTGGGAGGTGGAGCACACGGCGACGCCGGACGGCCGACACATGTGCGAGGTGTACGCCACGGAGGACGCGGCCCGGGACGCGATGGAGCGGCGGGCGGCGCAGCTCTCCTGAGCGGGGCACCTGACGTCTTACCCCGGGCGCCGGACTTCGGACACCCGGCTTCGCACGCCGCGCGAGGCTCCGGTCAGCGGCCGTCGCCGAGGCGGCGCACCAGACCGGCGAAGGCGTCTCGCTCCGCCGGCGTCAGCTCCACGTACTCCCGGTGCGGGCCGGAGCCGGAGCCCGGCTGGGACGGCAGCGCGCGCAGCACGGGCGGCTGCGGCCGGCGGCGGATCTCGAACCGGAGGCCGAAGCGGTAGCCGGCCAGGCCGACGGCGCAGGCGAGGATCAGCACGGCGGGCAGGACCACGCCGAACCAGACCAGGAACGGGACATGCTCAGGCATGCCTTCAAGTGAACACCACGGTCCGGGGCATGAGCCCCGGACCGTGACGTATCTCGCAGGTGACGTGAACTACTCACCACGCCCCAAAGGTTCAAAAGGGGCAGGCGGGTGGTGGGGCGGGAGGCGGTGCGACGGCCCTCAGGCCGCCGTCACCGGCTGTCCGGGCCGCGCCGGCGCCCCCTGCGCACCGCCCGTGCCGCCCGCACCGCCCGTGCCGTCCGTGCTGACCTCGCCGCCCTCGCCGCCCTCGCCACCGGTGTCCGCCTCGAGCCCCGGGCCGCCGCCCGGCGCGGCTCCGCGCAGCGTCTTCAGCGCGATCACCAGCGCCGTCGTCGCGCAGACACCGGCCGCGACGGCGATCAGGTAGAGGAACGGGTTGCCGATCAGCGGAACCACGAAGATGCCGCCGTGCGGGGCGCGCAGCGTGGCGCCGAAGGCCATGGACAGGGTGCCGGTGAGCGCGCCGCCGACCATCGAGGCGGGGATGACGCGCAGCGGATCGGCCGCCGCGAACGGGATGGCGCCTTCGGAGATGAACGAGGCGCCCAGCACCCAGGCGGCCTTGCCGTTCTCGCGCTCGGTGCGGGTGAAGAGCCGGCCGCGCACGGTGGTGGCCAGCGCCATCGACAGCGGCGGCACCATGCCCGCCGCCATCACCGCGGCCATGATCTTCATCGCGGAGTCGCTCGGATCGGAGACCGCGATACCGGCGGTGGCGAAGGTGTAGGCGACCTTGTTGACCGGGCCGCCGAGGTCGAAGCACATCATCAGGCCCAGCAGCGCGCCGAGCAGGACGGCGTTGGTGCCGGTCAGCTCGTTGAGCCAGTCGGTCATCCCCTTCTGCGCGGAGGCGATGGGCTTGCCGATGACCACGAACATCAGGAACCCGACGACGGCCGAGGAGATCAGCGGGATCACCACCACCGGCATGATGCCGCGCAGCGCCGCCGGGATGCGCACCCGCTGGATCGCCAGCACCACGCCACCGGAGATCAGACCGGCCGCGAGACCACCCAGGAATCCGGCGTTGATGGTGAGGGCGATCGAGCCGCCGACGAAGCCGGGGACGAGTCCGGGCCGGTCGGCCATGCCGTAGGCGATGTATCCGGCCAGCACCGGCACGAGGAAGCCGAAGGCCACGCCGCCGATCTGGAACAGCAGCGCCGCCCAGCTGCCGGACTGGGTCCACACGAAGTGGTCCATGACCGAGGGCGCCTTGTTGATCTTGTAGCCGCCGATCGCGAAGCCGAGCGCGATCAGCAGACCGCCGGCCGCGACGAACGGGACCATGTAACTGACGCCGGACATGAGCCACTTGCGCAGCCTGGTGCCGTAGCCCTCGCCCGCCGCGCCGGTCCGCTCGACCGGTGTGCCGGGTGCCGCCGCGGCGGTCGCCTCGCCGCGCGCGGCCTTGTCGCGTGCCTCGGCGATCAGTTCGGCGGGCCGGTTGATGCCCGCCTTGACGCCGACGTCGACGGTCGGCTTGCCCGCGAAGCGGTCCTTGTCGCGTACGGGGACGTCGTGGGCGAAGATCACCGCGTCCGCCGCCGCGACGACGGCCGGGCCGAGCCGGGTGAATCCGGCCGAGCCCTGCGTCTCCACGACCAGCTCGACGCCCGCCTCGCGGCCCGCGTTCTCCAGCGACTCGGCGGCCATGTAGGTGTGCGCGATACCGGTGGGGCAGGAGGTGACGGCGACGATCCGGAACGGGACGGTGGCCGGGGCGGACGCCGGGGACGCCGGGGCCTCTGAAGTGGCAGTGTCCTCCGGTTCCTGAGCGGTCTGGGCAGCCGCCTCCGCAGGCATCCGGTCACCGCGGACCAGCGCCGCCGCCGTCGCCGCGTCGCCCGCCGAGCGCAGCGCGGCCGTGAACTCGGCGTTCGTCAACTGCCGGGCCAGCGAGGACAGGATGGTCAGATGGGCGTCGTCGGCACCCGCCGGAGCGGCGATCAGGAAGATCAGGTCGGCGGGGCCGTCCGGGGCGCCGAAGTCGATCCCGGCCGCGCTGCGCCCGAAGGCGAGCGTCGGCTCGGTGACGTGCGCGCTGCGGCAGTGCGGGATGCCGATGCCGCCGTCGAGGCCGGTCGGCATCTGCGCCTCGCGGGCGGCGACGTCGGCGAGGAAGCCCTCCAGGTCGGTCACCCGGCCCCGGGCCGCCATCCGTTCGGCGAGGGCGCGCGCCGCCGCCTCCTTCGTGTCGGCGGACAGGTCGAGGTCGACCAGGTCCGCGGTGATCAGATCACTCATCGCGGGCTCCTTCGCACGCGTACCGTCCGAGCGACGGAATGGACGGGGGCGGGGGCGGGGGTGGGCACGGGGACGGGGACGGGGACGGGGACGGGGACGGGGGCGCAGCCGGGGACAGGGCGGGAGAACAGGGCAAGGGTCATGGGACCGGCTCCGTGAGGGGGCGGTCCACCGGGATCTCGGTGGTGACCGCGACCGCCGCCGGATCCAGGTCGTGCGGGCCGGGCATCACGCTGCCGGGCAGCCGGACGGCTGCCGCGCCGTGTGCGACGGCCGAGGCCAGAGCCCGCCCTCCGGTGCCGCCCGCGATGAGAAAACCGGCCAGCGAGGAGTCTCCGGCGCCGACGTTGCTGCGTACGGAGTCGACGCGCGCGGCGCCGAACCAGACGCCCGCGCCGTCCACGAGGAGCTGCCCGTCGGCGCCCAGACTCGCCAGGACGGCGCGCGCGCCGAGGCCGCGCAGCTCCTCGGCCGCCCGCACCGCGTCGCCCACGGTGGCCAGCGGGCGCCCGGCGGCCTGCGCCAGCTCCTCGGCGTTGGGCTTGACGACGTCCGGACCCTCCCGGAGCGCGGCGAGCAGCGCGGGCCCCGAGGTGTCCAGGGCGATGCGGACACCGGCGGCGTGGGCCCGCGCGACCAGATCGGCGTACCAGGACGGGGCGAGGCCGCGCGGCAGGCTGCCGCAGCAGGCGATCCAGTCGGCTCCGCGCGAGCGGCGCCGCACGGTCTCCAGCAGCGCTTCCTGCTCGGCGGCGGTCAGTTCCGGGCCCGGGGCGTTGATCTTCGTCAGGACACCGTCCGCCTCGGCGAGGGCGATGTTGGAGCGGGTGGCCCCGGCGACGGGGACCGGGGCGACCTCGATGCCCTGCGCGTCGAGCAGATCGGCGACGAGTGCGCCCGGCGCGCCGCCCAGGGGCAGTACGGCGACCGTGCGCCGTCCGGCGGCGGCGACGGCACGCGAGACGTTCACGCCCTTGCCGCCCGGGTCCACCCGCTCGCCGGTGGCCCGGACGACCTCGCCGCGGTCGAGGGAGGGGACCTCGTAGGTGCGGTCGAGGGACGGGTTGGGGGTGACGGTGACGATCATGCGCGTACCACTTCCGTGCCGCCGCGCTCGATGGCGGCGGCGTCCTCGGGGCTGAGCCCGCTGTCCGTGATCAGCAGGTCCACCTCGCCCAGGCCGCCGAAGCGGGCGAAGTGCTCCTGGCCGTGTTTGGCGGAGTCGGCGAGCAGCACCACCCGGCGGGCGGCGGCGATCGCCGCGCGCTTGACCGCCGCCTCGGCGAGGTCGGGGGTGGTCAGGCCGTGCTCGGCGGAGAAGCCGTTGGCGGCGACGAACAGCACGTCGGCGCGGATCTCGCCGTAGGCCCGCAGCGCCCAGGCGTCCACGGCGGCGCGTGTGCGGTGCCGTACGCGCCCGCCGACGAGGTGGAGCTGGAGGCCGGGGTGGTCGGCGAGGCGGGCGGCGATGGGCAGCGAGTGGGTGACGACGGTGAGGTCCGCCTCCGCGGGCAGGACGGCGGCCAGGCGGGCCACCGTCGTACCGGCGTCGAGGATCACCGTGCCCTCGGCGGGGAGTTCGGCGAGGGCCGCCCTGGCGATGCGGTCCTTCTCGTCGGCGGCGGTGGACTCGCGCTCGGTCAGGTCGGGCTCGAAGTCGAGGCGGCCGGCCGGGAGGGCGCCGCCGTGCACCCGGCGCAGCAGTCCGGCCCGGCCGAGGGTCTTCAGGTCGCGGCGGATGGTCTCCGCGGTCACCTGGAACTCCTCGGCGAGCGACACGACGTCCACCCGGCCGCCGTCCCGGGCGAGCCGGAGGATCTCCTGCTGCCGCTCCGCTGCGTACATGTCCGCTTGCCTCCGGCCGATGCCCGAACCTGTGGTTTCAGTCGGGAGGCTACGCCGAGAAGGCAGGGAAGTAAACAGGTACGGAAGCATACGGGCACAATCGGGCATGCGCCGTGGTACACCGGCCGGGCACGGCTAGGGCCCGGCACCGCCTTCGGTACCGGGCCCCGGACCCGCGTCCTCCCGCTCGTCCGGCGGTCGCTCAGCCGACGAGCTCCGGCTCCCGCGCCTCGGCGGCGGGCATCCCCTCGGCCGCGTCCTCCGTGTGCTGGGCCGGCCGCTTGGGCAGGGCCGCCATCAGGACGAAGATGACGGCCAGCACCCCGGCCACCCACAGCAGCGCGTGCTGGAAGGCGTCGACGAAGGCCGGACCCACCTGGGCGGGCGTCAGCCGGTCGCCGATCACCCCGAAGAAGACGACCGAGACCAGACCGAGCCCCAGCGCGTTGCCCATCTGCTGCACGGTGTTGATCAGCCCGGACGCCGACCCGGCGTGCTCGCGCGGCACCTCCGAGAGCACCGCGTCCGTCAGCGGCGCGACGATCAGCCCCATGCCCACGCCCATGACGACGAGCGGGAGCGCCATCTGCCAGGAGGTGATGCGCAGGCCGTACCGGTCGGACTCGGCGACGTAGAGCAGGACACCGGCCACCATGAGCAGGGCACCCGCCTGGAGCACCTTGCGGCCGAAGCGCGGCACCAGCTTCTGCACGGACATCCCGGCCGCCACCGACACCGCCACGGAGAACGGCACCCCGGTCAGTCCGGCGCGCAGCGGGCTCCAGCCCAGGCCGATCTGCATGTACAGCGTCCAGACCAGGAAGAACACGCCCAGCGCGACACCGAAGACGGTCTGCACCGCGATGCCCGCCGCGAAGCTCTTCACCCGGAACAGCGACAGTTCGACCAGCGGGGAGCCGTCCCGCGCCGCCTTGCGCCGCTCGTACGCCACCAGCACCCCGAAGACCACCAGCGCGCCCGCCATCGACAGGTACCCCCACAGCGGCCAGCCCAGCTCGCGGCCCCGGGTCAGCGGGTAGAGCAGCATCAGGAGACCGAGGGTGACCAGGGCGACGCCGACCAGGTCCAGCTTGAGCGCGCGCGGGGCCTTGGACTCGGAGATGAAGCGGCTGCCCAGCAGCAGGGCCACCACGCCGACCGGGAGGTTGATCAGGAAGATCGGCCGCCATTCGAGACCGAACAGGTTCCACTCCGTCAGCAGCGCGCCCAGCAGCGGACCGGAGACCGCGCCCAGGCCGACGATCGCGCCGAACAGACCGAAGACCTTGCCGCGTTCGCGGGCCGGGAAGGTGGCGTGCACGATCGACAGGACCTGCGGGACCATCAGCGCCGCCATGGCGCCCTGGAGGATGCGCGAGGCGACCAGCATCTCCGGGTTCACCGCGAAGCCGCACAGGGCGGAGGCCAGGGTGAAGCCGCCGATGCCGACGAGGAACAGCCGCTTGCGGCCGTGGATGTCACCGAGCCGGCCGCCGGTGATCAGCCCGGCCGCGAAGGCGAGGGCGTAACCGGCGGTGATCCACTGGATCTGGCTGAAGGAGGCGCCGGCGTCCTCCTGGATGGAGGGTATGGCGATGTTGACGATCGTGACGTCCACCAGGTCCATGAAGGCCGCGGTCATCACGATCGCCAGCGCGAACCAGCGGCGGCGGTCGGCCACCGGTGCTGAGCTGCTGACGGGGGTTTCGCTGGAGGTCATGCCGTCAGGCTAGAGGGGCTGTAGGACAGATCACGTCCTAGTGGTGCGGCATCCTCGGAGTATGACGACGGACACTCCGGCACGGCTCCTCCAGCTCCTGTCCCTGCTCCAGACGCCCCGCGAGTGGCCCGGTGGCGAGCTGGCCGACCGGCTCGGGGTGTCCCGGCGCACCGTCCGGCGGGACATCGACCGGCTGCGCGAGCTGGGCTACCCGGTCCAGGCGACGATGGGCTCCGACGGCGGCTACCGGCTGGTCGCGGGCAAGGCCATGCCCCCGCTCGTGCTCGACGACGAGGAGGCCGTGGCCATCGCGGTCGGGCTGCGGGCGGGAGCCGGGCACGCGATCGAGGGCGTGGACGAGGCGTCCGTACGGGCGCTGGCGAAGCTGGAGCAGGTGCTGCCCGCCCGGCTGCGCCGGCGCGTCTCCACCCTCCAGGCCGCCACGACCCCGCTGACCAGCGGGGACGGCGCCCTGGTCGCCCCCGAGACGCTGACCGTGATGGCTTCGGCGGTGGCGGGCCGCGAGCGGCTGCGCTTCGCCTACCGGGCCGGGGACGGCACCGCCACCCGGCGGCTGACCGAGCCCTACCGGCTGGTGTCCACCGGACGGCGCTGGTACCTCGTCGCCTACGACCTGGACCGGGCGGACTGGCGGACGTTCCGCGTCGACCGGGTGAGCGAGCCCTTCCCCACCGGCGCCCGCTTCGAGGCGCGCGAGCTGCCCACGGGGAGCGCCGCGGAGTACCTGCGCCTCTCGATGCAGCGGCGGCAGGAGACGTACGTGTTCACGGTCGCCTTCCACGAGCCCGTCGAGACGGTCGCCGCGCGGCTGCCCTCCTGGCTCGGCCCGCTCGAACCCCTGCCGGGCGGCGGCTGCCTGCTGCGCGCCGAGACCGGCGACCGGATGGAGTGGGTCGCGGTGCGGCTGGCGATGCTGGGCTGCGAGTTCACGGTGCGGGAGCCCGGGGGACTCGTGGCGTGCGTACGGGAGTTGGGGGAGCGCATGACGCGTGCGGCGGCCGGGGCCGAGGCAGGGTCCGGGTCTGGCTCCGGGACCGGCCCCGGCTTCGGCTCCGGCTCCGGTGAGGACGGGAGCCGTGAGGCGCCGGTACCGCGCTCCTAGGCGGCTACGGGGTGTCCCAGGCGAAGTCCCGGAGGGCGGCGAGGTTGCGCAGGGCCAGCGCGGCGGGGCCCTGGGGACCGGTGGCCGGCGCGTCTCCCGTCGCCCAGGCTTCCACGGCCACCCGGACGGCGGCGCTCGCCACGGCCGCGGAGAAGCGGAGGTCCGGCGCGATGACGGAGGGCCCGGACTCGGTCCCGGACCCGGTGTCGGCCCCGGACCCGGTGTCGGCTGCGGACTCGGCCTCGGTCCCGGTTTCGGCCCCGAAGGAGCCGGCCCGGCCCTCCGCCGGGGCCCACCCCGCCGGTTCCGCCGATCCCACCGGCCCCACGGACCCCGCCGCCCCCGCCGTCCCCGCCGCCCGCTCGGCGAGCACCCCGGCCAGTTCCCGTTCCGACTCCTGGCAGACCTCCGCCCAGACCTTGCGCACCGCCGGGCTGGTCCCGGCCAGGCGGATGAGGGTGCGCGCCCACTGCCAGGAGATCGCCGAGACGCCCGAGCCGCCGGGGACGAAGGTGTGCCGCACGGCGTGGGCGAGGGCCTCCGGGACGGAGAGGGCGGCCGGGGCCGTGCGGACCGCTTCCCGCCACCGCTCGGCGCCCGCCGCGTAGCAGGGCGCGACGGCCTCCTCCTTGGTGGCGAAGTACCGGTAGAAGGTGCGCGGGGCGACGCCCGCCGCCTGGGCGATGTCCTCGGCGCGGGTGGCGCGCAGCCCCCGTGTCACGAAGAGGCGCGCCGCCGACAGCGCGATCTCCATCCGGGTGGCGGCCTTGCGCCGCTCGGTCAGGGAAGGGCTCTTGGCGTCGGCGGGGGCGGGGCTCATCACCTCGGCAGGTTATGCCGGTGTGGCAGAATCTGCCATCTGGCGGGCCACCCCGGGGTTCAGGTCCGGGGTGCCCCGCCGCTTCGGCGCGCTCGGGCGGCCGCCCGCCGCCGGGGCGTACCGGCGGCCCGGGGAGCGACCGGCCCCGCGCGTCGCGGTGACCGGTGCGATCCGGACAGCATCAGGCGGAACCGGACAGAGATGGAGCCGGACTCCGACGCCCGGGGGAAGGCGCCGAAGCCCGGCTCTGGGAAGGTCCCGGCGCCGGGGGGAGTGCGTCGGGACGTGGCTCTGATGTGGTCGTGCGCCGGGCCGGCCGGGCCCGGAAGGGTTGTTCCCGTCGCGCCGCCGGTTGAAGCGATGCTCCACGGCCATGTTCGCGCGGCCTTTCACCACCCGGCGTACGCGTCACCGCCGGGCGTACGCGGTCGGCGCTGCCCGGGAGTGTGCGCTCCCCGCGGGAACAACCGCCCCGCGGGGGCCTCGTGGCACTTCTCCGAGACGTCACGCCGCCGCGTCGAATCCGGTGTCCCGGGCCAGCTTCTTCAGCTCCAGCAGGGCGTGCTTCTCGATCTGGCGGATGCGCTCGCGCGTCAGGCCGTGCTCCTTGCCGACCTCGGTCAGCGTGCGCTCGCGGCCGTCCTCGATGCCGTACCGCATCTTGATGATGGACGCCGTGCGCTGGTCGAGGCGGCCGATCAGGTCGTCCAGCTCCTCGCTGCGCAGCAGGGTCAGGACCGACTGCTCGGGCGAGACCGCGGAGGTGTCCTCCAGCAGGTCGCCGAACTGGGTCTCGCCCTCGTCGTCCACCGCCATGTTCAGCGAGACCGGGTCGCGGGCCCAGTCCAGGACGTCCACGACGCGCTCCGGGTTCGAACCCAGCTCGGCGGCGATCTCCGCGGGCTCCGGGTCGCGGCCGTGCTCGCGGTTGAACTCGCGCTGCACCCGGCGGATCCGGCCCAGCTCCTCCACCAGGTGGACGGGGAGCCGGATCGTACGGGACTGGTCCGCTATCGAGCGCGTGATCGCCTGGCGGATCCACCAGGTGGCGTACGTCGAGAACTTGAAGCCCTTGCGGTAGTCGAACTTCTCCACCGCGCGCACCAGGCCCGCGTTGCCCTCCTGGATCAGGTCCAGCAGGGGCAGACCGCTGCGCGGGTAGCGGCGGGCCACGGCGACGACCAGGCGCAGGTTGGAGCGGATGAAGACGTCCTTGGCCCGCTCGCCCTCGTCGACGAGGGCCTGGAGCTCCTCGCGGCTCGCGTCCGCCGGCGTCTCCTCGTACCCGTCGAGGATCTGCCGCGCGAACACACCGGCCTCGATGACCTGGGACAGCTCGACCTCCTTGGCGGCGTCGAGCAGCGGTGTGCGCGCGATCTCGTCGAGATACATGCCGACCAGGTCACGGTCGGCGATCTCGCCGCCACGGGCGCGGACACCGCGTGCCGCGTCGGCCGTCTCTCCCCCAGAGCCGAAAGCCTGGGAGGTACCCCCATGGGCGGACTGTCGACGGGCGACGGCACGGGTTGCCATGCGTGCTCCCTTGCGATGGTTGTCAGCGGGTGGTCCACAGGACGCTCGGCACTCTCTTCGGGACTCTCCTCGGGTGCCCCGCATCCGATGGGAACAACGACTTGAAACCGGACAGAATTCCCAACCCGCCCCCCGATTTTTCTGATCATGCAGTACCCTGTGCCGCCACGGCGCCCCATACGCCCTGGCCCATGTCACGGAGTCGCAGGTCAGAGTGGGAGCGGAGGCCCCTTCCGGGCCCTCGCGGACCCGGACTCACCACCCTGCGCATGAGACGCCCGTCACACGGATGCCGCAGTTCTCACAGCGGGAGAGCGCCGCCCTCACTCGCTGCCCCACTCTCATGGACGGGTACCGGGGCCGGAAGGTTGCCGCAAAACCGGACTCTCAGGTGATTCCCGGCCTCCGCGGGCCCGGCCCCGGGCTCTCTCCGGCCGGTTCCGGACTTACGCACGGCCCGTACCGGGGTCCCGTACGGCGTCTGACACCGGCACGCCCGTCTCTAGCCGAACTGAACCGACCGCTTCGCCATTCCCATCCAGAAGCCGTCGATCACCGACCGCTGCGCGTCCAGCTCGCCGGCCGCCTCCGCCGCACCCATGGTCACGAACAGCGGGGCGAAGTGCTCGGTGCGCGGGTGGGCGTACCGGCCGGCCGGTGCCTTGTCGAGGAAGTCCAGCAGTCCGTCCCAGTCGCGGGCCTCCAGGGCGCGGCGCCCCCAGTCGTCGAACTCGGAGGACCAGCTCGGCACCCCGCCGCCGACGTGGCGCAGGGCCGCGAGGTTGTGGGTGAAGAAGCCGGAGCCGACGATCAGCACACCCTCGTCGCGCAGCGGTGCCAGCCTGCGGCCGATGCCCATGAGGCGGACCGGGTCGAGCGTCGGCATGGAGACCTGGAGGACGGGGATGTCGGCGGCGGGGAACATCTCGACGAGCGGGACGTAGGCGCCGTGGTCCAGGCCCCGGTCGGGGACGTCCTGCACGGGCGTGCCGGGTCCGCGGAGCAGCTTCCTGACCCGGTCGGCGAGGCCGGGGGCGCCGGGGGCCGGGTACGTCACGTCGTAGTAGTGCCCGGGGAAGCCCCAGAAGTCGTACACCAGGGGGACGGTCTCCACGGCGCCGAGGGCGAGCGGGGCCTCCTCCCAGTGCGCGGAGACGACGAGGATCGCGCGGGGGCGGGGCAGTTCGGCGGCCCAGGCGGCGAGCTGGCCGGGCCAGACGGGGTCGTCAGCGAGCGGCGGGGCGCCGTGGCTGAGGTAGAGGGCGGGCATGCGCTCAGGTGCTGTGGTCATGGCGGCTACTCCTGCTGGGACCGCGCTCGGACTGCGGCGGGCAGGGCAAGCACGGGGGCCGAAACTTGAACTTTAAAGCTTAGAGACCACTGTACGAGGCATTTGTTTAATCTTCAATGAGCGCCCTCGTAGAGTGGATACATGAACACGGCTCCCGTTTCCGCGCCCGGCCCCGCTCAGGCCCCCGCGGCCCAAGCCCCCGCCGCCCCGGTCTCCCCAGGTCAGGCCCCCGCAGCCCAGGCCCCCGCCGCCGACGCCCCCCGTTGGCTCACCCCCGACGAGCAGCGCGTCTGGCGCGCCTATCTGCACGCCACCACCCTCCTGGAGGACCACCTCGACCGGCAGCTCCAGCGCGACGCGGGCATGCCGCACGTCTACTACGCCCTCCTCGTCCAGCTCGCCGAGGCCCCGCGCCGCCGGCTGCGCATGACCGAGCTGGCCATGAACGCCAAGATCACCCGTTCCCGTCTCTCGCACGCCGTGGCCCGCCTGGAGAAGAACGGCTGGGTCCGCCGCGAGGACTGTCCCTCCGACAAGCGCGGCCAGTTCGCGGTGCTCACCGAAGACGGCCAGGAGGTGCTGCGGCGCACCGCCCCGGGCCATGTGACCGCCGTACGGCAGGCCCTGTTCGAACGGCTCAGCCCCGAACAGCAGCAGTCCCTCGGCGAGATCATGCAGATCGTCGCCGAGGGACTGCAGCCGGACGAGGCGGGCGCGGACCTGCCCTGGCTCCGCTGAGGAGCCGGGGCGGGGGCCGCGCCGAGCGGTCGTCAGTGGGCGATGACCGGCACCGCCACCTCGTGCTCGGCGCCCTCACCGGAGGCGGAGCCCGAACCGGTGACCAGGGTGCTGCCCGGCCGCCCGGCGTTGACGAAGGTCAGCGCGATCACGGCGGCCAGCACCAGGATGCCGACGGCGAACCAGATGGCGCTGGTGTACCCGTGCACCAGGCCCTGCACCTGCACCAGCTGCTGCTGCGGCCGGGCACCGCCGGCCGCGCCGATGTGGTCCTTGATGTACGACGCGGTCGCCGAGGAGGCGATCGTGTTCAGCAGGGCCGTACCGATGGCGCCGCCCACCTGCTGCGAGGTGTTGACCATCGCGGAGGCGACACCGGCGTCCCGGGGCTCGACGCCCTGGGCGGACAGGGACATGGCCGGCATGAACGCCGTACCCATGCCGAGGCCGAGCAGCAGCATCGCGGGGAGCAGCAGGGCCGGGTAGGAGGTGTCGGTCTTCAGCTGGGTCAGCAGCAGCATGCCGACGGAGGCGACCAGGAAGCCGGGGCCCATCAGCAGCCGGGCCGGAACCCGGGTCATCAGCCGGGCGCCGATCTGGGTGGAGCCGGTGATCATGCCCGCGATCATCGGGAGGAAGGCGAAGCCGGTCTTGACCGGCGAGTAGCCCTTCACGATCTGGAGGTAGTAGGTCAGGAAGAGGAACAGGCCGAACATGCCGATGATCGCCAGGCCCAGCGAGAGGTAGACACCGCCGCGGTTGCGCTCGGTGACCACGCGCAGCGGCAGCAGCGGGGCCCGCACCTTGGACTCGACCAGCACGAAGGCGACCAGCAGCACCGCGGAGCCGACGAACATGCCGATGGTCAGCGCGTCGCCCCAGCCCGCGGACTCGGCGCGGGTGAAGCCGTACACCAGCGCGACCAGGCCGAGGGTGGACAGGACCACGCCGGGGATGTCGAGCGGCGAGCGGTTGCGGCCGGTGGCCGGCTCACGGATGACGAAGTACGCACCGGCCGCGGCGACCACGGCGAACGGGATGTTCACGAAGAACGTCCAGCGCCAGTCCAGGTACTCGGTGAGGAATCCGCCCAGGATCAGACCCACGGCACCGCCACCGCCCGCGATGGCGCCGTAGATGCCGAACGCCTTGGCGCGCTCCTTGGCGTCGGTGAACATCACCGCGAGCAGGGAGAGCGCGGCGGGCGCGAGCAGCGCGCCGAAGGCGCCCTGGAGCGCGCGGGAGCCGAACAGCAGCGCGCCGCTGGTGGCCGCGCCGCCCAGCGCGGAGGCCGCGGCGAAGCCGGTCAGGCCGATCACGAAGGCGCGCTTGCGGCCCCACAGGTCCGCGATACGGCCGCCGAAGAGGAGGAGCCCGCCGAAGGCCAGGGCGTAGGCCGTGACGACCCACTGCCGGTTGCCGTCGGAGATCCCCAGGTCCTGCTGGGCGGAGGGGAGGGCGATGTTCACGATGGTCGCGTCGAGCACGACCATCAGCTGGGCGAGCGCTATGAAGACGAGCGCTTTCCAGCGGTTGGCGTCACCGGACTGGTGCGGGACGCCGGGAGCCTTGAGGGCTGTTTCGGACATGGGAGTACCCACTTCGGGACTTCGTGACGGAAAAAGGGTGTCGAAAGGGGCGGCCGCGGCCTGCGCGCTGCCGTGCCGGAACGTCGTAGGCGAACGAGGAGGTCGTGAACGGGGAGAACGAAAAGTCGTGCGTGAGGAGTCGTGCGTGAGGAGTCGTGCGTGAGCGAGGAGTCGTGAAGGAGACCGGAGTTCGGCGCTGAACTCATCGGTGCGGGCGGGCCGGCGCCTGTCGGACCCGGGCCCGCCTCACGGGTCCGCGCGCGGCGGGGAGCTGTCTGTCAGGTCGGTCAGGCCTGGCGGAGATCCTCCATGGTCATGGCCGCGCCCGGCAGGTCGGAACGGGCCGGGGCCCGCAGTCCGTCCAGGAACAGCTGAAGATGGCGGTGGACGAAGCGGTCGTGGAGGACACAGCCGGTACCGGCCGGGGGGCGGCTGAGCTGCGCGGCGGCGATCATCAGATCGCCCACACCCACATCGGCGCGCAACTGCCCGGCCGCCTTGGCGCGGCCCATGATCTCCTCGACGAGGTGTTCGACCCGGTGACGGGCGGCCTCCAAGTCGGGGTGGTGCTGGTCGAAGGTACTGGAGACCATCGGACACAGCGCGCTGATCCGCTCGTCGGCGGCGGCGTGCACGAAGCGCGACAGCGCCTCGAAGGCGTCGCCGGTCTCGGTGAGCGCCTGCTCGGCCGCCTCCGCCGTACGGTCCATCACGGAGCAGACGACCTCGCGGACGAGAGCGTCGCGGTCCGGGAAGTTGCGGTACAGGGTGGCGTTGCCGACGCCGGCCCGGCGCGCGATCTCGTCGAGCGGCACCTCGGGGCCGTACTCGACGAACATCTCGCGGGCGGCGGTCACGATCCGCTCCCGGTTGCGCAGGGCGTCGGCGCGCGGCCTGGTCACCTTGCGCGCTTCGGGGTTCGCGGTCGCGGCCGGCACGGGGTCTCCTCTGATCGGTCGGTCTGGCGGACGATCCGGGGATGAAGTCCCCGTTTCGCTCGGACACAGGGCTAAACGGGGAAGAGGTCCCCGGTTATTTCCCGTCCCGCAAGAGAACTGCCGTGACCTGGGTCACATCCACCTGGCCCTGCCCATTCCCACGACCGGGCCGCGCGTCCCACGACCGGACCGCTCCAACGCGCGCCCGCCGCCCCGGCGACACAGGGTGAGCGAAAGGGTGCAGCCGGAGACGAGACCGGTGACCGCCTGGCGCGAACCGGTGCGGACCGGTGCCGCGCGGCGCGAGACCGTCGGCTGCCTGGAGCGAAGGGTCCACGCATGCAGCCGCAGCCGCCCCGCCGCCGGACAGACCGGACGCCGCACCGGACCCACCGGCCCCACGGGACGGACCGCGCCGACACCGCGCTCCCCGCACGCAGCATGCCCCCCGCGCCCCCTGCCACGACCGCCGCCACTCCTGCCACCGCGCCCACCGCCGCTTCCGCCGGAGCCCCTGCCCCTGCACCTGCACCTGCCTCTGCCGGAGTCCCCGCCGCCGCGGCAGGCGCCGGAGGAGACGACCCCCGCCCCGCGCCGGCCGCCGACCCAGGCTCCATACACACCCCCCTACACACCCCCATACGCACCTCCATACGGACCCGCATACGCGCCCGGATACGTACGCGTACCCGCCGCACGGCCGCCTTCGTCTCCGTGACCGCGCTGACCCTCGCGGTCAGCACGGCGGGGGCCGCGCACCTCACCTCGGGCGCCGCGGCCTCGGGCGCCGGGGCGAACTCCCTGTCCCGTTCGCCCGCGCTCGCCCCCTGCATGATCAGCGGCGCTCGCTCCGTGCAGATGACCGAGGGCGTCCCCACCTCGACGGGCTACGCCCGCTCCACCGGCACCGTGCACGCCCTCACCCTGATGATCGACTTCTCGGACGCCCCCGGCGAGGGCACCGCGCTCGACCGCTTCCACGAGTTCTTCCCGCAGACCCAGGAGTGGTTCCGCACCGCTTCCTACGGCCGCCTCGACTACCGCCCCGAGACCCCGATCACCCACTGGCTGCGCATGCCCAAGCCGTTCAAGGAGTACGGGATAGAACGCGGCGCCCCCTTCGACCCGGGCTACCGCGACCTCGTCCAGGACATCGCGGCGGCGGCCGACTCCCAGGTCGACTTCCGCCAGTACGACCTGCTGAACGTGCTGATGACCCCGAACGCGGGCCCGTCCGCCCTGGACACGGTCCTGTCCGTCACCTTCGCGGGCAACCCCGACGCCCCGACGGCCGACGGCGTCCCCCTCGCGAACGCCTCGTTCGTCTACTCCCGCCAGGACGACGGCTCCGGCTCCTACGACCGCACCGGCTACCGCGTCCTGCCGCACGAGAACGGCCATGTCTTCGGCCTGCCCGACCTCTACACCCAGGAGGGCGGCGGCGCGGTCGGCCACTGGGACATCATGAGCGAGGACTGGGGCGCCGACAACGACCTGCTCGGCTGGCACAAGTGGAAGCTGGGCTGGCTCGACGCCGACCAGGTGAACTGCGCGAGCCGGCGCGGCTCGGCCGAGTACACCCTGACCCCGCTGGAGCGCGCCGGCGGCCCCAAGCTGATCTTCGTCCCGCTCGACGGCAGCACCGGCTACGCCCTCGAACTGCGCACCCGCGAGGGCAACGACGAGGCGGTGTGCCGGCCGGGCGTCCTCATCTACAAGGTGAACGCCGACGTGGACACCGGAAGCGGCCCCATCACCGTCTACGACGCCCACCGCGACTCCGGCGGCTGCAGCCGCAGTCCGAACGTGCAGGCGGAACTCTCCGACGCCCCCTTCGCCCCCGGCGAGACCTTCAAGGACCCGCGGTCCAAGATCCGCATCGATGTCGCGGCGGCGGACCTGGAGGGCGACTACCAGGTCCGGGTGACCCGGCAGTAGCCGGGGCCGCCGCCCCCGCCCGGCCCGGACTACCGTAGGGCGCAGATCTGCCACGACCACCGACGTCCCGTACGGGAGAACCGACCGATGTGCGCGACGCCCGCGACCTCCGCGACGCCCCCGCACCCGATGGCGTCCGCGCGCCCGGCGCCGTCCGCGCGCCCGGCGCCGTCCGCCGACGAGCCGGGGGCCGTCACCGGCGCGGGCGCCCCGGACCGGCCGCACGGGCCCCCGCCGGAGGCCGTCGCCCCGCTGATGCGGGGGGTGGCCGTGCTGCGGGCGCTGACGGAGGCCGGCGGGACCCTGAGCCCGAGCGCCCTGGAACGCGCCACGGGCCTCGCCCGTGCCACCGTGGACCGCATCACCGCGACCCTGGCCCGGATGGGGTACGTACGCCTCGCCGGCCGGGACACCGTCCTCGCCCCCCGCCTGATGGAGCTGGGCAACGCCTATCTGGCCGCCCTGCGCCTGCCCGGCCTCCTCGGCGCGCGGGCGGACGCCCTCGCCGACGCGCTGGACGAGTCGGTGTCGCTGGCGGTCCGCGACCAGGACGGCATCCGCTTCGTCCACCAGGCGACGCGGCGCCGCGCCATGTCCCTGAGCTTCCGCATCGGCGACCTGCTCCCGGCCGAACGCACCGCACCCGGAGCGCTGTTCGCCACCGAGTGGACGGCCGGGGACTGGCACCGCTGGCACGGACGCCGGGCGGCCGACCCGGAGAACCGCTCCTTCCCGGCCATCCCGCCGCACCCGCCGGGACCGGACGCGCCCCGCTCCGGCTTCGAGGAGCGCGCCGCGCGGGCGGCCCGGGAGGGCTGGGCGGCGGACGACCAGCTGATCGAACCGGGCCTGGTGGCCGTGTCCGTACCGGTGCGGGACCCGGTCACCGGCACGATCGCCTGTGCGGCGAGCGTGGTGAGCCACACCAGCCGCCACTCGGCGGAGCACCTGCGCGCCACGCTCCTGCCCCGGCTGCGCGAGACGGTCGCGGCGATGGAGGAGGACCTGCGCGCGGCATCGGCGCGGGCGCAGACACCGGATTCGGCCGCGGCACCGGAACCGGCATCAGTACCGGCACCGGAACCGGCTCGCCCGGACGCGGCGCCCCCGGAACTGGCGGCCTGGACGGCGGCGTCGAAGCAGGAGCTGGGCCGGGGGTTCGTCGAGTCCCTGGCGCGCGGGCTGACGGTCCTGACCGCGTTCGGCGAGGACCGCCCGGCGCTGACCCTCACACAGGTGGCGCAGGCGACGGGCCTGGCCAGGGCCACGGCACGCAGGGCGCTGATCACCCACGAGCACCTGGGCCTGGTCGCCCCCGGCCCCGGCCGCACCTTCACCCTCACGCCCCGCGTGCTCTCCCTCGGCTTCCCGCCCCTGTCCCGCACCTCGCTCCCCCGGATCGCCCAGCCTCATCTGGAGGACCTGGCGGCCGAGGTGCGCGAGTCGACGGCGCTGGCGGTGCTCGCCCCCGGCGGCGAGGAGATCCAGTACGCGGCCCGCGCGAGCACGCACCACATCATGAGCGTCGACCTCCCCGTGGGCACCCGCCTCCCGGCCCGCGCCACCGCGCTGGGCCGCGCCCTGACCGGCCCGGGACCGGCCGGTTACGCGCTCGCCGACCAGGAACTCGAAGCGGGCCTGCGCGCGGTCGCCGTCCCCGTCCACGACCGGGCCGGCCGCCCCGTGGCCGCCGTGGACATCGCCCTGCACGCCGCCCGCCGCACCCGCGAGGAATGCGTCTCCGCCCTCCTGCCCGCCCTGCGCCGCACCGCCGCCCGCATCGAGGCCGACCTCCGCACGGCCACCCGCTTCACCCGCGTGCCCCTCACCTGACCGGTCCGTCACCTGACCAGGCCGTCCGGCGCGGCACCGGGCACGGTCCCGGCAGGCCGCCGGGCATGGAGGAGCCCCGGCCGGTCGGGGGCGACCAGCCGGGGCGACCAGCCGGGGCGACCAGCCGGGACGGCAGGGCACGGCGGGCGGACTCCCGCCGCCTCGTCAGCCGGGGATCGACGTCGTCAGGTACCACTGCTGGTACGGATTGTCGGGGCCGTACTGGTTCAGGTACGCCTTGCCCTTGGCGTCCGAGTCCAGCGCGTTGCCTCCCGGGCTGATGAGGCGGAGCTTGCCGGAGACGAACACCTCGTCCCAGAGGTCGTTGGCGTCGATGCCGCACGGCCGCGTCTCCAGGATGAGGGAGAAGGGCGTCGACGGCTTCAGGCACCGGGCCGAGCTCGTGTTCTTGAGCTGGATCTTCCCGTTGACGACGTGGTACTCCCAGCGCTGGCTCGCCGCGGTGGTCGAACAGGACGAGGTGTAGACGCCGCCGGTGCCGTTGGCGTCGAGGCAGCGCCCGGTCTGGGCGTTCTGGAGCCGCCAGACACCGCCGCCGGGGCCGCCGGCCGCGTGGGCGGTCGCCGTCGTGCCGGTCAGCAGCAGCGCGGCCGCTCCTGCGGTGGCGGCGACGCCGCCGAGAGCCTTCCGGATGTTCATGGCCTTACTCTCCTCGGTGAGCAGTTGACGCTGAGCGTGGGAATCGGTGCGGGGGTCTTCTCCGGCCCGCGCGGTGTTCGACGGTGCCGGGCCGGTGTGCCGTCACGCGCTCGTGGCGCTGGGGAGCCACTGCTGGTAGGGATTGTCCGAGCCGTACCCCTTGGCGTAGGCGTTGCCCTTGGCGTTCGAGTCCAGCGCCTTGTTGCTGTAGGGGTCGACGAACCGGAAAGTGCCGTCGACCACCAATTCCCACCAGAGCGAGCCGTTGGCGCAGGCCGGAGCGGTTTCGAGCTGCTTGTCCTCCGGATTGAGGGGATTCACCCAGAGGCATCGGCGGGTGGCGACATTGCGGAGCAGTACCTTGCCGTCCAGAACCGCCCGCTGCCACTTCTGGTACGGGTTGTCCGCGCCGCAAGACTTGGTGTACACGTTTCCCTTGGCATCGGAGTCGAGACAGAGCCCGGTGCGGGCGTTCCGGTACTGCCAGACATCACCGGCGGCATGGGCGGCCGGGGCGGTACCCATGGTGAGCAGAAGACTGGCCCCCGCGGTGACCAAAGCGCCCGCGAGCTTCGCGTGAGTACGCATACGACCTCTTTCTCGGGTGAATGGAAACGTTGAATACGCTGAATAGGTTGACCCCGCGCACTAACGTCTCACTAATGCTCCACGGGATGCACAAAAGGCGCTTCCGGGGCAAAGAAAACAGGCCCTGCGGCTCCCTGTGTCCGAATTCAGGGCGCTGGCTCGGAATTACCCGTCCGCTCGGGCCGGATCGCTGACCCTCCTCAGATCCAGCCGCGCTCCCGGGCGCGCAGCGCGGCCTGGAAGCGGTTGTCGGCGTCGAGCCTCGCCATGAGCCGGGCCACGTACTTGCGGTAGGTCCGCAGCGCCATGTTGAGCTGGCGGGCCCCGGTCTCGTCCTTGTCGACGAGGTAGAGGGTCCGGAGTATCTGCCGCTCGACCTCGGTGAGGGAGGGCAGGGCCTCCTCGGGGAGTTCCTGCGACGCCGCCCACATCCGTTCGAAGAGCGAGACCACGGTGCTCACCAGACCGGGCTCACGCGTCAGGAGCGCCCCGCGGGCCGTGTTCTGGGGGTCGATCGGAGTGAGCGCGACCGCCCGATCGCAGATGATCATGCGCTCGATGGGGTGCGGGGAGATACGGATCTCCGCGCCGCGGGCCACGAGTTCCCGCAGGTACACGAGGGTCGTCTCGTCCTGGAGGCAGGCCGACGCCATCAGCGTCCGCATCCGCACTCCCCGGCGCAGGATCCGCAGGTCGATCGGGCGGGAGATCTCGATCGACTCCGGGGTGAGCACCCCGACCGGGTTGGTCGTCAGGTTCTCCGTGCGCGCGAAGAAGGTCACCTCGTCGATGGCGCTCCGTACGGCCTCCAGACCCTCGATCTGCCGGACCGCCGGACCGCCCGGCCCGGACACGTCCGCTGAGGCGTCCATCGTGCTCAGGTGCTCGACCACCCCGGCGCTGCGGACGGACTCCTGGAGCTCGTCCTGGAACTGGCCCACCTGATGCTCGATCAGCCTCTCGACCGTCCGCTTCGGCGAGAGCGGCCGCAGACCGCCGGCCGGGGTGCGCACCGCGATGCCCAGCTCCAGCACCCGCGTGACCACGGCCGGATCGTGGCCGCCGGTGTCCTCGCGGTCCCTCAGGAGCGCCCGGTAGAGCTGCTCCTCCGGCTCGGAAACCCCCAGGAAGCCGAGGGTGTTGGGGGTGCCGTCCGGCTTCATCGCCACCACCGCGCAGTGGCGCACCGGCCCGCGTACGAGGGGCGCGCGGCGGTGCGCCGGACCACCCGCGAGGGCCGCGCGGCGGCAGGGCCCCGCGGCGGGGGTGTGCAGGAAAGTGCACGGGAACAGGGTCGTTTGCTGCACGCCCGAGGCCCGCCGGAGGCCCCTCCCGGCGGGCAACATTCTCGGTGTGAGGGCGGCCCGCCGGAACGAGAACGGCGGGCCGGACCGAGCGAAACGAACCCGCCCAGCGACATCGCCCACCCAGGAGGAAACCCGTGAACCGCATCGCGGCCCGCATCGCGTCCGGCACCATCACCGCACTCCTGGTCGTGGGCGGTGCCGGAGTCGCCCAGGCCGACAGCACCGGCGCGGACGAGGTCAGGCCGCCGGCGAGCGCCACGCAGACCGCGGTGCCCGAGCACGAGGCCGCCCCCGTCTCCCCGCTGACCAACGACTGGGGATGACCGGACCGAGGTGACGGCGGCCGCTCCGACCGGGGCGGCCCCCACCCTCCGGACCGGCCGGCGCCTGCGGACCGCGTCCCCCGGCAGGTCTTCCCGCACTTCCCGTTCCACTCTCCACCCCTCCACCCCTCGTACGCCGGGCATCCCCATGCCCGAAACCACCTCGAAGGAGCACACCATGTCGAAGAACCTCAAGCGCGCCGCCCTCACCGTCGTCGGCGCCGTCGCCGCCTCGGCCCTGCTGCTGCCCGCCACGGCCCAGGCCGCCACGCCGGCCGCCGAGGCCCGGGTCGCCACCCAGCAGGTGGGCACCATGGACTCCGGCTGGAAGCTCGACATCGCCATCGACGCCATGGGCTACATCGGCCCGATCATCGGGAACGTCCTGAACGACATCCGCATGGAGAAGGACCGCCCCGGCTTCGTCCACCGGCAGCTGGACGACACCATGGCGGCGTACTCGGGCTACAACGTGATGGTCATCAACGACAAGCTCGACTACTCCATGGACCTGCACGGCGTGGTCGCCAACGCCCGCGTCACCCAGGGCAGCGCCACCTACCGGGTGCTCGCCTTCCAGTCGGGCACGATCGTCAACCGCGGCGACGGCGGCTGGAGCAACTGGGGCTTCGGCGGCTGGTTCACCCGCAACGGCGGCACGGTGGTCTTCACCAGCTGAGTCCGACCGCACCGTCCGACCTCCTGTATCCCACTCGGGCTTCGCCACTCACGCAGATGGGCCGGTCTCCTCACGGAAACCGGCCCATGCCGCGTCCACCCAGGGCCGCAGGGCCCACGATCCGCAGGAGACAAGACCGTGGAGAACCAGGTCCGACTCACCGGGCCGCCCGAAGCCGCCCCCGAACTGGCGTGCCTGCGCGTCATCGCCCAGCTCCCGCCCCGCTGGTCCGTCCGGATCCTGGAATGCGGAACCGGATACGCGGTCCTCGGCCTGCGCGCGGACGCCTCGGCCGAGGAGGTCACGGCGGAGATCGACGAGGCGATCACCGCGCTTCCCCTACGGGGCTGGAAGCGGAGCTGACCTGCGGACGCATCAGCTGAACTGGACGGTCACCGTCTGGTCGTTCCAGCTGCCGAGCTGGGGCTCCCAGCCCACGAGCAGCCTGTTCCCGTTCCGGTCCCGCAGCCCCATCTGACAGCCGCCCTCCATGTTCTGCACGGAAGAGATGGTCCAGCGGTACTTCTCGGGCAGCGGGAACTGGTAGTCAGGGATGTCTTCCTTGTCGCTGTTGCAGGATTCCCCGCGGAACTCGATGCGCGACCCGGAGTAATTGTTGTCCACATAGGCGATTCCGAGGGTCTTCGTGCCGTGCCCCATGGTGAGCAGATCGTACCCGGGTGCCGTCGCCGCACTGGCCGGCGCGGCGACACCGACCGACAACGTGACAGCGGCGAGAACGCCCAGAACCTTCTTGTCCATCATGCAGAACCACCCTCGCGTAACCGAGCTCGACTGACGGCGAAAGCTATCCGGTCGACTCACCCACCAGACAGCCCACTCCCCCCGGAATGGCTTATTCCGCCCAGCCCCCGCTCAATCATGACCGAATTCCACGCCACGCCAATAAAACGTTAGCGAGACGTTAGCAACACCGGTCAGAATGAAGGCTTTCGCTCAATTGAATTTCCGGCCCGGAATTCGGGAGCGGCGCGGGCGTGTACGGCATGTCCACTCGGACGGCCCCGCCCCGGCGGAACGGAAAGCCCCGGGGGCCGGTCCGACACCACGGTCACCCGCAGCACAACACGGGCATCACTGACCACAACGGACTTCGCACCGGAAACCCCAGGTCAGAACCCCTGCGACAGGCACACCATGCCCGTCAGCGGCATCAGGGGCGACCGCCCCGATCCCCATCCGCTAGGCTGTCACCGGTCAGTCGGCCCACGCCTTCGTAGCTCAGGGGATAGAGCACCGCTCTCCTAAAGCGGGTGTCGCAGGTTCGAATCCTGCCGGGGGCACAGTGTCTGAACAGCGCGTTCACCTCTCTCGGGTGGGCGCGCTGTTCATCATGGCCGTGGCATTGGCCATCAGCATGGCGAACACCAACCTCACGTCCGTTCGGAGAGTCCGCATCCAACGGATCCGGGGTTCAAGGGCGGCACCAGCCGATGGTCCTGTTTGGCCGCAGTGCGGTGTCTCCGCTGCTGGCGGTCGCAGGCCGTGGCCTGCTGCGACCGAACACGCAGCGGGCGTCTCCGCTTGATCGCGCGTCCGCTGCGGGATACCGGACGGCCTTCTTCACGTCCATCTCGACGCAGACCCGGTTCACGCAACGCGAGCGGTCGATCCCGCGTCTGGCAGGGAGAACAGCCAGGAACCACCCCCCTGAACGGAGCGCTCGGTGCTCATAGGACTCCTGACCGCCGTCGCGGCATCGATCTGTTACGGCACGGGCTCCGTCCTCCAGGCCGTCGGCTCCCGCAAGTCGGCCCGCCGCGAGGCGGCCGCCGCCGGGCACACCACCGGACAGGTCACCGCGCATGGCGGCCCCAGTCTCTCCTCCACTGCCCAGGCCGCGATGACCTGGGAATTCATCGTCGGCACGGTCCTGGACTTCGTCGGCTTCGGGCTCGGCGCGCTCGCCGCCCGCCTGCTGCCGCTGTTCCTCTCCCAGACGGTCATCAGCGCCAACCTCGTCATCACGGCCGTCCTGAGCGTCAAGCTGCTCGGCATCCGGCTGACCCGGGCGGAGTGGGCCTCGATCGCGGTCGTCTGCTCGGCGCTGGTGCTGCTCGCGAGCGCGGCGGGCTCTGAGGGCAGCGGGCACACGCCGATCACCACCCACTGGTGGCTCCTCACGATCTCACTGCTGCTGATGGCGGGCGGCACGGTCCTGGTCCGGCTGCTCGGCGCCCAGGCCGCGATCCTGGCCGGTCTGCTCTCCGGTCTCGGCTTCGGCGCACTCGGCGTGGGCGTGCGGGTGCTGAACGGGGTCGATCCGTTCGACCTGGGCACGCTGCTCGCCGACCCGGCCCTGTATGCCATTCTCGTCGCCGGAATCGGCGGCATGTATCTGCACACCGTCGCGCTGCAGATCGGCTCGGTGAACGGGGCGACGGCGGCGCTGGTGGTCGGCGAGACCGTACTGCCCGGCATGATCGGCGTCTGGTGGCTGGGGGACGCCTCACGCCCCGGCTTCGCCTGGCTGGCGGTGACCGGCTTCGTCCTGGCGGTCTCGGGCGCGGTCGCGGTGGCCTGGTTCGGTGCGCCGGAGAACGCCGGGAAGGACGTCCCGGCCCCCACCGACATCCCCGCCCAGAACCCGGCGCTCACCCAGAACCGAGCCCAGTAGCGTCGGGGACCGGCGCGTGGCCGCCGCTTTCCGTCCAGTCCCCGCCGCCTCACACCGTACGTGCGGTTCTCCCGCATACGGCTTTCCGGCATCGTTCACCGGCTGGCATGCCTGTCGCCCTGCGCACGGCGTTGTCACGTTGTCGAGTGCGAGGCATAGGGCGAAGACCGTATTCGAGCGACTTGTCGGACAAGCAATGGGCGTTGATCGAGCCGATAATCACAAGGAGCGCGTCGACGCGCGCGGGGTGTCCAGTTACATCGCGGCCGCCGCAGCTCATCAGGACGCCATGGACCGACTGCGCGAGCTGGCTGAACGAAGCAGGGGACCCTCGCGAAACGTCGAGGCAGGCATTGTGGAACTGGACGCTGTCCCGTATCCGCGTCCTGCACACGGATGACCAGGTGATCACCATGGCGCGCGACATGCTGAAGGCGGCTGGTCTGCATGGCCCCAAGTACGCCGTCGACGCCATTCTGGCGGCTGTCTGTGGCAGGTCGGGAAGCCGCGCAGGGAGCTGAGGCAACCGTCTTCACATCGGACACCGACGACATGACTCAACTCCTCGCGGGACGCCCCCGTGCGGGTCGAGAAGGTCTGACGAAACGCCGCCCGCGCCTACTCCGACGACTCACCCGCTCTCCCGACTGACCGCCGGCCGTACGCCGATGGGATCCCCCGTCCAGCGGACGGGAGGGCTCCTGTGCTTGCGGAACGGAGCGACACGATCCGCCGACAGCCGTGAGCCACCGCCGCAGGGCGGGCCGGCCGAGGCCGGGCGGGGCACCCCGTCCGCGTCGGACAGGACGCCCCGCGAACCCCGGGTCAGGCAGGCCACCCCGCGGGCGGAGCCTCCGCCGTGGCCGTCTCCATCAGCCGTTCGGCCTCCTCCGCCGTGGCGGCGGGCGGCACGACCAGCAGGTCCCAGCGGCCCTGTCCGGGGGTGAGCAGGCAGACGGTGTCCTCGGCCCGTGATGTCCCCCTCCGGCGCAGGCGCGCCCGCTGGTCCTCGACGGGCACGCCGTCACCGGACAGCGACCACCTCGCCCCGTTCACGCGAACGCTGGTGACGTGTCCCCAGCGCAGCGGCAACGCGGCGAGCAGCCCGGGGAGTTCGGCGGTCAGGTCGTACGACCGCGGCCACCAGGCTCCGTCGATGCGCCGGACGGCGTCGCCCCGGCCGGGCCGCGCGCCCAGCCTCAGCCGGGCGGCGGGCTGGTGGGACGAGGGGGTGGTGGTCATGGGGACTCCTGAGGTGAGGGAGGCCGGGGGTCCGCCACGGCCGGGGATCCGGCGGACGCCGGCCGGACCGTCGGCGTCGCGCGGGGCGCGGTCTCACCCGGATGGGTCCGGTCGGCCTGTGGCCTGCTGGCCTCCAGCCAGGAGTGGAACGGGCCGACGGCCCGCGCGGGGTCGAGCGTGAGGTGCAGACGCGTCCCGGTACCCGACGGGAATGCCGGGTAGCTGCGCTGCTCGCCCCCGGCGAACAGCAGCCGGAGCGCGTCGGCGACCTGCCGGGCCGCTTCCGCGTCCCGGGAGACGATGCGGACCTCGACCCTGCCTTCGGCCGGCGGACCGTCCGAAGCATCCTGGGTCGCGGGCGCATGCAGTGGTGGCGCGGATTCGGTGGTCATCGGGCGGAACCTGTCCCGGGCGGCGGCAGACGCGGCCCGTGTTGTCGCGCGGCCCCCGACTGCTGTGCCGCGCGCCGAGGACGAGACCAGCCCGGTCACCGGAGTACGAAGGACCCTCGACTCTGCCCACCGTACTCCCGGCATCCTCGGGGCGGCCGTTTCCCACCGCGGGCGACGTACCGTGGAACTACCGAGGGCATCACGCGTTCCGGCCGCCATGCCGGGGTCGTCCCCGGCGAAGGACGGACTTCCGGGCCGCGCCAGTGGCCGGCACGGAGACGGGTCGGCACCATGTCCGCCGCACTCGCAGCGGCTGCACACGAACTCCTTCCGGCCGCGACCGCGGTGCGGACGGGCCCGGTCGCGCGCCCCTGCCGAGGGGAGGGGTGATGGCTCTCTCCGGGCTGGACATCCACCGGCGGAACAGGGGGGAGCAGACCCTCGTCACGCTCGCCGGGAACATCGGACCGGCCACGACACCCCTGCTGCGGGCCGCGCTGGAGCAGTGCCTGCTGGACGGCGTCACCGTGATCGACATCGACCTGACCACGGTCGGCTCCTGCGACGCCGGGGGTCTGGACGTCCTCCTTTCGGCTTCGCGGCGGGCCGGCCGGGTGCACGCCTGTCTGCGGCTGCACCATCCGTGCGCGCAGATCACCCGCCTCCTGGCCGCCGACGCGTCCTCTCCACTCCTCGCGGCTCCTGCTCACCGGCCGGATCAGCCGGTCGTCAAGGACGGGATCCGTCTTCGCCGGCTGACCCGCCGGCAGGCCGAGGGGATGCGTGCGGACATCGTGGACCTGGCCGCGGCGTCCGTCGCCGGCACCTCCGGCGAGACGTACCGAGCCCGTGGGCACTTCCTGCGGCGCCTGGCGGTCAGTGCCCGCCACCCCGGCTTCGCGGTGCTGGCCGCGGAGACGACCGCGCTGGTCGGCTGCGCCTTCGGCTTTCCGCTGGGTCCGGGCGGCTTCGGCGGCCGGGGGTTCGAGAGAACACTCCAGGAGAGCGTGCAACGGCTCACCGCCCATCCCCGGTGCGTCCTCCTCACCCAGGTCGTGGCCCGTCCGCACCCCCAGAACCGCGAGATCGCCCGACGTCTGCAACGGCGTCTCCTCGCCGACCTGCGCTCTCCTGTCGGAGTCGCCCTGCTGCACCCTGCCGACGAGGCGGGACAAGCCGCCTTCGCGTCCTGGGGCTGGCAGAACATGGGCGAGATCATCGGGCTGCCGGGCGCCGTGGCTCCCTGTGTGCTGGTCCTGCCCGGCGAAGGGCCGGTCCCGGCACACCGGCGGCCTGGACGCCGGTGACCCGGCGGAGGGCGACGGACCCGGGTCCGGGCCGGGCCGGGCGGTGGGTGAGGGCGACAGCCGCGCGCTTCTCGGCGCGGCCGGGAGTAGCCTGGCGGGTACCGAGAGCTTTGCGGACGCACCAGCACGACGGCGTCGTTCCCGGCGAGTGACAGACGCGGGCAGCCGCAGGCCGCCCGGGACGGGATCGCACGATGGACGCCCTCACCAAGCCCCCCGCCGGAGGCGAGGGAAGCACGGCACCGGATGACACGCACACGTACCGGATGCCGCTGCCCCGGCTGCGGCTCACACCGGATGCCAGCCACGGCCCGCTGGACGGTGCGTGGTGGCCGCGCTGCGACGCGCTGGAACTGGAACTTCCCGCGCTGGTCGGCTGCTTGGACCCGGGCGTCGGCACCGTCACCCGGGCCACCGTGGGGACCGCCGTCTGGCCGGACGCCCCGCGGAGGGTGACGGCTTCGGGCCATGTGATCGAGGTGGACCTGACGGACGACGCCGCCGGTACCCACGCCATCACCGTGGACTGCGGCACCGTCGGGCGCTGGGAACTGCTCGTGGTGCCCCCGGACGAGCCGTCCGCGGCGGCCTCCCTGCTGCTGACCGCCGCCGCCGACCCCGGCAACCCCTGGCCGGCCGCGCGCCTGCTGGAACTCGCCGAGAGCGGCGCCGACGGACAGTCCGCGTGGGAGTCGGAGGGAGGAGCCGGACCCAGGTGAGCCGCCCGGTCCGGCCGGGCCCGGCGTGGCCGGCCGGCCCTGGCTCGCATGATCCCCTGATGATGGAGCGATGACAGCGACAGCCGTTCTTCGTCGTCCCGGGCCGTCTCCCGCCCGGAACGGTTCCCGGCGGGTGAGGGGATGACGGCAGGACGACGGGCGGACCGCTCCGAGAGCTTCGGGGAAGCCCTTCTCGGAGTGATCCTCGACGGCGCGCACGAGTTGCCGCCGCATCTCATCGGTCCTCTGGTCGCCGACGTGGTGGAGCGGCTCGGCGGCCGCCGTCCGCAGGTGCTGTTGCAGGACTACGGCCAACTGCTGCTGGTGCCGCTGCCCGGCGACGGTCTCACCGGCGGGGAGCCGCAGCTGATCGACGGCTCCGAGGCGGGCCGCTGTTTCCTCGACGCGCGCCCGGTCGAGGTGGCCGGGAGCGACGGCGTACGGATCCATCTGCCGTTGCTGGACGGCGGCGACCAGGTCGGGGTCATGACGGTGACGCTGGACGGCGTCGACGACCAGGACCGCCGCATCCTGCGCAGGACGGCCGGCCTGGTCGCCGACCTGCTGGTGACCAAGCACGGCTACTCGGACCTCTTCTTCGGGGTACGACGCGGTGAACCGATGAGCGTCGCCGCGGAGATCCAGTGGGCCCTGCTGCCGCCCCTGGCGATGATCATGCCGCGGGTCGCCGTGGCGGGCATCCTCGAACCCGCCTATGACGTGGCGGGTGACAGCTTCGACTACGCCCTCAACGGGGACGTCCTGCACGTGGCCATGATCGACGCGATGGGGCACGGCCTGGACGCGGCCACGATGGCCACTGTGGCGATCGGCGCCTACCGCCACGCCCGCCGCGCCGGCACCGGGCTGCCGGAGATCTACGCCTTCATGGACCGGGCGCTGGCCGAGCAGTTCGGCTCGGAGCACTTCGTGACCGCGCAGATGCTGCAACTGGACACCGCGACAGGTCATCTCCAGTGGGTCAACGCCGGGCATCCGTCACAGATGCTCGTCCGCGACCACCGCGTCGCACTCCGGCTGACCGGTCCCACGACCCTCCCCGCCGGTCTCGGCGGCCCGGAGCCGCAGGTGAGCGAGATGACGCTGGAACGGGGCGACCGCCTGCTGTGCTTCACCGACGGCCTGGTCGAGGAGCACTCGACGGGTGCGGAGCAGTTCGGGGAGGAGCGGCTGATCGGCTGGGTGAACCAGTTGGAAAGAAGCGGCCGCGGGGTCCGGGCGGTGGCACGTACCCTGTCCCACACGCTCAAGCGGGCACGCGGCGGACACACCACGGACGACGCGACGCTGCTCTTCGTGGAGTGGCGCGGCTGACCTCACCGGCGCCGGCCGAAGCCCGCCGGCCGGCCCGGCGACGTCCTCTGACGTCGCCGCCCCGGTGATCAGGGCGGTGCCGTCACCCGCCGGGAAGGCATCGCCCCGACGGCCGGGGCCTCAGGCCCCGTGCGCCTCCCGGCGTCCGTGTTCCGAGGCGCTCGGGACACGGCTCCGGGGCAGCGGCGGGGCCTGGCCATGCGTCACCTCCGTGAGGAAGGCGTCGATACGGTGGGCGACGGACGCGCTGGTCGCGTCGAGCCAGGCGTCGAGGACATGGTCCCGCACAGGGGACCTGTGTTCCCGGGACCTGTCGATGTGCAGCAGGATGAGCCGCAGAACGTCGAGGTCGTCGAAGTACGAGGTATGGACCAGCGGCTTTCCCTCGATGCCGTCCACTCCCGTCTTCGCCGCGCTGTACACGCCCCGGCCGTCCAGTGCCGTACGGGCCAGGGCGTGGCGCAGGACGGGGCCGATGGCTCCGGCGTAGAGCGCGGAACGTTCTTCGAGTCGTTGTGCGGTCTTCTCCGGGAGGCCGGGCGGCAGGCCGTCCAGCGGCAGGGGCCACGCGGAGGCGTAGGCCAGCACGGTGCCGGGGATGTCGCAGCCCTGCGCACTTCTGATCAGCAGCCGGGAGACGGCGGCGGACACGCGAGGCGCGATCCACCGGTTGAACATCAGGTAGCCGGGTGTGAGGATCCGCTGCGGGGAGAAGGCCGACGCTTCCGGGATCAGATGCACGGCGCTGACCGGGAGTCCGATCCGCAGCGGCACATGCAGGGCGGAGAGACCGGACACCCCGCCTGCCGTCGCCGCGCGCGGCGTCCCGCGCAGATGCCGGGGGGCCGAGAGCCAGGTGTAGTCGTGCACGGCCGGTTCCGCGAGGCACCGCAGGCCGGTGATGGCCTCGTCCGTGGGCGCCCACAGCCCCAGCCACCGGCCGCCGAACCGCTCGATCGCCAGCCGGGCTCCGTACTGGCGGCTGAGCAGCGCGGAGCGCAGACTCCACTGGGCGTTGAACCGGCCGACGGAGAAGTACACGATCAGCGCGGTGAGCGTGCCGGCGGTCCGGTACACCAGGTGATCGCCCGAGAGGACCGCCGACGGGACGAGATAGAGAATTCCGAGGACGGTGATGAACGCGGCGATGAAGGAGACGAATCTCAGCAGGTAGAGAACGCTGAAAAGCGGAAATCCCGCTTCCTTCCGCTTGCTCAGGGACAGCGTGGGGCTGGGCCATCCGTCGGTCAGCATCCCGGTCCGGGGCAGGTAGTGCAGGAAGGGGGTACCCACGGTTGTCCAGCTCTTCAGGCGGCGCAGCGGGAAGGCCCCGCCGACGGCGCACCACCAGTCGAAGCTGCGGTGATAGCTCTTCGACCCGGAACGGCGGCGCCGCCGGAATCCCAATTTCCGCAGCTCCCACTGCAATTCGAGGGAAACTGATCTGTCGTCCATGGAGATCGCGCTGGAGATCAGCGCCTCCCAGATGATCGACCCGCCGTGGCTGTGTCCGACGAGGTGGTATCCACGCCCCTGACGTTCGAGGCTCATCATGAGGGCCAGCAGACGGGTACTCGCTTTGAGCCTCTCCACCTGGCTGTTCGTCCCGCTCCAGTGGAACAGCCTGACGTCGCCCTCGGGGAGGCTGACCCCGTCGGGCAGATGGGCCCGCAGCCATGTCCAGGTCGCGCTGCCGCGCTGCCACCACCGATGGCCCTCGTCGCTTCCGTTCTTGTCCCCGGCGAAGGTCCCGTGAACAAGGATGACGAGATCGTCCGTAGCCATGACGGCACGATAGGGGCCCGCACATGTCCTGCCGGATCCGCGGCGCCCTGCCGCCTCCGCTCACGGCTCACGATGCCTCGTCAGACCACTCGTAATCCATTTGAGTGAATACGCGATCCGAGACTGACGGGGAGTCGGCCGGGCGCCGGTAGTCGATGAGGGTGTTCAGGCACGACTCGTCCGACAGGCTCCCCGCGGGCGACGCAAGGACACGCGCCGGGGCGTGAGCGTCGGCGTCGTACGCCGACCGTGCAGGGGGAGGGCGCGACCGGCCGGCATGTGTCGACCGCACCGCGACCACCGGTCCGGGCACGTCGGCCGCGCCGGTACCCCGGAGGCACCGACGCCGTGCGGCTTCCGGTACGGCAGTAGCCTCGCGGAGCCCCCGGAGGGTTGAATGATCAACATGGCCTCGCATCCTTACGACCCCGTCCAGCAACTCCAGACCAGCGCGCTCACCTTGCTCTTCGGTCTGTTGCTCATCAGTGCCGGGCGGATGCTCCGGAAGAACGGCCGGCTGCCGTGGCCCCTGGATCTCGGGCAGAAGGTCTCGGGCTCGCTGACGCCCAGGGAAGGCAGGAGCGCGGGGGTCGTCAGGCTCGGTACCGGACTGGTCGTCGCGGGAGGATTCTTCCTTTTCGGCACGGTGTGCCTGGTGAGTGGCGCGATGGGGTTCACCGGGCCCCGGTGACGCGGCGGGACGTCCGGGGTGTCCGGAGCGGCCGGCTCCCGTCTCAGCGGCCCACCCCCGCCTCCCGCTCCACCCGCCGGAGTTTCTCCGGGTTGCGGATGTTGTAGACGGCGGTGATGCGGCCGTCGGTGAGGTGGAGGGAGAGGACCGCTTCGATCTCGTCGTCGCGGCGGACGAGCAGGGCCGGGGCCGCGTTGATGTGCAGGGGCTCGGCCGACCGGCCGGCGAGGTGGGTGGACCAGCCGGTGGTCAGGAGGCGGAGCAGGTTGTCGATGCCCACCACGGGGTACGGCAGGGCCTGCCGGATTCCGCCGCCGTCGCTCAGGAGGACGACGTCCGGGGCCAGGACGTCGACCAGGCCCTGCAAGTCGCCCGTCGTGATGGCGCGTTGGAAGGCGCGCAGGGCTCGCTGCGCCTCGTCCGGGGACGGGGTGGCGCGGGGGCGGCGGGCGGTGACGTGGGAGCGGGCGCGGTGGGCGATCTGGCGGACCGCGGCGGGGGTCTTGCCGACGGCTTCCGCGATCTCGTCGTAGTCGAGGGCGAACACCTCGCGCAGCACGAAGACCGCACGTTCGGCCGGGCCCAGCGTCTCCAGGACCAGCAGCATCGCCATCGAGACGCTGTCGGCCAGCTCGATGTCGTCGGCCACGTCGGGTGCGGTCAGCAGCGGCTCGGGGAGCCAGGGGCCGACGTAGGACTCCTTGCGCCGCTGGAGGGTGCGCAGCCGTTTCAGGGCCTGGCGGGTGACGATGCGCACCAGGTAGGAGCGGTGCTCGCGGACGGCGCCGAGGTCCACCGCCGACCAGCGCAGCCAGGTCTCCTGGAGGACGTCCTCGGCGTCGGCCGCCGAGCCGAGCATCTCGTAGGCGACCGTGAAGAGCAGGTTGCGGTGGGTGACGTAGGCGTCGGTGGCGGGGTCCGGGGCGGCGGCCGGCCGCTCCGGGTGGCGCCTCGGGTCCGGTCTCGGCTGTCGTGCCGGGCTCGTCATGGCTCGTTCCCCCTCCGGCCGGTGTTCCGGCGGCTGGTCGCGGGTGTGCTCCTGCCCGCATACGATCCCGGGCCGGCGCTCCGCGTGACGCGGACTGACGGTGATGCACGTCACAGCCGCCCCGCTGTCACAGCAGGGGTGCGGGCGGGATCTCTTGCCCGTCAGGACGCCGCGCCGATCCCCCGGGGCGGCGCCCCAGCCTCACCCCACGAAGGGACGGACCACCCATGTCCACATCTCCTACGGCCTCTTCGCCGTCCACGGCCTCACGTGAGCGCCGGTCGCGCATGCCCGACCCGCTGCCGCTCGTACCGGAGCTGGCCGGGATCGCCGCCGAGCTGAACAAGACGCTGCGGGACGGGCCGGTTCCACAGACCACCGTCCATCTGCTGCACCTGCGCGCCGGACAGCTCGTCGGCAGTACGTACTTCACCGTCGGGCAGACCGGCGCCCTCCGTGCGGCCGGGGAGTCCGAGGAGCGCATCACCTCCGTGGCGACCTGGCGGGACGCCACCTGCTTCACCGACGCCGAGCGGATCGCGCTGGAGCTGGTGGAGGCCGTGCACACGCCGAACCCGTCCGGGGAGCGCGTCCCCGACGAGCTGTACGCCAGGGCGGCGGCCCTCTACGACCACCGGGCGCTGTGGATGCTCGTCATGGCCATCGCCCAGATCGGCTTCTTCACCCCGGCCGCGCTCATCGCCAAGCCGATCCCCGGCATGCCGCCCGGCCGGAACTACAGCGAGTAGCGCGAGCGCCGGGGCGCGGGCCCGTCCCGCACCCCGGCGTCACGTCCACAGCAGGTCCACCACGGCGCGGAGCCTCGCACGCCAGGTGAGGCTCCGTAGCGCCGCCATACGGGAAGGGAGCGGGTCCGGGTTCGGGTGCAGCCATGCGTACCGGCGGCTCGTGCCCGCGATGTCCCCGCTGCACGCGGCGGCCGCCAGGCCGGTCAGCGGCACGCCGAGTGCCGTCAGGAGCGCCGGCAGTATGCCGCCCTCCGCACCGACCACGACCTCACCGAGGAACAGCGCCCCGGCGACGACGCCCGCCAGGAGCCCGCGGGGCCACGTGCGGGAGGTCAGCCGGGCGGGCGTGAACGCCGGCACCGTGCCGAGCACCAGCCCCCTGCGGGCGGGCGCCCGGCCCCGGCATCCTCTTTCGCCGCGCCACGCGCCGCGCCTCACAGGGCGCGCGGTGTGCGGTGGGCGGTCAGGGCCCAGATCACCCAGGCGTCCAGGCCGATGGAGATCAGGGCCCACAGGGGCTGGTAGGGCAGCCAGAGGAAGTTGGCGATGAGGCTGAGGCAGGCCATGAAGACGCCGAGGACGCGGGCCCAGAGGGCGTCGGTGAGGAGGCCGAGGCCGGTGATCACGGCGATCAGGCCGACGACGACCAGGACCCAGCCCCAGGCCGTCAGGTTGAAGCGGTAGACGTAGTCGCCGATGCGCGTGTAGATGGTGTCGGACGCGATGGACGAGATGCCTTTGAGGATGTCCAGCAGGCCGCCCACCAGCAGCACCACCCCGGCGAAGACCGTCCCGCCGGCCACCCACGCGCTCGGCCGGCCCTCCCCGGCGCCTCCGCCGGTGCTGCCACCGGCGCCTCCCCCTGCGGTGCCCGCCGTCCCTGCCGGGCCCGCGGGGGAGCCGGGGGCGGCGGTGCGGTCTTGGGGGCGGTGGTGTCCCGGCTCACGGCCAGGAGTCGCCGGCTGCTCCGTCATGGTGTCGCCCTCCTGCGGTCGGATGCGTCCACCGTGGGCGGCGGCGGGACGCTCCACCAGCGGGGGACCGCCAGGCGGGTGAACGGCAGGAGCCGCGCCCGTGCGGTGCGCGGCCGGACCCGGCCGCCTACTCGACCTCGATGCCGTGGTCCTCGACCAGCTGGACCAGGCCGCCCGGGTAGCCCTTGCCGCCGAGGACGAAGTCCCAGTCGCCGCTGGCGCGGCGGCGGAAGGAGCCCAGGACGAGGGCGGTCTCGCCGGGGCGGCCGTCGGAGACGTCCAGGACGCCCAGCTCGGTCAGGGCCGGGTCCAGGAGCCGGATGCGGGCGTCGGTGAAACCTGTGAGGTCGGCGTGCGGGTCGGCCTCCGGGTCGACGGCGGCGACCAGGACGAGCCGGTCGGAGCGGGCCGGGAGGGCGTCGAAGGAGACCCTGATGGCCGCCTTGTCCGGGGGTGTGGCGGCGAGCGCGCCGACGGAGCCGTCGGGGGTGACCGGGTTGTTGTAGAAGACGAAGTGGTCGTCGTCGAGGACGCGGTTGCCGGTGCAGACCAGGGCGCACACGTCCAGGGCGACGTCGCCGGACCAGGACATGCCCAGGACGTTGTAGTCGTCGTGGTCGCCGGCGGGCGTGGCGGGGGCTCCGGGCGCGGGCGCGGCGGGCGGCCGGGACGCCGGGGCCGGGTTCCCGCGGGGGTCGCCGAGCCTGCCGCGCAGGCCGTGCCGGTGCAGCAGGTCGACGAGTTCGGTGCCGGAGACCAGTTCCAGCGGCTTGCCGCCCGCGAAGGTGTGCGAGCCGGGGCCGAACTTCGACGTGGTCACCAGGACGCCCTTGTTGGCGCCGGTGTCCTGGACGGTGCCGTACAGGTCGCGCACGGCCGTGGGCGGCACGGTGTTGCGGTACCGCTTCACCTGGACGACGATCTTGCCGCCGCGTATCGGTGCGGGGTCCAGCGCGTCGACGTCCACGCCGCCGTCGCCCGAGCGCTGGGTCGTCACGGCCTGCATGCCCATGGCGCGGAACAACTCGGCGACCAGGGACTCGAATGCGAGCGGGTCCATCGTGTAGAGGTCGGGTTCGTCGTCGCCGTCGCCGCCGTGGGTGACGACCCGGTCGCCGATGTCCTCCGGCCGTCTGCCCGGCCGTACGGCGGTGAGCTGGTCGGGCCGGGAGGTCAGCTGGCCCCGGAGCGCGTCGGTCAGACAGCTGACCGGGTCCACCTGGGCCAGGTGCAGCCCGCCGAACACCGGCCGCGGGGCCATGACGGTGGCGAGCGGGATGTGGCCCTGGCGTCCGGTGGCCGGGTCGTGGGCGTCCACGAAGCCGTTCAGCGCCACCGACTCCAGTGCGCCGAACTCGCTGTCCGCCGCGAAGAGTTCGTGCAGCACCAGCAGCATGCACTGGGCGACGATCTCCCGGTACAGCGTCCGGCACTGGGTCGCGGGCCGGGCGGTCTCCTTGTCCTCGTCGCTCGCGGCGACGTAGCGGACGGACCTGACCGCGGGGACGATGTCGTAGCCGGGCAGCTCCCAGTCCAGTACGAGCTGGCCCGCCGGTGCGTCGTACGCCGCCGAGAGCTGCCGGGGGAAGCCCTCGGGCCAGGCCGTGGAGGCGTAGAGCGCGGCGGAGAAGTACTCGACCACGGAGCGCGGGTCGCGCCGCCGCACCCCCTGGGTCACCTCGGTGATCCCGGCGTTGTGACGGCGCACCTCGGACAGCTGGGCGGCGGCCCACTGGTCGTACTCGCGCCGGTACGCCTCCAGTTGCTCCACCCGGCGGGCCTCGGCGGCCTGGGCCGCGTACCAGTCCTGCTCGAAGCGGGCGCGGGCGTCGGCCTCGGCCTGGGCGCGGCGGCCCGCCGTCCAGCCGCCCTGCGCCTGGTACTGGTGGGGCTGGGGCATGGTGACGGGCTGGGCGAGCTGTCCCGGGGCGAAGGGCCGCACGTCCTCGGCGCGCAGCAGCGAGGCGGCCGTGAAGGCGGGGGCGAGGCAGCCCTCGGCGAGCAGGCCCTGCAACGCGGCGACCTGCGCGTCCAGTTCGTCGGTACGCCGCCGGGCCTCCGCCTGCCGGTACTGGCGGTGGTCCTGGGCCGCCCGCCGCTGGTAGGCCTGCGCCTGCCGGGCCTGGTCCCTGCGGCGCCGGTCGTCGGCCTCGCGCTGGCGCTGCTGCTGCCGCTGCGCCTCGGCCCAGACCCCGACCAAACCCGTAGAGCGACGACTCATGCTCGAAGGCCCCCTCCCCAGGACACCGCGCGCGGCCAGGCACCACCGGTCACCCCCGCGACCGGCTCATCAGGCGACTCTATCCCGCGAGGCCGGGCGGCGACCCACCCCTGTATATCCGGGTTCGTGCGAGCGGGCCGCAAGAGGGCACACCTGGAAGGGAGTCGGCGGTCACGGTGCCGGGGCCGGGCGGGGGCGGCCGCCCGCCTGCGCCGGGGTGCGCCGGGCGGCCGCCGCCAGGGCCAGGGTCACCGCGGCGGACGCCGCCGCCATGGCCGTCATCGCGACCGCCGGTGAGGTGAACTGGGCCACCGAGCCCGCCAGCGCAGCGCTGACGCCCTGGAGGGTCAGCATGCCCGCCGAGTGCAGTCCGAGGGCGTGGCCGCTGAGCGCGGCCGGGGTCAGGGCCATCAGCCGCTCCTGCTGGACCAGGTTGGCGGCGAAACCGACGGAGGCGAGCGCGGCCAGGGCGGCGGCCAGCGGCAGCGGCGGGCGCAGCGCGAAGAGCAGATAGGGCGCGGACAGGAGCAGCAGCAGCGGTGTGGCCGCGCGGCGGCGCACGGCGGGCGGCAGCAGCCGGCCGACCGTGGCGTCCCCGGCCAGCATGCCCAGCGCCGCGCAGGCGAAGAGCGGCCCGGCCGCGTCGGGGGCGTAGGAGACGTACAGCGACTCGCAGCCGACGACGAGGCCGTTGGGCAGCCACAGGCCCAGGTAGGTCAGGCGGCGCGGGCGGTCGGACCACAGCAGGGCGTTGGTGCGCCAGGTCGCCGCGACGGACGGGCGGCCGGTGGCGCGGGGCGGGCGCCGGCTCAGGCCGAGGCGGACGACGAGGCACGCGACGGCGTAGAGGACGGCGGCCAGCAGCAGCGAGAAGCGCGGGGACAGCACGGCGACCAGGGCGCCGCCCACCGCGTACCCGACGATCTGGAGGAGGCCGCCCATCATGTTGAACAGCGACCGCCCGAGCAGATAGCCGGTGTCGCCGCCGCTCCGCAGGATCTCGTTCAGCAGGCCCCAGCGGACACCGCCGCCGAGCGAGGCGACCAGCCCCTGGACGAGGACGACGGCGAAGAGCGCGCCGAGCGGCAGTCCGGGCAGCGCGAGCACGGCCGTGGTGGCGGCGAAGACGAGCGTCACACCGGTCAGGGCCGAGCGCGGGGCCAGCCGGTCGGAGCCGGAGAGCAGCAGCGTCGCACCCAGCACCTGGGCGAGCGAGGGGCCGAACATGCTGACCGCCGACAGCAGCGGGGACCCGGTCGCCCGGTACACGAGGGTGCCCAGGGCCAGTCCGCTCATCGTCTGGGCGGCGGTCTGGGCCGCGGTGGACAGGAAGAGCGGGGTGAACTCCGGGGTGCGGAACAGGTCCTGGTAGTTGCGCATGCGCCGGAGTCTGGGGCGGTGCGGCGGCGGCCGGTATTGTTTCGCGCGGGTGCGAAACGTCTCGGGGAGGGTGGGCGGCTCCGTGGGCTGGTGGCAGGTCAACGCCGACACGCTCGCCGGGAGCCGGTTCCTCATCTCACCGCTGGCCGAGACGTTCGCGAGCCTGATCCTGCTGCACAAGGGCGCGGCCGGGCACACGGGTGGGCATCCGGGCGAGCGGGACTGGCTGCGCGTCCACCTGCCCGGCTACCGCGCGCTGCTGGCCGGGGACCCGGTCACCGCCGCGCTGGTACGGGCCGGTCTCGGCCGGGAGTGGATCGCCGACTTCCTCACGCCCACGCCCCGCGACGGGGAGTCCTTCGCCGAGGAGGTGGCGCGGGTGCGGGCCACCTGCCCGGCCGCCGCCCGCGCGCACCTGCGGACCGCGCTCGCCGGGCCCGTACCGGAGCTGCTGGAGCGGGACGACCTGCCCGAGCGGGCGGCGCGGCTGCTGGAGTACGTCTGGACGGAGACCGTACGGCCCGCCTGGGAACGGCGGCGGCGGATCCTCCAGGCCGACGTGGCGGCCCGGACCGCGCAGGCCGGCCGGGGCGGCTGGGCGGCGGTGCTGGACGGGCTGCGGCCGGGGACGCGGTGGCTGGGCGGGAGCCGCTTCCAGGTCAATCTGCACGAGTATCCGCCGCGGGAGATCTCCGGCGCCCAGCTCCTCTTCGTGCCCGTCACCCCGTACTGCGGCTGGGTGTCCTGGGAGGAGTCCGGACTGCGGTACGCCGTCGTCTACCCCTGCACGGGTGTGCTGGCCGGTTCGGCCGAGCGGCGGACGGCCGTGCCCGCCGCCCTCGGCGCGCTGCTGGGCGCCTCCCGGGCGCAGGTGCTCGTCCTGCTCGGCTCGCCGCTGAGCACGACCCAGCTGACCGCCGTGACCGGGCAGGCGCTGGGCTCCGTCGGCCGCCATCTGCGGGTGCTGCTGGACGCCGGGCTGGCCCAGCGCCACCGGGCGGGCCGGTCGGTGCTGTACACGCGCACGGCGGCGGGCCAGGTGCTCGTGGAGGCGGCTTCGGGGAGGACCGGGGCGGGCGCGGGGACGTGACGACGGGCGGGCGGGTGGCCCGGCGGGAGCGGCGGGGCCCGGTAGCCCGCAGGGGCGGGCGGGACCCGTAGCCGGTGGAAGAGGCGGGAGGCGAGGGGTGGGGCCGCCGCGGGATCGGGGCGGTCCCGGTCGGGCCGCCGCCGGGAGGGGCGGGGCCGTCCGCCTGAACGTACTGGGCCGCCGGGCGGGACGGGCCGGGAACGGGCCGGGCCAGCGCGCCACCGGGCCGGGAGCCGGACTCCGGACCTGGCGGGCCGGGACCCGGACCGGACCCGGACCGGACCCCGGGGCGTGGCGGGCCGGGGCCGGGGCCGGGGCCGGAAAGGTGTGGTGGGGCGGGACCGGGCGGGCCGGGTTCCGGGGGCAGGGCCTAGCATCCGACGCATGACCACTTCAGACAGCAACGGCGCCCTCTCCCCCACCTCTCCGCTCGGTGTGGAGATCGGCGCGCTCCAGGGCGGGGACGCGGACCTCGCGCAGTACGCGGGACGCGTGGTCCTCGTCGTGAACGTGGCGTCCAAGTGCGGGCTCACCCCGCAGTACGCCGGACTCGAGAAGCTCCACGAGCGGTACGGGGAGCAGGGCTTCACCGTGCTCGGGGTGCCCTGCAACCAGTTCATGGGGCAGGAGCCGGGCAGCGCCGAGGAGATCGCCGCGTTCTGCTCGGCGACGTACGGCGTCACCTTCCCGATGACCGAGAAGGCCGAGGTCAACGGGGACGGACGGCATCCGCTGTACGAGCGGCTGACCGGTTTCGCCGACGCCGAGGGGCACAGCGGGGACATCCGCTGGAACTTCGAGAAGTTCCTCGTCGGCCGGGACGGCGAGGTCGTCGCCCGGTTCTCCCCGCAGACCGAGCCGGACGCGCCCGAGCTGGTCGCGGCCGTCGAGGCGCGGCTCGGCTGAGCGCCCTTTGACCTTGCCCCTGGGGCAGGGGGCAGCGTCCTCGGCACCGGGCGGACAGGCCGCCCGGTGACGGAGGATGGCACGGTGGACGGGGAAGCCGGGGAAGCCGGGGAAGAAGAGGAACTGCTCACCATCGGCGCGTTCGCCGCGCGGGCCCGGCTGTCGGCCAAGGCGCTACGGCTGTACGACCGCCTGGGTCTGCTGGTGCCGGCGCAGGTCGACGAGGCCAGCGGCTACCGCTACTACCGCGCGTCGCAGACGGAGCGGGCCCGGCTGGTGGCGCTGCTGCGGCGGCTGGACATGCCGCTGGCGCGGGTGGCCGAGGTGCTCGCGGCGGCCGAGCTGGACGGGCCCGGCGCGGCCGGGCTGCTCACCGCGTACTGGGCGGACGTCGAGCGCCGGGTGGCCGGACAGCGGACCCTCGCCGACTACCTCCGTGGACGGCTGTCCGGGAGGAGCGAGGACATGTACGGGAAGTTCGCGGTCGAGACGGTCGAGGTGCCCGCGCAGGTGGTGATCACCGAGACCCGGCACACGCTGGTGGGCGAGCTGCCCGCGTGGATCGGGGCGTCGCTGGGCCCGCTGGAGGAAGCGGCGCGGGAGTGTGGCGGGGTGGCGGGACCGCCGTTCGTAGTCTACCACGCCGAGGTGTCCATGGAGAGCGACGGACCCGCCGAGTGCTGCGTCCCGGTCGCCGACGAGCGGGCCGCGCGCGCCTGGGCCGAGGCGCGGGGGCGGTCCTGGGACACGGCGGTGCGCGTCGAGCCCGTACGGCGGCTGGCGTACACCCGGATCACCAAGGCGCAGGTCGCCCACCCGCAGATCCAGACCGCCTTCGACGCCGTGGGACGGTGGATCACCGGGCAGGGGCTGGCGCCCGCCGGGCCCTGCCGCGAGGTGTACTTCGCCGACTGGGAGGCGGCCGGGCCCGAGGACCCGGTGTGCGACGTGGCCTTTCCGGTGAGGTGAGGTGATCCGGTGAGGTGAGCGCCGGGCCGCCGCGCCCGCCGGGACCGCCGGGCGCGGTGAGCGGCGTGGCGGTCCCGGCGGGCGCGGCGGTCAGCGGGTCCGGGCCGGTGCCGGGGGCCGGCTCACTTGCCGGGCTTCAGCTCGTCCGGGCACGGGGTGCCGCGGGGCAGGCGGTAGGGCGCCGCGAGGTGGTAGGTGCCCGTCTTCGGGGCGAGCAGGGTCGTCCACTTGTCGCCCCTGGCGTCCTGCGGGGTCTCCGCCAGACAGCCGTTGACGTTGTCGAACGTCTTCGGCGTGCCCTCCGTCCGGTGCTTGGACGCCTCCGTCTCCTGGGGCGCCTTGAGGCTCTTGCCGTGCTCGTCGACCAGGCTCAGCCAGGGCGAGTACGGGATGCGGATGAGGACCCGGCCGGGCTCGCGCACCTCGATGGTCAGCTCGCCCTGCTCGGCCCGGTCGACGACGGCGTTGGGCTCGGCGAGCGGCTTGGGGTCGGTGACCTTGAACAGCTGCCAGTTGGCGTCGCCCCAGACCTGGCTGAGGTAGGGCATGCCGCGCTGCACGAGCGCACGCTCGCGCTGCCCGCCGTCGCCGTCCGGCTCGCCCTTGGGCAGCACCACGTAGTGCACCGCCCAGCGCTGGAGCCAGTCGTGGTAGTTGGCCGAGTTGAGCGTGTCGTCGTAGAAGAGCGGGTTGCGCTCCATGTCGGCCTGGCGGTTCCAGCCGCGGGCGAGGTTGACGTACGGCGCCAGCGCGGACGCCTCGCGGTGCGAGCTGGCCGGGACGACCTCGACCCGGCCCTTCTGCGCGCCGGCCTTCTGCAACTGGTTGACCAGCGGGGCCAGCTCGCGCGACCAGGAGGCGGCGGGCGCGGTGTGCACGATGTCGTCCACCGACTTGAAGCCGATCCAGACGACGAAGCCGGTCAGCGCCAGCACGGTCGCGTACCACTTGCGCGAGCGCGGCACCGTGAACGGCAGCGCCGCCACCAGCGCCACCCCGGCGAACAGCATCGCCAGGCGGGTGATGTTGGAGCCGATCTGGGAGCTGATCACCCAGACCCCGACCACCGACAGGGCGTACACCCAGGAGGTGATCCGGACCGTCGTCCACTCCCGCGGGACGAGGACGGCCGCGAGGACGGCGTACAGCAGCGGCAGGGACGCCGAGCCGAAGCCCATCGGCTGGGTGCCGGAGAAGGGGAAGAGCAGCGCGGAGACGGCCACCACCACGGCCGGAGCCAGCCCGAGCGCCCAGGCGCCGGGGCGGCGCTTCTGGAGGAAGAGGGCGACCGCCACCAGGCCCACGAACAGGCCCGCCACCGGGGAGCCCATGGTGGCGAGCGCGGCCAGCGGCGCCGCGACCAGGGCCTTCGCCCAGCGCTTGCGGCGCCAGCGGTACGGCCAGCAGAAGACGGCGGCGACCGCGCCCAGCGCGAACATCGTGCCCAGGCCGAAGGTCACCCGGCCCGACAGCGCGTTGCACAGCAGTCCGAACACCCCGGCCAGCGCCGCCCACAGCGGGTTCCTGACCACGCGGCTGCGCAGGAGTATCAGGGTGAGCAGGCCCGCGGAGACCGTGCCCGCGATCATCATCGTCGTACGGACGCCGAGCAGGGACATCAGATACGGCGACACCATGCTGTAGGAGACCGCGTGCATCCCGCCGTACCAGGCGAGGTTGTACGCCGAGTCCGGGTGGCGGCCGACGAACTCGGCCCACGCGTCCTGCGCGGCGAGGTCGCCGCCGCTGTTGGCGAAGGTGAAGAACCAGACGATGTGCAGCACACCGGCCAGCACGGTGATCGAGAGGACGGGATGCCGGAGCATCCGCTCGCGCAGCGCCAGGACGGCACCTCGGGCGCGCGGCCACCGGGCCGCCCAGGCGAGTTCGTCCCCGCCGGCCCGCGCCGTGTCACCGTCCGCCCGCGTCCGGTCGCGCTCCGTGTCAGTGGCGCGCGAACCTATTCGCGGGCCTGCTCCCGGGCCCGGATCGGCGTCGTCGGCGCGTGTCGGCTCCGCTGTGGCCACCTGAAGGCACTCCCCGTGTCCCGTCCTCTGTTCGCGGCCTCGTCCCACGACCGGTGACGTGCCCGATTCGTGACGCTAGCACGCACCCCGCCGGGGAGCGCCCCGGGTGGGGCTCCCCGACGGGGTGCGCGGACCGCTGGTGCGGGCCCGGGTTCGGGCCCGCACCGGTCAGCTGATCCGGGTCAGCTTGGCCAGGAAGTCCGGCTCGCCGAGGTCCTGGCGGAGGGCGACCGGCACCTTGATCGCGCCGCCCGCACCGCCCTCGCCCACGGTGAGCGTGCCGACCTTGGTCCCGGCCTTCGCCGAGTGGGGCACCTGGTCGGCGGCGAAGGACAGCTTCACCCGCGAACCGGCCCAGCCGACCGCGGTGACGTCCTCGGTGACCACCACGGGGGTGTGGCCGCCGAGCTTGTCGTCCACGTACCCGACGACATCGCCCTTCTTGAGGATCTTCGCGGAGGTCAGGGCCTTCTTGGCGGCCTCCAGGGCCGTCTTGCTGACCTGGTTGACGGTCGTCAGGATCGGGTTCTTGCGCTGCCCCAGGATCGCGCCGACGACGGTGACCGTCTCCCCGCCGGTCTTCTTGCGGGCGGCGAAGAGCAGGTTGCCGCCGGCCGCGGTGGTGCTGCCGGTCTTGATGCCGATCGCGCCCATGCGGTACGGCAGCTCGTTCCAGTTGGGCCAGTTCTTGCCGGACGGGTCCGTCCAGCTGGCCGCGCTGGTGATGGCCACCAGCGCCGGGTTCTGCACGACCTGGTTGCCGAGCTTCACCTGGTCCTCGGCGGTGGAGACGGTGGTCTCCTTCAGACCGGAGGGGTCCGTGTACGTCGTGTTGCTCATGCCCAGTTCCTTGGCGGTGTCGTTCATCTTCTTGACGAACGCCGCCTCGGAACCCGCGTCCCAGCGCGCCAGCAGCCGCGCGATGTTGTTCGCGGACGGGATCATGACGGCGGACAGCGCCTGCTTCTCGGTGAGCGTCTGGCCGGCCTTGACCGTGTTGAGGGTGGACTCGTCCCCGGTCTTGTCGTAGCCGCCCTCCTTCTCCGCCTGCGGGTCGATCTTGATCTTCGGACCTTCCTGGCCCACCTTGAGCGGGTGGTCGCGCAGGATGATGTACGACGTCATGGTCTTGGCGACCGACCCGATGGCCACCGGCTTCTGGGCGCCGAACCGCCCCATCGCGCCGACGCCCTGCACGTCCATCCAGCCCTGGCCCTCGTCCGGCCACGGCAGGGACAGCGTGCCGCCGTCGAAGGCGTAGGTGTCCTTCGCGGTGAGGGCGAGGGCGGGCGCCGGAAGCGGGCGCAGAGCCTGTACGACCGCAAAGACGACCAGGAGCAGCAGGACCAGCGGGGTCCAGATCTTCACCCGGCGCATCGTCGTGCGCAGCGGGGTCTCCGGCGGCGGCGGAGTGTTCGTCAGCTCCGCCAGCAGGTCCAGCGGGGGCTTGGGCGGCAGCGGCTGCTGGGTGGTCCGCTCGAAGCCGGGCCGGGCGGCGGGCGTGGTGCGCGCGGTCGGCGCGGTGGGCTCCGCCTTCGGCACGGCCGGGGCGGCGGACTCCGGCTTGGGGGCGTCCAGGGGCTTGAGCGCGACGAACTTGCTGGTGCGCTCGGCCTCGGACTCCGCGGGCTTCGGGGCGGGCTTGGCGCTGCCCTTGCCCTCGCCGGGCTTCGGGGCGGCCTTCGCGCCGCCCTTCGCCGCATCCTTCGCCGCGCCGCCCAGCTTCAGCATGGTGGTGGGCTGGTCGACGGCGGGCCTGGGCTTCTTGAAGACGGCGGTGGGCCGGTCGACGGCGGGCTCGGCTTCGGCTTCGGAGGCTTCGGTCTCGGCGTCGACGCCGGCCTTCGGGGCCTCGGACCCCGGAGTCTCGGTCTCAGGGTCCTTGGGCTCGGCGGTCTTCGCCTTCGCCTTCGCCGCGGGCTCGGGGGCGTCGGCCGTCCCGGCGTCCGCCTTCGCGTCCGTCGCGGGCTTCTCGCCGTCCTCGGCGTCCCGGGCGTCCCGGGCTTCCTCCGCCGCCGGCTCCTCCGACTGCTTGGCGTCCTCGGCGGCGCCGCTCCTGCCGCCGCCCTCGCCCGCCTCCGGCGCTTCCGCCGGATCGTCCTCCGTCTCCGGCTCCGGCTTCGGATCCGGCTTCGGATCCGTCTCCGAGTCCGACTCCGTCACCAGATCCCGCACCGAGAACACCCGCGTGGCCGTGTCCACGCCACCGCGGCTCTCCGACGTAGACGTACCGGACCTGCCGGACGCACCGGATGTACCGGACGCTTCACCGGCCGCCGCACCGGACGCACCGGACTCCCCGCTCAGCGCGAGGCGCGGGTCGCGGGGATCCCGCGTCTCGCTCCTGGCCCCGGGAACCGGGCCCGCGCTCCCCGACGTCGGTTCTGCCGACGACTCGCGCTGCTTCGACCTGTCGGGGGACTCGCCCGCCACCGATGCCTCCTCATGTGCCGCACGCCCCGCGTGCCGCTACCGAACCGTGAACCGCCACCCGCACACAGCCGTACCGGCCGGCCGTACCAGCGGAGGTACCACCGCCTGTACCACCCGGTCGTACCGCTGTCCGAACCATGTACCAGTGTCCTGTGTGCGGACCAAACCCACGGGGAAGACGAGAACGACATACCTACTGGTTCCACTACGAAGCGGTCACGCACTCTCGACAGACCAATGTGAGAGGGGTCACCCTGTCGTACATCCACGCGGGGAGGCATGGATGGGCAGGAGCCGCAGAACACTTCCGGAGGAGCTTCTGCTGCTGGCACTGGACCCGACCACGGGTACCACTGCGCAGCCGCAGTCGCTCGACCTGGGTCTGGCCGGGGCACAGCTAGTGGAGCTGGCGCTGGCCGGACGGATAGCCCCAGACGGGGATCGTATCGCCGTGGTGGTGCCACGGCCGACAGGAGATCCGACACTGGACTGCGCGTTGGAGTTGCTGCGGAGGCGCGGCGCTCCGGTACGGGCCGTCCACTGGATCGGCGGGCCGCGTCTCGGGCTCCGCCAGACCTATCTCTCGCACCTGGAGCGGTGCGGCATGGTGCATGCCGTGGCCGGCCAGATGTGCGGGGTGCTGCCGACGACTCGCTACCAGGCGACGGACAACGCGATCAGCCGGGAGATCAAGGCCCGGCTCGACTCCGCGATCCGCACCGGCGTACCGCCGGACCCGCGGACCGCGGCGCTCGCGGCGCTGGCCCACGCGGTCGGCCTCGGCAAGCACCTGTATCCGGGCAACGAGGGGCGTTCGTCCCGGTCCCGGCTGCGCGATCTGATCCGGCACGACCCCATGGGGGGTCTCGTCGCACACGCCGTGATGGACGTGCAGAACGGCGCGGCGGCCCAGCCCCGCCGCGGCCAGGCACCGGTCGCCAGGCAGGCCACCGCGGGCGGCAGGTCCGCTCCGGAACCGGCCCGCGGCGTTCCGATGCAGCCGCAGCACGGCGCCGGGGCCATGATGCGCGCGGTGGCGCACTGATCCGCCGCGGCGGCGCGGCAGCCGCCCCACCGCGAAGGCACCACGGCGCACCCTAGAAGCACCGCACCACCGCGGAACCGCAGAACCAACACACCACCGCACCACCGCGGAACCGACGCACCACCGCAGAACCGACGCACCACCGCGCCGCAGAACCACCGCACCACGCGCACGCCGTACAGGTCGTACGACCGTGCGGGCCGTGCGCACCGCACACGCCGCACACGCCCCAGCGCAGTCCCCAGACCCGGTTCGGGAGCCGCTGGTCCGGGCGGGGTGACGGAACCCGGGGGTCCGCCCCGGGGTTCCGGCGCCCCGCCCGGCCGCTCACCAGGGCCCCCGAACCGGCTTGCGGACGCCGCATATCCGGCGTTTCCCAGCGGCGGCAAGCCTCTTGGTGGCAATCTGCTCAGCAGCAGATACGCAAAGTAGAGGCATGCAGCCGGAGGTGCGCGTCCCGTGGCGTCCAATGTCAATCCCACCGTCAGGCGGCGCCGGCTGGGCCAGGAGCTGCGCAGGCTCCGTGAGCTCAAGGGCATGACGGCGGAAGAGGTGGCGGAACGACTGCTCGTGTCGCAGTCGAAGATCAGCCGTCTGGAGAACGGACGGCGCAGCATCAGCCAGCGCGACGTCCGCGATCTGTGCGGGGTCTACGAGGTCGAGGACCACCGGATCGTCGACTCGCTGATGCAGATGGCCAAGGACTCGCGCCAGCAGGGCTGGTGGCACTCCTTCGGCGACATCCCGTACAGCGTGTACATCGGCCTGGAGACCGACGCGGCGAGTCTGCGGGTGTACGACCCGCAGGTGGTCCCGGGGCTGCTCCAGACCCGCCAGTACGCGGAGGCGCTGATCGCCGGCGCGCTGCCGGAGACGACGCCCGCGGACATCGAGAAGCGCGTCCAGGTGCGGATGCGCAGACAGGAGCGCATCGCGGCCGCCGAGAACCCGCTGCGGCTGTGGACGGTCCTGGACGAGGCCGCGCTGCGCCGGGTCGTCGGCGGTCCGGCGCTGATGCGGGAACAGTTGGAGCACCTGGTCGAGCAGTCGCGGCTGCCGCACGTGACCGTGCAGGTGATCCCCTTCGGGATGGGCGCGCATCCGGGTCTGAACGGCCAGTACGCCATCCTGGAGTTCCCGGACACGGCGGACTCCAGCGTGGTCTACATCGAGGGCGTGACCAGCGACCTGTATCTGGAGAAGGCCAACGACGTGCAGAAGTACAGCGTGATGTACGAGCACCTGCGCGCGCAGGCCCTCAACGTGGAGCAGTCGCGGGAGTTCATCGAGAAGGTCGCGAAGGACTACGCACGCTGAGAGGCGGGCACGGTACACCGTCAACAGCCGTAGACGGAAGAGCTGTTGGAATATGCCATCCGGTCGAGTGAACGGCTCCTTCACCCGGCGAGCCCGGCGAGTAGCGTCGATCACGCCATCGAGCAACACCGTTGGCGCAGACCGCGCTGTGGGTTCCCCGAACGCGTCGTGCGGTGTCAGCCATTCAACCCCTCACTCGCAATCCGGAGCAGAAATGGCAATTCGTCAGGGTGCCACGGCGAAGTGGACCAAGTCCTCGTACTCCACGGGCAACGGCGCGTGCGTCGAGGTCAAGTCACCGGTCGTCGCGGCCATGGCGGTCCGGGACTCCAAGGTCCCCGGGGGCCCGGCGCTCGGCTTCCGCGCCGACGCGTGGAACTCCTTCGTGGCGTCGGTCAAGTCCTGAGGCAGGGACCTCAAGTCCTGAGGCAGGGACCTCCGCCGGGGCCCTCCCGTTCCTCACCCGGCACACCGCACCACAACTGAAGAGCGCACAGCAGGCGCGCACGGCAGCCCCGTGAGCGCCGCCCACAGAAGCCCTCTCGGCCGGTCCGCCGTCCTTGCCGAGGGGGCTTCGCCATGCCCGGACCGGCCTCCTCCGGGGCATCGCGCCACCACCCATGAGTGTTCATATAGGTGAACCAAGGTCAGCAAGCCGAACCTTTTTACTCCGTCTTGACCTTCCGCTTTCTTGTCGTGCCCATGCGGGCGATCCCACGATGAGCGGGCACTTCGCGCCCTTCCTCGCCCCTCCCCCGTTCAGGCGAAGTGCCCACCTGCTGAGCGGAGTTCACAAGGCGGACCCTGGAAGGGGGCACATGAACAGTCTCGACTGGGCCGTGCTCATCGGCTACTTCGGTGTGATGGTGGCGATCGGCCTCTGGTCGCACCGGCGGGTGGGCGACGTGAGCGACTTCTTCACCGCGGGCGGGCGCATGCCCTGGTGGCTGTCCGGCATCTCGCACCACATGTCGGGTTACAGCGCGGTGCTGTTCACCGGGTACGCGGGGATCTCCTACACCTACGGCGTCACCTCCTTCGTCACCTGGTCGTTACCCATCGCCCTGGGCATCGCCATCGGCTCGAAGCTGTTCGCGCCGCGCGTCAACCGGATGCGCTCGCGCCTGCACGTGGCCTCGCCGCTGGAGTATCTGAAGAACCGCTACAACCTCCCCACGCAGCAGGCGCTCGCCTGGTCCGGCATGCTGCTGAAGATCGTGGACGTGGGCGCCAAGTGGGCGGCGATCGCGACCCTGCTGTCCGTCTTCACCGGGATCAGCCTCGACCAGGGCATCCTCATCACCGGGGCGATCACCGCCGTCTACTGCACGATCGGCGGCCTGTGGGCGGACGCGCTCACCGAACTGGGGCAGTTCGTCATCCAGTTGCTCGCCGGTGTCTCCATGTTCGTGGCCGTCGTCCTCAAGCTGGACGACAAGGGCATCGGCTTCCTCGGCGCCTGGGACGAGCCCGCCCTGCACGGCCACGGCAAGCCGCTGGTCAGCCCGTACGGCACGGTGTTCCTGCTGGCCTTCCTGTTCATCAAGCTCTTCGAGTACAACGGCGGCATGCTCAACCAGGCCCAGCGCTACATGGCCACGAGCAGCGCCCGCCAGGCCGAGCGCTCGGCGCGCCTGTCCGCCGCGCTGTGGCTCGTCTGGCCGGCGGTCCTCTTCTTCCCCATGTGGATGTCGCCGCTGCTGGTGCACGCCGCCAAGCCCGACGGCTCCGACTCCTACGCCCTGATGACCGAACAGCTCCTGCCGCACGGGCTGCTGGGCCTGGTCGTCGTCGGCTTCTTCTCCCACACGATGGCCATGTGCTCCTCGGACGCCAACGCGATCGCCGCCGTCTTCACCCGGGACGTGGCACCGGTGCTGTCGCGGCGGGCGCGGGCGTGGGGCACGCGCGGCGCGCTGGTGGCCGCCCGGGTGACGACCGTCGTCTTCCTCGGCCTGTCCATGGCGGTGGCGACCCAGGTCGAGTCCCCCGCCTTCAAGGACATCATCACGGTCGTCATCAAGTGGGTCGCCGGTCTCATGGGCCCGATCGCCATCCCGATGATGCTGGGCCTGCTCCGCCCCTTCCGCCGCTCCGGACCGACCGCCGCGCTCACCAGCTGGGCGCTGGGCCTGCTGGCGTTCTGGCTGGTGAACTACCCGGTCGACGCGCATGTCGACGGCGGCGTACCGCTCCAGTACCAGGTGTCGATCCCGCTCGCGGTCTCCCTGGTCCTGTACGTCGTCATCGGCTACGTCCGCCCGGAGGACACCCCCGAACGGCTCGCCGTCATCGAGCGGGTCAACACCGACGGGGACGGCGACGGCGCCTCCTCGGCGGCTGTGCCGGCCCCGGCGGGCGCGGGCGACGACGTGGTGGGCACCCCGCCGTCGTGAGGGCCGCGCCGGGGCGGCGGACGGCTGCGGCGGCCCGCGGCCGCCCCGTCCCGGGCCCCGCCGTCCGGACCGCCCCCACAGAGCCCCTGAACACTCCGTTCCTGTTCGGCTACAGTGCCGAACGTCGTACGTGCGGACGGTGCCGTGAGGAGGTCTGGGTGGGTACGACGTCCGGGGTGGTCTGGGGGCGTGCCGAGCAGCAGGACTTCCGCAGCAGAGTGCGGGGCACCCTGCTCGGCGTGGGGCTGGGGGACGCGCTCGGGGCCCCGGTGGACGGGCTCGGTCTCGACGCGATCCGCGCGGCGCACGGCCCCGAGGGGATCGCGGACCTGGCCCCCGCGCACGGGCGGCCCGGCGGGATCACACACTTCACCCAGCTCACGCTGTTCACCGTGGACGGGCTGATCCGGGCGCAGGTGCGCCGCGACACCGGGGCCTGGCATCCGCCGACCGACCTGCACCGCGCGTATCTGCGCTGGGCGGCCACCCAGCGGGACTGGGGGCCCGACGAGCGCCGCGAGGACGACGGCTGGCTGGCCCGCGAGGAGTGGCTGTACGCCCGGCGGGAGCCGACGCGGGCGCTGCTCGGCGGGTTCGGCGACACCGTCATGGGGACCCCGGAGACGCCGAAGAACCCCGGGGAGACCGGTCCGGAGGCCGCCGCCCGGTCCGCGCCGTTCGGGCTGCTGGTCGGCTGGGAGCCCCAGTTGGTCGTGCAACTGGCCGTGGAGTGCGCCGCGCAGAGCCACGGTCATCCCTCGGCGTGGCTGGCGGCCGGCGCGTACGCCGTGATCGTGCACGCGCTGACCCGCGGGGACGCGCTGGACGCCGCGGTGCAGAAGGCGCTGGCGCTGCTCGCGGTGCGGCCGGGGCACGAGCCGGTGTCGGACGCCCTCCAGCACGCGCTGGGCGCGGTCCGCCAGGGCATGCCGGGCCCGGCGCGGGTGGCGGAACTGGCCGGCCGGGGCGCGGCGGAGGGTGTGCTCGCGGTCGCCGTGTACTGCGCGCTGGTCGGCGAGGACGTGCGGCACGGACTGTGCCTGGCGGTGAACCAGAGCGGCCCCTCGGGCGCGGCCGGCGCGCTCACCGGCGGGCTGCTCGGCGCCCTGCACGGCGAGACGGCCCTGCCGCCCGCCTGGCTGGCCGAACTGGAGGGCCGCCCCACCCTGCTGGTCCTCGCGGACGACTTCGCGATGGAGATGACCCAGGGCCCCGCCCTGCACGGCCCCGCCGGCTCGTCCCCGGCCTGGCTCGCCCGCTACCCGAGGGGGGCCGGGGCCGCGTAGGCGTACGCCGGTCTCGCGGGGATTCCGGCCGGGGACCGGGGCCGGGGCCCGCGCGTCAGTCGACCACCACCACCCGCGTGCCCTTGCCCGCGAAGTCCCACAGGGCCGTGCCGTCCTCCTTGCCGGTGCGGACGCCGCCCGTCTTGATGCCCTCGGCGACCGGTGGCGGCGAGGAGCCGTCGACGGCGTTGCTGAAGGCGACGAAGACGCCCGACTTGCCCGCGAAGTACATGATGTGCTCGATCTCCACGCCGTCCGAGCCCTTCGTGGGGTCGGCGACCCGCTGGGAGATCGCGTAGGCGCCCGGGTCGGGGCTGACCGTGCCGGGCCAGACGGGGAACGTCCGGGAGGGCATGCCGCGTTCGTCCATCAGCCAGACGCGCTTCTGGCCGAGCGAGTAGACGACGCGGCGGCCGGTGCCCGAGCCGGTCGGGGCCGCGGGCGGCGCGGTGTGCTTGGGGGCGGCGGCCGGCGGGTGCTTGCCCGCGGAGGCCGAGGCGCTCGGGCGGGGCCCGGCGGCGACAGGGTGCGGGCCCTGGTCCGCCTGGGCCGCGAGGGCGCCGACCGCGACGACCGCCCCGACGGTGAGGCCGCTGACCCAGGCCCACGAAGGTATTCGGGCAGGCATGGGCACGCATCTCCTCGGCTACTCAGCTGTTCGGCCCCGGGAACCGTCGGCTCATCGTACTGTGGGCCGCCTCCCGCGCGGTTCAGTCCAGCACGGGCAGCAGCCGCGGCAGATGGCCGTCGGAGGCGGCCGCCGCGCGCTGCCGCTCCTCGGGGACCTCGCCGTAGAGGGTGGTGCGCGGTTTCGCGGGCCGGCCGGCCGCCGCGGCGACCTCGATCAGGTCCTTGACCGACTTGTAGGAGCCGTAGGAGGAGCCCGCCATCCGGGAGATGGTCTCCTCCATGAGGGTCCCGCCGAGGTCGTTGGCGCCGGAGCGCAGCATCTCGGCGGCGCCCTCCGTGCCCAGTTTGACCCAGCTCGTCTGGATGTTGGGGATCCAGGGGTGCAGCAGCAGCCGGGCCATCGCGGTGACCGCGCGGTTGTCGCGGACCGTGGGGCCGGGGCGGGCGATGCCGGCCAGGTAGACGGGCGCGTTGGTGTGGATGAAGGGCAGCGTCACGAACTCGGTGAACCCGCCCGTGCGCTGCTGGATCCCGGCCAGCGTGCGCAGGTGGCCGAGCCAGTGGCGGGGCTGGTCGACATGGCCGTACATCATCGTCGACGAGGAGCGGATGCCCAGCTCGTGCGCGGTGGTCACCACCTCGATCCAGGTGGCGGTGGGCAGTTTGCCCTTGGTCAGCACCCAGCGGACCTCGTCGTCCAGGATCTCCGCGGCGGTGCCGGGGATGCTGTCCAGGCCCGCCTCCTTGGCCGCCGTCAGCCACTCGCGGATCGACAGCCCGGTGCGGGAGGCGCCGTTGACCACCTCCATCGGCGAGAAGGCGTGCACATGCATGCCCGGGACGCGTTCCCTGACCGCGCGCGCGATGTCGAAGTACGCGGTGCCGGGCAGGTCCGGGTGGATGCCGCCCTGCATGCAGACCTCCACCGCGCCCACCTCCCATGCCTGCTGGGCGCGGTCGGCGACCTGGTCCAGGGAGAGGGTGTAGGCGTCGGCGTCGGTGCGGCGCTGGGCGAACGCGCAGAAGCGGCAGCCGGTGTAGCAGACGTTGGTGAAGTTGATGTTGCGGGTGACGATGTACGTCACGTCGTCGCCCACCGCCGACCTGCGGACATCGTCCGCGATCCGGGTGAGGGCGTCCAGCGCGGGCCCGTCCGCGTGCAGCAGGGCCAGCGCCTCGGCGTCGGTCAGCCGCGTCGGGTCGTCGGCCGCGGTGCGCAGCGCCTCGCGTACGTCGGTGTCGATGCGCTCGGGCACCATGCCGGGCGCCGCCGCCTCGCGCAGGGCCTCCCAGTCGCCGTAGACCTCGTCGAAGTCGCCGCGCCGGTCGCCGGTGCGGCCCTCGGTGTCGACGGCGGTGTGCAGGTCGGTGCGGCCGGACGCGGTGAACGCCTCGTCGGGCTCCTGCCAGGGGCGGCCCTCGACGACGGCGTCCTCGCGGGCCAGTCCGGTCTCCGGGTCGGCGAGGGCGCCGACGTGCGGGAGCAGTCGCGGGTCGAGCCAGGGTTCGCCGCGGGTGACGAACTCCGGGTAGACGCAGAGCCGTTCGCGCAGTTCGAAGCCGGCGGCGGCGGAGCGCTCGCGCAACTGGTCGATCTGCGGCCAGGGGCGCTCGGGGTTGACGTGGTCGATGGTGAGCGGGGAGACGCCGCCCCAGTCGTCGATGCCGGCCTCGATGAGGCGTTCGTACTCGCCGTCGACCAGGTTGGGCGGGGCCTGGAGGCAGGCGGCGGGGCCCATGATGTGCCGGGCGACGGCGACGGTGGCGACCAGGTCGTCCAGTTCGGCGTCGGGCATGCCGCGCATCGCCGTGTCCGGCTTGGCGCGGAAGTTCTGGATGATCAGTTCCTGGATGCCGTGGTGGGCACGGGCGACCTTGCGCAGCGCGAACAGGGACTCGGCGCGCTCCTCGTGACTCTCGCCGATGCCGATGAGGATCCCGGAGGTGAAGGGGACGGAGGAGCGTCCGGCGTCCTCCAGGACCCGCAGCCGCACGGCGGGTTCCTTGTCCGGGGAGCCGTGGTGGGGGCCGCCGGGCTCGGACCACAGGCGGGTCGCGGTGGTCTCCAGCATCATGCCCATGGACGGGGCGACGGGCTTGAGGCGCTGGAAGTCCGTCCAGCTCATGACGCCCGGGTTGAGGTGCGGCAGCAGGCCGGTCTCCTCCAGGATGCGGACGGAGATCGCGCGGACGTAGGCGATGGTGTCGTCGTAGCCGTGCGCGTCGAGCCATTCGCGCGCCTCGGGCCAGCGGTCCTCCGGCTTGTCGCCGAGGGTGATGAGGGCTTCCTTGCAGCCGAGCGCGGCGCCCCGGCGGGCGATGTCCAGCACCTCGTCCGGGGACATGAACATCCCGTGCCCGGCCCGGCGCAGCTTGCCGGGGACGGTGACGAAGGTGCAGTAGTGGCACTTGTCCCGGCACAGCCGGGTCAGCGGGACGAAGACGCTCTTGGAGTAGGTGATGACGCCGGGCCGCCCGGCGGCGTCGAGCCCGGCGTCGCGCACCCGGGCGGCGGAGGCGACGAGGTCGCGCAGGTGTTCGCCGCGGGCCTGGAGCAGCACCGCCGCCTCGGCGACGTCGAGCGCGACCCCGTCCCGCGCGCGTTTGAGGGCGCGGCGCAGGGAGTTCTCGGTGGGGCCGGTTCCGGAGGTCGCGGAAGTCGTCATCCTCCGAGCATACGAGTGCGCTGATCACATGCGCCGATCACGGCGGGCGGGCGCGACCGCGCCGCCCGGCCTCCCGCTCACTCGATCTGGTCCGCCGCCCACTCGGCCCACTCGCGGCGCATGGCGTTGAAGCGCAGTCCGTACTCCAGGGCGATGCGGCCGTGCACGGAGAGGCTGTCGTCGCCCCAGTCGATGGACTCGGTGAGCCGACGCAGCTCGTCGTGCTCGCGCTCGGACATCTCGGCGAGGCCGGCGAGGTAGGCGCGGCCCCGCGCGGGGGTGAGCACGCCGAGGAAGAAGACGCGCAGCAGGATGTCGCTGCGGACGGTGCGCTGGGGCTCGGTCGCGGTGAGCCAGTGGCGCAGTTCGGCCAGTCCGCCACCGGTGAGGGCGTACTCCTTGCGGCCCCGGAGACCCTCGGCCGCCACCTCGATCAGTCCGGCGCCGGCGAGCTTGGCCAGTTCCGTGTAGATCTGGCTCTGGGTGGCCGGCCAGACGTTGGCCGTTCACCCTGGGCATCGCCAAGCGCGGCACGCCGCGCGAGGTGTGGGGACTGAAGCCGTTCATCCGGACCAACACCGTCATCACCGCCGTGTGGACCGCCGCCTTCACCGTGACCGCCGTCGTCCTCGCCCTGCTGGGCCACACCGGGCACGCCCACTCCGCCCTCGCCACCACCTCCAGATCGCCGGCTTCGCGATCCCGATGGCCTTCACCGTCCGCTACGTCGCCCACGTCCAGGCCGAGGCCCGCGCCGCCGGCCGGGCGACCCGGTGACCGCCCGTCACCGAGGAACCGGCCGCGTACGGCCTGCCGGTCAGTACGCCGTCGACCCCGGCCGCGACCTCGCCGCCCTGGGTCCGTACGCCCTCGACGGGCGGCCGACCGCCGCCACGACCGCCCGCCCCAGGACGTGGCCGGACACCGGCGAACTGCCCGCCCGCCCGCGTCCCCTTCGGCCTCCACGGCAACCGGCTCGCCGGTCCCCGGCCCCGGAACGCGCCACCGGTCTACGCTGACGCACCATGACCCGTCTGACCCGTCACAGCGACCTGAAGCACCGGATGGTCACCCGCTTCCAGCGGTACGTCGCCAACCCGGTCACCCGGCGCCTCCCGCTCCAGACCCTGCTGGAGACCACCGGACGCGTCTCCGGCCTGCCCCGCCGCACCCCCGTCGGCGGGCGCCGCACCGGTGCGTCCTTCTGGATCGTCTCCGAGTTCGGCACCCGCTCCCAGTACGTGCGCAACATCCAGGCCGACCCCGCGGTCCGGGTCCGTATCGGGGGCCGCTGGCACCGCGGCACCGCGCACCTGCTGCCCGAGGACGACGCGGCGGCCCGGCTGCGCAGCCTGCCCCGGTTCAACAGCGCCGCGGTCCGCGCCTTCGGGACCGACCTGCTGACCGTCCGGGTGGACCTGGCGGACTGAGAGCGCTTGCCACCCGGGCGCGGCCGCTCTCCGGATGCGGAGAGCATGTGTGGGCCTTGTGTCACCGGGCACCACGACCTGTGATCGCTGTCTCCCGGAGCTGACGCATCTGCCATTTAGAAGGCAAACTGACCTATCGAAGAAGGACAGTTCGGCTGGCGGCCAGGGAGCAGCGATGGACGGTGTACCCCGAGTACCTGAGCAGCGGCGTGCCGGGCGGCCGGCGGCGCTGCGCTTCTGCGTACTCGGACCGGTGCGCGCCTGGCGCGGCGAGGAGCCGCTGCCCACCGGGTCGCCGCAGCAGCGCGCCCTGCTCGCCGCGCTGCTGCTGCGCGAGGGCCGCACGGCGACGGCGGCCGAGCTGATCGACGCCCTGTGGGGCGAGGAGCCGCCCTCGCAGGCACTCGCCGCGCTGCGCACCTACGCCTCCCGGCTGCGCAAGGTGCTGGACCCCGGGGTGCTGGTCAGCGAGTCCGGCGGCTACGCCGTACGCGGCCTCGACGCGGGCGCGCTGGACCTGGCCACGGCCCAGGACCTCGGCACGGAGGCGGACAAGGCCCGCGCCGCCGGGGACCTGCACCGGGCGCGGGCACTGCTGGGCCGCGCGCTGCACCTGTGGGACGGCGAGCCGCTGGCCGGGGTGCCCGGCCCGTACGCCGAGGCCCAGCGGGTGCGCCTTGAGGAGTGGCGGCTGCAACTGCTGGAGGCGCGCCTGGACATGGACCTGGAGCAGGCCCGCCACGGCGAGGCCGTCTCGGAGCTGACCGCGCTCACCGCCGCCCACCCGCTGCGCGAACGCCTGCGCGAGCTGCTGATGCTCGCCCTCTACCGCAGCGGGCGGCAGGCCGAGGCGCTGGCCGTCTACGCGGACACCCGGCGGCTGCTCGCCGACGAACTGGGCGTGGACCCGCGCCCGGAGCTGCGCGAGCTCCAGCAGCGGATCCTGCGCGCCGACCCGGCCCTGGCCGAGCCCTCCGCCCCCGCGCCCGAGCCGGTGGCGGCGCAGGTGCGGCCCGCCCAACTGCCCGCGACCGTGCCCGACTTCACCGGCCGCGCGTCCTTCGTCACCGAGCTGAGCGACATGCTGGCCTCGGCCGAGGGCCGGGTGATGGCCGTCTCGGCGCTGGCCGGGATCGGCGGGGTGGGCAAGACGACCCTGGCCGTCCATGTGGCGCACCGGGCCCGCGCGTCCTTCCCCGACGGCCAGCTCTACGTCGACCTCCAGGGCGCGGGCCAGCGGGCGGCCGAACCGGAGACCGTCCTCGGCTCCTTCCTGCGTGCCCTGGGCACCGCCGACTCGGCGATCCCCGACTCGCTGGAGGAGCGGGCCGCCCTGTACCGCTCCGTCCTGGACGGCCGCCGGGTCCTGGTGCTGCTGGACAACGCGCGCGACGCCGCCCAGATCAGACCCCTGCTGCCGGGCACGGAGGGCTGCGCCGCGCTGGTCACCTCCCGGGTGCGGATGGTCGGCCTCGCGGGTGCCCATCTGGTCGACCTGGATGTGATGAGCCCGGAGGAGGCCCTCCAGCTCTTCGTGCGGATCGTCGGCGAGGAGCGGGTGGCGAGCGAGCGCGAGGCGGCTCTCGACGTGGTCGCCGCCTGCGGCTTCCTGCCGCTGGCCATCCGTATCGCGGCCTCCCGGCTGGCCGCCCGGCGCACCTGGACGGTCTCCGTGCTGGCCGCCAAGCTGGCCGACGAGCGCCGCCGCCTGGACGAACTCCAGGCGGGCGACCTGGCGGTGAAGGCCACCTTCGAGCTGGGCTACGGCCAGCTGGAGCCCGCCCAGGCCCGTGCCTTCCGGCTGCTGGGCCTGGCCGACGGCCCGGACATCTCCCTCGCCGCGGCGGCGGCCGTCCTCGACCTGCCCGCCGAGGACACCGAGGACCTGCTCGAAGCGCTCGTCGACACCTCCCTGCTGGAGTCCGCCGCCCCCGGCCGCTACCGCTTCCACGACCTGGTCCGGCTCTACGCCCGCGCGTGCGCCGAACGCGACGAGCAGCCGCCCGGCGAGCGGGACGCGGCGATGTCGCGGCTGCTGGACTTCTACCTGGCCACGGCGGCGGGAGCGTACGCGCTGGAGCGGCCGGGCGACCGGCTGGTGGACCACCTGCACACCGCGCGCCACCCGGGGCTGGTCTTCGAGGACCGGCACAAGGCCCAGGACTGGCTGTACACCGAGGCGGTCTCGCTGCTGGCCTGCGTCCGCCAGTCCACCCAGCCCGCGTTCCTGGAGCGGGCCGTGGACACCCTGTGGGCGGCCGTCGACCTCGCCGAGTCGGGCACCAACTCCAAGGCGTACGAGGGCGTCGCCGCCGCGCTGCGGGACGCGGCCGAACGCGACGCGGCCCCGCGGGCGGAGGCCCGTGCCCTGATCTGCCTCGCCTACGTCCACAGCATCACCGGGCGCTTCGACCTCGCGGTGCGGGCCGCCGAGCACTCCGCGCGGCTGAGCGCCGGCACCGATCCGCTGGCCGCCTGCTGGGCGTACAACACCCTCGGTGTGATCGCGATCTACCAGAAGCGGTTCGAGGACGGCGAGGACCTGCTCACCCGGGCCATCGAGGGCTTCCGCGCCTGCCAGGACCGCGCGGGCGAGGCCAGCGCGCTGTGCAACCTGTCGCGGATCCACCTGGACAGCGGGCGCATCCCCAGCGCGGTGTCGCTGGCCCAGCAGGGCACCGACATGTACGACGACATGGGGCACGCCCTCAAGGGCGCCAACGGCCGCTACGCGCTGGGCCTGGCGCTCACCCAGAGCGGCCGGACCAGCGAGGCGGCGGCCCGGCTCCAGGAAGCGCTCACCGTCTTCCAGGACAGCCGCCAGCAACTGTGGGCGGGCATGACGCTGTTCCGGCTGGCCGAGGTCGACCTCGCCGCCCGGCGGCCCGCGCAGGCCGCGGCGGGCGCCGAACTGGCCCTCGGGGTGCTCCGGGACATCGGCGGCGACTGGCGGCGCGGGAACGTGCTCGTGGTCCTCGGCCGCGCCCTCAGCGGCATCGGGCAGACCGGCCGCGCCCAGGTCTGCTGGCAGGACGCCCTGGCGCTCTACGAGGCGTCGGGCGCGCCGGAGGCCGAGGCGGTCCGGGCGCTGATCAACCCGCTCGCCGTGGCCTGAGGCCACGGGCCGCCCCCAGGCCGGGCGTTCATCGTTTGTTTATCGCCGCACGGCACTCTCGACCTGTCGTTCCGTCGCGTCGGGGGGCAGGCGGAACGGATCAGGGCCGTGCCATAGGGTGAACGGCCCCGAGCAGTCCGCCCGGAGGCCCTCGGGGGAGCCTCCGGGCGGACTGCCCGGCCACCGAACGGAATCCTTGAGACGGGGAAGCGGACATGAGCGACGACGAGAAGAGCAACGGAAACATCCACGCCACCGGCACCAAGCCCGGCGGCGCGGTCAGCGCGAAGAACATCCACGCCACCAGCGAGCCGCTGACCACCCCGAACCCGCTCAAGGCGGACGAGGAAGCCGGCGAGGCGGGCACGGACAACATCCACGCGACGGACGAGAAGGCCTGAGCCGGGTCCGTTCGCACACACGGGGGATCGGCCGCGGCGGCGCGGAGGGGGAGCCGTCGCGGCCGACGTGTGTGTTCAGGCGGTGGTGCGGGCCGTGCCCGTGCCCTTCTCGGCGTCCAGGGCGTAGACGCAGCGGTCCTTGCTGCACGCGTAGACGACGCCGTCGCGGACCACCGGTGAGCCGGTGATCTCGCCGCCGGTCGCCAGCTTCCAGCGCAGCCGGCCGTCGTCGGCCTTGAGCGTGTAGAGCAGGCGGTCGGTGGAGCCGAAGTGGATACGGCCCTCGGCGACCGCCGGGGAGCCGACGATCTCGCCGCCGGACTGGAAGCGCCACTTGGGCGTGCCGGTCACCGCGTCCAGGGTGTAGAGCCCCTTGCCGCTGCCGACGTGCACATGCCCGGCGGCGACCAGGACCGGGTCGACGGAGGCCCGCGCCTCGGTGGCGATCCGCCAGCGGTCGCGGCCGTCGATGGCGTCCAGGGCGTAGACGGTGCCGAGGTAGTCGGCGAGGTAGACGCCGCCGCCGGCGACCGCCGGGCCCGGGACGAAGGCGGGCGGCGAGAGGAAGACGGCGGGCGCCTCGAAGTGCCAGCGGACATGGCCGTTCGCCACGTCGACGGCGAGGACCCGGGTGCCGGCCGAGATGTAGGCGTAGCCGTCGGGTGCCGCCGTGATGCGCACCGGGACGCCGCCGCAGGAGGCCGCGTCCCCGATCGGGTAGGACCAGCGCTCCTCGCCGGTGCGGGCCTCCAGGGCGCGCAGCCGGGCGTCCTGCCAGACGTAGACGGTGCCCTCGTGCAGGGCGGGGCCCGCCTCGGGCGACTCGAAGTCGGTCTGGCAGCCGGTGATCTCCCACAGCTTCTGGCCGCCGGCGGCCTCCCACGCCTGGACGCCGCCGCCGCGGGTGCCGGTGACGACCGTGCCCCGCTCGGCCTGGATCGTGTACACCCAGGCGTCGGTCGGCAGCCGCCACAGGTCGGCGCCGTCGCGGGCGTTCAGCGCGAACAGGGTGGGTCCGTCGGAGGCGTGCACGCGGCCGTCGGCGACCGCCATGGACCAGGCGACGTCCCGGGTCTTGAAGCGGCGGCGGCCGGTGGCCACGTCCAGGGCGTGCACCTCGAAGGAGGTGACGTAGACGAGGTCGGAGGCGACGGCCGGGGTGCCCCAGACGTCGTTGGACATCCGGAAGCGCCAGGGGCGCCAGCCGGGCGCGGTCTCCGGCGGCGCGGCGGACGCGGCCGGGACGACGGGCGCCGCGCCGGGACGGGGCTTGGACCAGGTGGCGGCGAGGCTCGCCTCCGGCGGCGGCGCCTTGACCGCGGCGGCGCGGGCGTCGGCGACGCGCGGGCCGGGGCCGATGGGCGCGGCGGCGCCGGCCAGCCGCACCGGGCCGCTGTCGGGGGCGCCGACCGGCGCGGGCATCGCGGGCAGCGGCGGCGCCTGCGGGGCCGGGACGGCGGGGTCGTAGGAGGGTGGGGGCGGCGGGGCCATCGGGGGCCGGGCGCCGTTCGCCGGGCCGCCCGAGGTGGGCGGCGGCGGGAGGAGGCGTCCGCCGCGGCGGGACTCGATCAGGCCGACCGCCGGGGCGGGCAGCCAGGCGGAGGCGGTGCCGCTGTCGTCGGAGCCGGAGCCGAAGAGGTGCGGCGCGAGCTGCGACTGGAGGTCGGCGGGGGTGGGCCGGGCCGCCAGCTCCATCTGCATGCAGGACTCGATCAGCGGGCGCAGCTCGTCCGGGAGCCCTTCGAGGTCCGGGCCCTCGCGCAGCAGCATGAAGACGGTCTCGACCGGGTTGGCGCCGTGGAAGGGCGGGTGTCCGGTGGCGGCGAAGACGAGCATGGAGCCGAGCGAGAACACATCGCTGGCGCCGGTGACGCTGCGCGAGTCCTTGGCCTGCTCGGGCGACATGTAGGCGGGCGTGCCCACGGCGACGTTCGTCATGGTCAGGCGGGTGTTGGAGACGCCGGAGGCGATACCGAAGTCGATCACCCGCGGCCCGTCCTCGACGACGAGCACGTTGGACGGCTTGAGGTCGCGGTGCACGAGCCCGGCGCCGTGGATGGACTGGAGCGCCTCGGCGACGCCCGCCGCCAGCCAGCGCACCGCCTGCGCGGGCAGCGGCCCGCACTCGGTCACTATCTCCTCCAGCGACGGCGCGGGCACGTAGGCGGTGGCCAGCCAGGGCACGGCGGCGCGCGGGTCGGCGTCCACCACCGCGGCCGTGTAGAAGCCGGAGACCGCCCGCGCCGCCTCCACCTCGCGGGTGAAGCGGACCCGGAAGAGCTGGTCCTCGGCCAGCTCGGTGCGGACCGTCTTGATCGCCACCCGCCGGCCGGACGCCGAGCGCGCGAGATAGACCAGTCCCATGCCGCCGGCGCCCAGCCGTCCCAGCACCTCGAACGGACCGATCCGCCGCGGATCGTGCTGCGTCAGCTGATCCACCACTTGCCTGCCACCTCCCCGTACGAGCCGCGCCACCTCCGTGTGTACGCGGCCCCCGTGCAGCGTCTCACCACCGCACCGCCGTGGCGGCACGCACTCCGATTCTTCCTGGCCGCGGCACTGGTTGCGAACCCGCCGACGAACCGGGATGTCCTGGTGTATTTTCGGCGCGGAATGACGGTTTCCCGCCGTGCGGACGGCGTCAGGTGTCCGACCTTCACCGCCCCGCCATTATCTTCACCGCTCCATGACGGCGAAGGACGCCCCCTGGTCGTCGGCGGCGACCGCGACCTTCCCGTACGACGTCTCGAAGAGCGGCACCTGGACCCGGCCGCCGAGCCGGACGACCGTGTCGAGGGCGGCACCGGCCTCCTCGACCAGGAAGTGGACGAGGAAGTGCGGGGGCATCTCGGCCGGGAAGACGTCCGCGACCGGGGCCCGGCCGAAGTCGGGCCGGGCCCCGGGGCCGAACAGGGCCGCGTGGAAGAGGCCGCCGTAGAAGGTGTTCGCGCCCTCGGTGTCGCGGGTGTAGAGCTGGACCCAGCCGAAGCTGCCCGGCCGGTGGCGGCGGCCGAAGCCCGCGTGCCGCCCCGCCTGCCACAGCCCGAACACGGCGCCCTCCGGACCGGCGGCCAGCACCGCGGTGCCGTACGGGCCGAGCTGCCGGGGCTCGCCGAGGAGCTGCCCGCCGCCCGCCCGGATCCGCCCGGCCAGCGCCCCGAGGTCCGGGGCGGCGAAGTACACCGTCCAGACGGTGGGCATCCGGCCGTCCGACTTCGGGGTGAGCGCCGCGACGGGCTCCCCCTCCAGCAGTGCCACGACGGAGCCGCCGTACGCCTCCTTCTCCTCGAAGGTCCACCCGAAAAGCTCACCGTAGAAGCGCCGCCCCGCGGCGGTGTCGGGGAGCTGTGCGTCCACCCAGCAGGGGACGCCCTCCGTGTACGCGGATGCCCTGTTTTCGGCCATGCCGTCAAAGTAGCCGGGACTGCCGCACCGCGCAGACCAGGCACACCAGCCTCGCAGCGCCCTCGCGACCCATTTGCAGTCGGCCGAATCGCGCTCCCATCACCCCTCGGTAAGCTGACGACATGACAGGACAAGTGCGTACCGTCGACGGCCGCGTGGCCGGCCGGCGTGGGCAGGCGACCCGGCAGAAGCTGCTCGACTGCCTCAGCGAGATGCTCAGCTCCTCCCCCTACCGGGACGTCAAGGTCATCGATGTCGCCCGGAAGGCGGGCACTTCGCCCGCCACCTTCTACCAGTACTTCCCGGACGTCGAGGGCGCCGTCCTGGAGATCGCCGAGCAAATGGCCGCCGAGGGCGCCGATTTGGCCGGGCTGCTCGAAGGCAGGTCCTGGACCGGCAAGGCGGGCTGGCAGACGGCCCAGGAGATCGTCGACGGCTTCCTGGACTTCTGGCGCCGCAACGACGCGATCCTGCGCGTGGTCGACCTCGGGGCGGCCGAGGGCGACAAGCGCTTCTACAAGCTCCGTATGAAGATCCTGAACGCGGTGAACGGCTCCCTCGCGGATTCGGTCGCCGAACTCCAGTCCAAGGGCAAGGTCGACAAGGACGTGAACCCGGCCGCCGTCGCCGGTTCGCTGGTGACGATGCTCGCCGGTGTCGCCTCGCACCAGAAGGGCTTCACCTCCTGGGGCGTGAAGCAGGCCGAACTGAAGCCGAACCTCGCGCTGTTGGTGTACCTGGGCGTCACCGGCAGGAAGCCGACGAGATAGCGGGCCCTCCGGCCCGGCGCTGTCACGGCACCTCCAGGCCACAAGTCCTGTCAGGCAGGCGGCGGTTCACCCGGGTGGACCGCCGCCTGTCGTTCTGCGGGGCGCCGGCCGGTCCGGTCCCCGCTCTTCAGGGGGCGACCGTGACGACGGCCTCGTCGTCGGCCGGGTCGGGGTCGCGGCGGCCGGTGCGCTCCCGGTCGCCGGGCGGGTCCAGCCGGCCCGGCGCGTTGTCCTCGACGCGCACGGTGCCCGTTCCCGGGCCGCCCAGGCGCAGGGTGAACACCAGGGTGTCGGACGCGCCCGGCTCCAGCGACCGCACCGGGCACCTGTAGGACGCGCCGACGTAGGCGCACAGCGGCTCGTAGGCGTCCTCGTCGATCTCCGCCATCGGCTGCGCGGTCACCCGCGCGCCCGGCGGCGGGGTGAACACCATCCGCGCCGCGGCGCCCGGATCGCCGGGACCGCCGTTGCGGACGACCAGACGCAGCTCGCGCTCGGTGCCCGGCGCCCCGTGCAGGGTGACGTCCGAGACCGCGTAGTCGGCGCCCAGCGCGAGGGTCACCGGAACCTGGACCCGGCCCTGCGCGAAGTCGCCGCCCGCGCCTTCGGTGCCGCCGCGCCCCGTGGCCCGGACGTCGGCGGTCAGGGCGGGCCCTTCGCCGCGGTCGCCGCCGGACAGCCACGCGCTGTACTCGCCAGGACCCACGTCCAGCGGCCACACCCGCTGCTCGTACCGCGCGTAGATCTTCGTCCGCGAGGCACGCATGCGCAGGGCGGGCCGTACGACGGCCGTCTGCCCCGGCGCGATCCGCAGCCCGGGGAACCGGCACACGGCGGTGCGCCCGCCGGCCGTCGGATAACGGCAGTTGGCGTACCGCTGCGCGAAGGACCACGAGTCGTCCAGGGACAGCGCGAGGCCCAGGCCCCGGACCGGCAGTTCCCCGGTGTTGCGCACGACGAACGCGCCGGCCACCTCGCTGCCGGGCCGCACGTCCCGCAGCGCTCCGGGCGTCCGCACCTCGGGCACGGGCTCACCGACGACCACCTCGGTGCGCGCCGTGAGCGGTGTGCCGTCCGAGGTCGTGTACGTGAACCGTACGAAGCCCGAGTCGCCCACCCTGCTGCCGCGCGCGGCGACCGGTGTGAACCGCACGTTCCCCGTGCGGTTGAGGGAGCCGCCGGTGACCTCGCAGGCGACGCGGGTGGCGTCGCCCGCGCAGTCCGGGTTGTGCTCGCTCAGCCGCACCGTCTTCTCGGCACCCCGCTCCACCTCGACGGTCAGCCGGTGGGCGCCGGTGGCCGCGTACAGGTGCTGGACCTCGACGGGCAGCGGCGCCTTGTCCTCGACGCCCTTCTTGTCGCCGTAGGGGCGCAGATAGTAGACGTCCGGCGCGGACAGCGCGGCCGGATCGGCCGCGGCGCCGCAGCCGGCCGCCCCCGGCAGCACGGCCAGCAGCGCGAGGACGACGGCCGCCGCCCGTGCCCGCGTCCCGCGCCGCCGCGCCGCTCCTGCCGTGCCGGTGCCGGTGTCCGTGCCGGTGCCGTCCATGGGTGCGCCCCTCCCCCGGGTGGGTCCCGGCCCCCCCGGCCGGTGGGCCAACCTACTGCTCCGCCGCGCCGCCGGGGAACCGGGGCCGGTCCGGCCGGCGGTGCCGGGGTCGGGGTCGGTGCCGGGGTCGGGGTCGGGGTCGGGGTCGGGGTCGGGGTCGGGCGATACTCGGGGCATGGACACCGATCTCGACGCCCTGCTGAGGTCGCTGCGCGTGTGGGACCCGGAGGTCACCCGGCTGCCCGGGTTCGATCCGCGCGAGGCGCCCGCCGACCCCCTGGACCTGTTCACCGAGTGGTTCGCGCAGGCGGTGGCGGCCGGTGAGCGGGAGCCGCACACCATGTCCCTGGCGACGGCCGACGCCGGGGGCGACCCGGACGTACGCGTGGTGATGCTGCACGGCGCCGACGCGCGGGGCTGGGCCTTCGCCACCCACGCGGGCAGCCGCAAGGGCCGCCAGCTGGCCGACCGCCCGCATGCGGCGCTCCTCTTCTACTGGCCCGTGCTGGGCCGCCAGGTCCGGGTGCGCGGCCCGGTCACCGCCGCGCCCCGTGACGAGGCCCGGACGGATCTGCACGCCCGCTCGACGGGGGCGCTGGCCGCCGCCCTCACCGGGGCGCAGAGCGAACTCCTCGGCTCCCTCGGCGAGCTGGACCGGGCCTCGGCCGCGGCCTGGCAGCGCGCCGAGGCCGCACCGGACACGGACGCGCCCTCCTGGACGCTCTACCGGCTGCGCCCCGACGAGGTCGAGTTCTTCCAGGGCGACGCCCGGCGCCGCCATGTCCGCCTGCGCTACCGGGCGCGGGCGGAACAGGAGGAACGGGAAGGACGGGAGGAGAGCGGCTGGGTGCGGGAGCTGCTGTGGCCGTGAGGCCGCTGCCCGGCCCCCGGCGCTCGCACCGGTCCCGCCACCGCCCGGCGCCTTTCGGTCGTCGTCCGGTCGTCGTCCGGTCGTCGTCCGGTCGTCAGCCAGTGAAGGCGTGCACCGCGAAGTCGGAGACCGGGCGGTAGCCGATGCGCTGGTACAGGCCGTTGCTGGTCGGGTTGGCGAGGTCGGTGAAGAGCAGCACCTCGCGGACGCCGTCCGTCCGCGCCGCGGCCCGGCTGACCTCCGCGGTGACGGCGCCCGCGTAGCCGCGGCCCCGCAGGTGCGCGGGTGTGTAGACCGCGTTGACCCGGACCTGGCCGGCGACCGGCGGCGAACTTCCGGCCATGGCGACGGGCGTCCCGTCCGGGGTCTCCCAGAACAGCACGTCACCGCGCTCGGCACGGTCGGCGGCCCAGTCCGCCGGATCGCGGACGGCCGCCTCGCCGACGGCGATACCGAACTCCACGTACCAGCGGGCCAGCAGCTCCCGGTCCGCCGCGCCCGCGGAGCGCGCCCGGCCCGGCGGCGCGGGGCGCGGCGCGGTCAGCTCGCCCAGCCGGTACAGCCGCAGCCGCCGCTGGACGGCGGTGCGGGCGCCGGTGTGCCGCTGCCAGGCCGCGGCGAAGGCGGCGGCCGTGGCGTCGTCGGCGTTCACGCCGGTGAGGCCGCCGCTCCCGGCCTGCTCCCGCCCGGCCAGTCGCGCCGCCAGTACGTCGGCCTCCTGCCCGGTCAGCGCGGTGAGCACCAGCGGATGCGGCGGCGTACGCAGGAACGCCGCCCGCGCGCCGTGCCCGTCCGCTCCCGCCAGCACCCCGAACTCGGGGTCGCTCGCGCCGTACACCCCGGACCCGCGGGCGCGCAGGGTCTCCGTCACGGTCAGGTGCACGGTGTGCTGTGCGGGGCGCGAGCGCAGGAAGTCCCCGGCGCGGTGCAGGAATTCGTCCGGGTCACGGGTGAAGTGCCAGTCGTCGTGGGTCATGCCTCATGCTCCGCCGTCGCGCCCGGAGCCGCCTGTGATTTTTCCGGCGCGGCAACGAGGCGGCGGATCAGGGCAGTTCGGGCTCGGGGTCGGTGGCGAGGCGGGCGTGCAGGTGGCAGTCGCGGAAGGCGTCGTGGCGGCCCGCCTCCCACATGGCGCCGCGCGCGGTGCCCTCGTACGGGTAGCCGCAGCGCTCGGCGACGCGGCAGGACGCCTCGTGCCCGACGGCGTGGTCCAGTTCGAGGCGGTGCAGGCCGAACTCGTCGAAGGCCCAGCGTCCCGCGAGGCGCAGCGCGAGGGTCGCGACGCCGCGGCCCCGGGCCTCGGGCAGCACCCAGTAGCCGACCCGGCCGGACCGCATCGGGCGGCTGAGGACGCTGATCCCGACGTGCCCCAGGGTGGCGCCGGTCGCCTCGTCCGTGACGCAGAAGGGCATGCCCATGCCGCCCGTGGCGTTGTCCAGGTGGGAGGCGAGCGACTCCCGCGCGTCGGCCGGGCCTTGTTCCCTGACCAGCGGGGTGTTCCAGCGCAGGAACTCCGGGTCCGTCCGCCCGCGCAGCCACGCCGCCAGATCGGCCTCGGACTCCAGGTCCCACAGCCGCAGCCGCAGGCCGTGGCCGCCCAGCACGGGAGCGGGGTCGACGAGGGACTTCTCAGATATCTCGGCCATCCGGCCATTGTGGCCGAATCCACCGGGTCCGACACCTGAGTTGTCGCGGGGTAGGGCGCTCCGGCCCCGCACGCGGTCGCACATGATCAAGGCGCACGTGATCAATCCGCAACCAATTCCGGTCTTGACCGAGACCCATCAACCGGGTGCGTGATTACGCTCGCGCTCATGGCCGACTCCCCGTCCACCGCTGCCGCCCCCGCTCCCCCGCCCGTGCCCGCACCCTGGCAGACCGACCGGCCCGTCTACGTCATCGGGGGCGGTCCGGGCGGCCTGGCCGCCGCGTACGCGCTGCGCGCGCGGGGCGTGCGCGCCGTCGTGCTGGAGCGGTCCGACCGGGTCGGAGCCTCCTGGCGGGGGCACTACGACCGGCTGCGCCTGCACACCACCCGCCGGCTCTCCGCGCTGCCCGGACTGCCGATCCCGCGCCGGTTCGGCCGCTGGGTGGCGCGCGACGACGTGGTGCGGTACCTGGAGAAGTACGCCGAGCACCACGAGCTGGAGATCGTGACCGGGGTCGAGGTCTCCCGCGTGGAGCGCACCGCCGACGGCACCGGCTGGCTGCTGCGCGCCACCGGCGGCCGGGAGCTGACGGGCACCGCCGTGGTCGTCGCCACCGGCTACAACCACACGCCCCGCCTGCCCGACTGGCCCGGCCGCGCCGCGTACACCGGCGAGCTGTTGCACGCCTCGGCCTACCGCTCGCCCGGCCCGTACGCCGGCCGGGACGTGCTCGTCGTCGGCATCGGCAACACCGGCGCCGAGATCGCCGTCGACCTGGTGGAGGGCGGCGCCGCGCGGGTGCGGCTGGCCGTGCGCACCGTCCCGCACCTGCTGCGCCGCTCGACCGCCGGGTGGCCCGCGCAGTACACCGGCGTGCTGTGCCGGCGGCTGCCCGTCGCGCTCGTCGACCGGCTCGCCGGACCGCTCGGCCGGCTGAGCGTGCCCGACCTGTCCGCGCACGGCCTGCCCCGCCCGGACACCGGCCTGTACACGCGGGTCGGGCAGGGGGCGATCCCGGTCCAGGACGTCGGTCTGATCGAGGCCGTGCGCACCGGCCGGGTCGAGATCACGGCCGCCGTCGACGGCTTCGAGGACGGCGAGGTCGTCCTCGCCGACGGTGAGCGGATCCGGCCGGACGCGGTCATCGCCGCCACCGGCTACTCCCGCGGCCTTGAGCCCCTGGTCGGGCACCTCGGCGTGCTGGACGAGCGCGGTCGGCCGGTGGTGAGCGGGGCGCGCGCCCCGGCCGGGGCCCCCGGCCTGTACTTCACCGGCTTCACCAACCCCATCAGCGGCATGCTCCGCGAACTGGCCCTGGACGCCCGGAAGATCGCCCGCGCGGTGGCCCGTTACCAGGCTCGTTCCCAGGCTCGTTCCCGCGCCCGCTCCTGAGCGGGCGCGGGGGCGGGGGCGGGCGCCGGGGCGGTACGTCCTAGGCGAGCGCCCCCGCGAGCGCGGCCGGCCGGCGCCGGATCACCAGGGCCATCAGCGCCGCCGCCGCGCACAGCGCCCCGGAGGCGTACCAGACGACGTCGTAGGAGCCGAAGACGTCGCGGGCCACTCCGCCGAGGTAGGCGACGAGTGCCGCGCCGACCTGGTGCGAGGCGAGCACCCAGCCGAAGACGATCGCGCTGTCCTCGCCGTAGTGCTCCCGGCACAGGGCGAGCGTGGGCGGCACGGTGGCGACCCAGTCCAGGCCGTAGAAGACGATGAAGAAGACCATGGGCGGGTGCACGCCCGGCGCGAGCAGCATCGGCAGGAAGAGCAGGGAGACGCCGCGCAGGGCGTAGTAGACCGCGAGCAGCCGGCGCGGCTCGAAGCGGTCGGTGAACCAGCCGGAGGCGATGGTCCCGGCCACGTCGAACACCCCGATGACCGCGAGCAGCGAGGCCGCCGTGGTGACGGGCATGCCGTGGTCGTGGGCGGCGGGCACGAAGTGGGTCTGGATCAGGCCGTTGGTGGAGGCGCCGCAGATCGCGAAGGTGCCGGCCAGCAGCCAGAACGGGCCGGTGCGCACCGCCGAGAACAGCACGGCGAGCGTGCGCCGGGCGGCCCCCGGCACGGGCGGCGGCTTGGGGACGAACTCGGTCGCGCCGTAGGGCCGTACGCCCACGTCGGCCGGGTGGTCGCGGAGCAGCAGCCAGACGAAGGGGACGACGGCGAGGGCCGCGAGGCCGACCGTGACGGCCGCCGGGCGCCAGCCGTGCGACTGGACCGTCCAGGACAGGATGGGCAAGAAGATCAGCTGGCCGGACGCGGAGGCCGCGGTGAGGATGCCGCTGACCAGGCCGCGCCGCTCGGTGAACCAGCGGTTGGTGACGGTCGCGGCGAAGGCCAGCGCCATCGAACCGGAACCGAGGCCCACCAGCAGGCCCCAGCACAGCCACAGCTGCCAGGGCGCGGTCATCCACACGGTCAGGACCGAGCCGACGGCGATCACGACCAGCGCGAAGGCGACCACCCGGCGGATGCCGAAACGGTCCATCAGCGCGGCGGCGAACGGCGCGGTGAGCCCGTACAGCGCCAGGTTGAGCGAGACGGCGACGCCGATCGTGCCGCGCGACCAGCCGAACTCGTCGTGCAGCGGGTCGAAGAGCAGTCCGGGCAGGGACCGGAACGCCGCCGCTCCGATGATGGTGCCGAAGGTGACGGCGGCGACGAACCACGCGCGGTGCACGCGGGCCCGGCGGCGGGGCGGCTGCGGTTCCTCGGTACCGGCCCCGGAGGTGCCGGACGCGGGGTGCGTTGTCTGGGTCACGTCACCCAGCTTCGGGCGTACGCGTCCGCGCAACGAGTGGCCCGAAGGACAGCATTCGTTAGAATCGGGCCATGGACTCCGTCATGGACAGGAACGGCCCGGGGGAGCCGACGGACCCGGGGAAGCCGGGGAAGCCGGGGGGCTCGGGGGGCCGGGGAGGGCACCCGGGCACGTACCGCCCGCACCGCGTCGTCGTGCTCGCGCTGGACGGGCTGCTCCCCTTCGAGCTGGGCATCCCGCACCGGATCTTCGGCCGCCCCTCGGACGCCGCGGGGCGCCCGTTGTACGAGGTGGTCACCTGCTCGGTCCGGGCCCCGGGGCCGGTGCGGACGGACGCCGACTTCTCGATCGTCGTCGAACACGGCCCGGAGGCCCTGGCCGGCGCCGACACCGTGGTCGTCCCGGCCTCGTACGAGAGGGGGCCGCTGTACGAGGAGGGCAGGCTGACCGGGGAGCTGGCCGCCGCGCTGGCCCGGATCCGGCCCGGCACCCGGCTCGCCTCCATCTGCACCGGTGTGTACGTGCTGGCCGCCGCCGGTTATCTGGACGGCCGCCCCGCGACCACCCACTGGGCCGACGCCGAGCGCTTCCAGCGGCTCTTCCCGCGCGTCGACGTCGACGCGGACGTGCTGTTCATCGACGACGGTGACGTGCTGACCTCGGCGGGGGTCGCGGCCGGGATCGACCTGTGCCTGCACATGGTGCGCCGCGACCACGGCACCGCGGTCGCCAACGACGTGGCCCGGCGCACCGTCGTACCACCGCACCGCGACGGCGGGCAGGCGCAGTACATCCACCGGCCGGTGCCGGACGCGCCGGCGTCCGGCACGACCACCGCCCGCGCGTGGGCGCTGGGGCGGCTGCACGAGCCGATCCAGTTGCGCGACATGGCCGAGCAGGAGGCCATGTCGGTACGGACCTTCACCCGCCGCTTCCGCGAGGAGACCGGGGTCAGCCCCGGGCAGTGGCTCACCCGGCAGCGGATCGAACGGGCCCGGCACCTGCTGGAGTCCACGGACCTGTCGGTGGACCAGGTGGCCCAGGAGTCGGGGTTCGGCACGGCCCAGTCGATGCGGCAGCACCTCCAGGCGGCCCTCGGCGTGACGCCGACCGCCTACCGGCGCACCTTCCGGATCACGGGCAGCGCGCCCGTGGCCTCCGCCTGACCGCACGCCCCACCAGCCACACCGGCCCCACCAGCCCCTCCGGCCCCATCAGCCACACCGGCCCCTCCCGCCGCCCTGCCCCCGCCGGACCTATGGCCCTTCTCACAATCCGGTCGAAACAGGGACGAGGGTGACGGGCGTCACCGCCCGCCGCCGGGCGTTCTGTTTATGTTTCGCCCCATGCCGAACCCTTCGCGCTCCCGGCAGCGCCGCCCGAAGACCGGAGCCCTGCTCGCCCTGGCCGCGGTGCTGCTGCCCGCGGGCGCGCTGGCCGTCGCCGCACCGGCCCAGGCCCGGCCCGAGACCCGGGCGCAGTCGCAGCCGCAGGAACCGCGGGCGGGCACGGCCCGGGTGACGGCGGCGGTGCTGCCGCTGGACGGTTCGCGGCAGCGGCCCGCGGTGTACGGCGACGACACCGCGTACGACACGGCCAGCATCATCAAGGTCGACATCCTCGCGGCGGCGCTGCTGCGGGCGCAGGACGCCGGACGGACCCTCACCGCGCGGGAACGCGCCTACGCGGAGCCCATGATCCGGCGCAGCGACAACGCCTCGGCGAACGCCCTGTGGCGGCAGATCGGCGAGGCGCCGGGGCTCGAAGCGGCGAACCGGCGGCTGGGCCTGACCGAGACCCGGGGCGGTTCCGGCCCCCGCTGGGGTCTGACCCGGACGACGGCGAGCGACCAGATACGGCTGCTGCGCGCGGTGTTCGCCCCGGAGAGCGGCGGCACGGCGGGCGGCGGCACGGTAAGCGGCGGCACAGCGGGCGGCGGTGCGCTGAACGCGGCCTCCCGCTCCTATGTCCGCACCCTGATGAACGGGATCGCCGACGACCAGGACTGGGGTGTCTCGGCGGCCGGGTCGCCCGCGGGGGCGGCACTGAAGAACGGATGGCTCCAGCGCAGCACCTCCGGCCTCTGGGACGTGAACAGCGTCGGGCGGGTCACCGTGGACGGGCGCCCCTATCTGGTGGCGGTGCTGTCCGACGGCAACGCCTCGATGAGCGAGGGTGTTTCGCTGGTGGAGCGCACCGCGCGGGCCGCCGTGTCGTCGACCGCCGCGCGCTGAGGGCGCGCCCGGAACGGGCCCGTCCGTCCACAGGCTGTGGACGGCCCCGGCCCCGGGGACCTCGACGTCCGGACGGCGGTACGCCCATGCCCGCCCCGAGCACGGCACCGCGCACCGCCGCCCGGCTCCGGCGCACCGGTCCCACCCCCCTCACCCCTGAAGGGACCGGTCGACGCCGACCTCACGACTCACATGCGTCGAGGGCTCCGACCCCCGGGCTCCCTCGACGTCCCCTCACGGCGAATCGCTGCCACAAGCGTGATCAAACGGACACGGACCGTCAATGGCTGCTCGGAGATTCGCCCGTTATGCCGGTATCACAACGGGCGCGCACAGAAGCACCCCCGGCGCACACCACCCCGTCCGCACCGCTCGCGGGTCCCTCCGGACCGCCTACACCGCCTGGTACCTCAACGCCCCGTGCGCCGCGCCCTCGTGGTCCGCGCCGTTCGACCCGGTGGCCGCCCGGTAGGCCGGAGCCTGCCAGGCCGCCGCGTCGAGTCCGGTGCCGTCGCACAGGGGGGCCTGGCCGCCGCAGCCCGCGGGGCGCGCCGTGACGGACGCCACCGGCGGCGGACAGCGGTCCAGTTCGCACCAGATGCGCTTGCCGGCGCCCTCCGCGCTCCAGCCCCAGCGGTCGGCCAGGCCGTCGACCAGGGCGAGGCCGCGGCCGCCCGTGGCCTCGTCGCCCGCGCAGCGCGGCACGGGCGCGCACGTACTGGCGTCGGTCACCTCAAGACGCACGGTCGCCGTCTCGGCCGCCGTACCGGGCAGGGAGAGGCGCAGCACGGCCGGACAGCCGGTGTGCACCACCGCGTTGGTGACCAGCTCGGAGACGAGCAGGACCAGCGTCTCGGCGAGCGGCTCGTCGGCCGCTATCCCCGACCCGGCGAGACGCGACCGGGCCCACCTGCGGGCTCGCCCCACTTCCGCGGGGTCGGGCCGGATCTCCAGCTGCACTTGAAGCACCTGCACCGCTCACACCATCCGAACCGGCGGACCCGCGACCCCGCACTGTGCGGGGGCCGCGAGCACAGCCATTCTCTGCATGGCCAGAACAACGGCCAGAGCAAGGGTCACGGACTGTGACTCCCTTGCCAGACAGCATGGTTGACGTACCGTCACCGCAACAAGCGCTTCGGGCATATTCCCGCGCGAAGGAGTACCCGTGCGGCATACTGTGCGACGCCCGTCACCGGGAATCGAACCCATGGGCGACACAGGCCGCCCGACCTCGCGAACAGCGGCGCGCACCGCCGGATCCGGGGCCGCCGCTCGGGCAACACCGGTACACCCGGCCCTCGGAACCACTCGCATCTCACACAAGGTACCCGAGCCGGACGGCGACTCCGGGACGTGACGAGTCAGGTCGGCGGCCCCATCCGGCCGCGACTCTCCGTGATCATTATGTGCCGCGTTCCGGAAGAGGCGGGCGCCGGACGGCCCCTCACCGCGGTCCGGCGGTCCGTACGCCGTGCCGTGACGGCCGGTCCGCTCCGGCCGGTCATCGATCACTCTCCGTGACATCGAAACGGCGGCGGATCCCTCGCGCCACCCGGCCGCCGGGGCGGGCGGACGCGTGGACTGCCTGGTGAGGGGAGTGCGCTCGGGCGCGGGGAGGCGGTCGGGGACGGTGCGCGGACGCGGGCTCACGGCCGCGCGCGCGACCCGCGCGGGGACCCGCCGGACCGGCGGCGGCGCACCGCCGGGCGGGCCGTGTCCCGCCGGGCGTACGTTCCCGGCGCACCGCGCCGCCGGAGCGTGCCGCGCCGCCGTACGGGCCCCGGCCGGGCCCCGGCAGGTCATCCGAACTGCTCGCTCGTCCGGGCGTGTTGCGCCCGTCTCTCGCACACGCGCACACCACCGCCCGGCTGTTCGGACCAACGGGCGGGACGGCGGACGGGACAGCGGGGCGGACGGCGGGCCGGGCAGTGGTGAGGGGGGCAGCGGAAGGGTGAGTGGGCCGGGGGGCGGGGAGGGCGGGGCGCCGGACGGAGCGGGCAGCGGCACAGCCGGACGGCACAGCACGGCGGCGCCTACTCGGGAACGGTGAAGTAGCGGGCGAAGGCAGGCACGATCTCGTCCTCGCCCACCCGGCCGTCCGCGTCCGCGTCGAGCGCGTCGGCGGTCGCCCGCGCGATCTCCTCGGGCACTCCCAGCACCCTGAGCACCCGTACCGTGTCCGCGACGGTCGCGGCGCCGTCTCCGTCACCGTCCGCGACGGCCAGGGCCGCGTGCAGGAAGGGCCGGGCGATCTCGGCGAACCGGTCGGGAGTGTCGCGCAGCCGTTTGACGGCGCCGGTCACGAACTCCTCCCGGGTGATGCGCTGGTCGCCGTCGCGGTCGGCGATCCCGGCCATGCCCTGCCAGAAGGCCTCCGCCCCGGCGTACAGGGCCTGGCCCTTGTCGGAGCGCGCGGGGGTGCGGAACTCGGCGAGCAGCGCCCTGGCCGCCACGCCGAAGTCCTCGCGGGCGATGTAGCCGTTGCCGTCCTGGTCGAAGGTGGCGAACCGGGCCGCGATCCTGCGCTCGTACTCGCTGCTGACCATGTCTTCTCTGGCCGCCTCACATGTGGGGGTCTGCGTCGGCTCGGAGCGTACGACGCGGGTGGCCCCCAGGGGCCGGAACGCCGTGGCTGTGCCAGGACCGGGTGAATCCCGGACACGACCGGAGCACGGAGGGCACGAACAGCGCGGGGGGAGCGCGGGGAGCGCGTGGAGCGTGCGGGACGGGTCGTGGGAAGCGCGGGAAGCCGGAGGGGGCTCGCTCAGGCGGACAGGGATTCCTCGTCGACGGCCGCCGCCAGGTCGGGATAGACGTCGAAGAGGCGGCGCACGCCGAGGGCGCCGAGCACGCGGTTGACGTGGGACCCGTCGACGGCGCCCCCGGCGGGCAGGATCAGCCGCAGCCGGCCCTGGCAGGAGCGGATCAGACGGCGGGCGGCGATGAGCACGCCGACCCCGCTGGAGTCGCAGAAGAAGACCTCCGAGAGGTCCAGCACCAGGTCGTGCCGCCCCTCGGCCACCACGTCGTGGACGCGCTGGCGCAGCAACGGCGAGGTCACCAGGTCCAGTTCGCCCGCGACCCGCAGGACGCTCCATCCGCCCTGTCCGTCGCCGGTCACGTTCAACGCCACGGCCTGCCCTCCGCTCGCCGGATCTTCCCCGGAACCGCCCGGAACCGCCCGGAAACGGAAGCAGTTCCTACGCTTCATTCCGCGCGGCTGCCCAGCGGCCGTTCCCCCAAACGCCGCACAGCAAACGACCATGGTGCCCCAGAGGACTTGTTTCAGTCACATTCGGGATCTTTTCCATCAGACCCGATCGCAGATGATCTGGAAGAGAGGGGGTAGCCGACGCTTAACACGCCCCCCTACCACCTGGGGCTCTCCAGGGGGCGCACAACGGCATAAAGGGGCGTGCGCGGGCGAATGTGCCGACTACATTCGAGGAGACCAGGCAGACACGCTGGACCGGTCACCTCCCCGGGGCAGCGCCCCGGGACGGCCGGGCGCGAAGGGGGCCGCATGGCGAAGAAGGACGCACCGCCCCGCTGGGACCGCGAGATGCGGCGGCGGCTGGCCCGCGGCGAGGCGGCGGCGCTCGGCGAGCTGTACGACCGGTTCGCCCCGCTCGTGCACGGGCTCGCGCACCGCGTACTCGGCGTACTCGGCGACGAACAGGCGGCCGACACCATCACCCGCGAGGTCTTCCTGCACGTCTGGCAGCACCCCGGCGCCTACGAACCGGCCGAGGGCCCGCTGCGCTCCTGGCTGGCCGCGCTGGCGCACCGGCTCGCCGTGGAACGGCTGCGCACCACCGGCGCCGCCCCCGCCGCCGCCGACGGCACCGGCTCGCCCGAGAACCTGGAGCACCGGGTGCGCCGCGCCTCCGTCGCCGCCCGCGCCGACCACATCGTCCACTCCCTGCCCGCCCCGCTGCGCGCCGCCCTCGACCTGGCCTACTTCCAGCGCCGCGACTACCACCGGGCCGCCGCCGACCTCGGTGTCTCCGCGGACGAGACCCGGCGGCGCCTGCGCCTCGGACTGCATCTGCTCGCCGCCGCCCACGACGCCGGCGGCCCCGGCGCCCCGCCCGGCCGCGGGGGCGCGGCATGAACGCCGGCCGTGCCGCCGGCGGCGGCCGCGCGCCCGGGAGCGGCGGACCGCCGGCCGCCCCGGCACCGGAGGCGGTACGAACGAAGGATCCGACCGTGCCGGAGCACCACGTCCTGAAGTCCCTGCTCGGCGCCTGGGCCCTGGCCGCCTGCACGCCGCAGGAGACGGCGGCCGTCGAGGAGCACCTGGGCGGCTGCGGCAACTGCGCGGACGAGGCGCTGCGGCTGCGCGGGGCGGTCGGCCTGCTGCACCGGCCCGACAGCCTGGACCTGGATCCGGGTCTGCGGGCCCGGGTCCTGGACGCCTGTCTCGAGCGGCGGCCCCCGAGCGTCCCGGTGCCCGGCTGGGCGGCGCCCTACGACGCGGAGACGGCCCGCCTGGACGCGCTGCTCCAGGACTTCGGGAACGCCGAGTGGCACGCGCCGGTGCGGCTGCGGTGGTTCGAGGACGGGCAGGCGGTGGGCCGGCGGAGCACGGTCGCCGGGGTCATCGCGCATCTGATGAGCGTCGACGGGCTGGTGGCGGTGGCGCTCGGCCTCGACGACCCGCTCGGCGGCCTGCCCGCGCGCGGACCGGCTCCGGCCGCGCGCACCGAGGCGTACTGGCGGTCGCGGCCCTACCCGCCGACCCGCGCGGTCCGCGGGCCCTGGCGGGAGCAGACCCACGCGCTCGTCCGGACCGCGTCCCTCACGGGTACGGACGACGGCCCGGCGGGGAGCCCCGTGAGCGGTGCGGGCGGTGCGAGCGGTGCGGGCTGTGCTGCCGGGGCGGCTGGTGCGGGCGGTGGGCCGGGCGGTGGGCCGGGCGGCCGGTCCGGTGGTCCGCCCGGTGATCCGTACGCGGTTCCGCACGCGGTTCCGTACGGTGACTTCACCCTGCCGCTGCGGGACGCGATGGTCGACCGGGCGTTCGAGTGCTGGGTGCACGCGGAGGACATCGCACAGGCCGTGGACTACCCCTACGACCCGCCCGCCCCGCGCCATCTGCACGAGATGATCGACCTGGCCGCCCGGATGCTGCCGGGCGCGCTGGCCACCCGGCGCCGGGCCGGGCTCGCCGCGCCCGCGCGGACCGGGCGGCACCTGGTGGCGGTGGGCACCCCCGCGCGCAGCGTCCGGCTGGAGATCGAGGGCCTGGGCGGCGGCGAGTGGCTGGTCCCGCTGGACGCGCCGGGCGCGGTGGGCTCGGCGGAGCACCAGGTGGCCCATGTGGCGCTGGACGGAGTGGAGTTCTGCCGACTGGCGGCAGGCCACGTCACCCCGCGCGAGGCGGCGGCCGGACAGGACGGCGACCCGGACGCGGTCAGCGACGTCCTGTGCGCGGCGGCCGCGCTGAGCCGGATGTGAGACACCGGGCCGAGCCGTGCGGGGGCTCCCGCACGGCGTCCGCGCGGCGCATCCGTCCTACGCGAAGACCACCGTGCGCCGGCCGTTGAGCAGGATGCGGTGCTCGGCGTGCCACTTCACCGCGCGCGCCAGCGCCTGGCACTCCACGTCGCGGCCGATGGCGACGAGCTGGTCGGGGGTGACGCCGTGGCCGACCCGCTCGACCTCCTGCTCGATGATCGGGCCCTCGTCGAGGTCGGCGGTGACGTAGTGCGCGGTCGCGCCGATCAGCTTCACGCCCCGGGCGTGCGCCTGGTGGTACGGCTTGGCGCCCTTGAAGCTCGGCAGGAAGGAGTGGTGGATGTTGATGATCCGGCCGCTGAGCTGCTTGCACAGGTCGTCGGAGAGGACCTGCATGTAGCGGGCGAGGACGACCAGCTCCACGTCCTGCTCGCGGACCAGTTCCAGCAGCCGCGCCTCGGCCTCGGCCTTGGTGTCCCGGGTCACCGGGATGTGATGGAACGGGATGTTGTACGAGCCCACCAGCTCGGCGAAGTCCGTATGGTTGGAGACCACCGCCGCGATCTCCACCGGCAGCGCGCCGATCCGGGCGCGGAACAGCAGGTCGTTCAGGCAGTGCCCGAACCTGCTGACCATCAGGACGATCCGCATCCTGTCCTCGGCCCGGTGGAGCTGCCAGTCCATGCCGAAGGAGTCGCCGACCGCCGCGAAGCTGGCCCGCAGCTTGTCCACGGTCACCGGCGGCTCGGCGGAGAAGTGGACCCGCATGAAGAACAGTCCCGTGTCCTGGTCGCCGAACTGCTGGCTGTCCACGATGTTGCAGCCGGTCATGAAGAGATAGCTCGACACGGCGTGCACGATGCCCTGCTTGTCCGGACAGGAGAGGGTCAGGACGTACTGGTCGGCCTGGCCGGCCTCGGCCGGGGCCGTCGCGGAACGGGGGGACTGCTCAGTCATGCGGAACAGGGTCCCACACGGTCCGCCCTGCGCGGGCCGCCGTCCCGCGGGCCGGGACGGCTACGCGGCGCGCGTCATGAGGCGCAGGGTCTCCAGGCTGCGCGGCGGCGCGGCCGGGTCGTCGCCGTCGCTGGCCGCGAGGCGCAGATGCGCGTCGTGCGCCGCCCGCACCGCCTCCGGCCAGCCGTGGTGGTCGAGATAGGCGGAGACCGGAGCGTCCGGCCCCACCTGGTGCATGATCCGCAGCACCCGCAGCACGGCCGTGTCGACGAGGGCCGCCTCCTGCGAGTCGCGGAAGATCGTGCCGACGTACTTCTCGGCGGACCAGCTGTCCAGCCAGGTGTCCTCGACCAGGCGGTAGACGGCGTCGGTGACGTCGCCGTACCCTTCGACGCCCGCGAGCCAGACGTCCCGCTGGAACACCGGGTCGGAGAGCATGTGCAGCGCGGAACGCACATTGCAGCGCCAGCGCCACCACGGCATGTCGTTGAGTGGCATGCCGCCCATGGTGGAGGAGCGACGGCCACGACGGGAAGAGTTCTCCGAACCTTGCACGGTCATCGATCGTACGTTCTCCTTCCCGGTGTCCCCACCGGCCCCCGTAATTCACCTGTGCGTCACCCATTGTCGGCCATGGATCACTCCGGGGTTAGGGATGTGCCGGAATCGTGCGGAAGCATGACCGGCAGGCGAGACAGGCACACCGCACTCCGCACCGCCGCGCGGCCCGCCGGACGGAGGAGAACCCTCCGGACCGCGGGCGCGCTGGCGGCGGCCGTCTCGCTGTCCGCCGGCTGCGGTGTCGTCCCCGGCACCACGGGGGGATCGGGGAACGACACCGTCACCGTGATGACCTGGGCCCCGGACAGCACCGCGGCGACCAACAAGCCCGGCATGCCCGCCATGGCGCGCGCCTACGCCCGCTGGGTCAACGACGCCGGCGGCATCGCCGGGCACAAGCTCAAGGTCCTCACCTGCAACGACAGCAACGACAGCGTGGCCGCGGCCAAGTGCGCCCGGCTCGCCGTCAAGGAGGACGTGGCCGCCGTCGTCGGCTCGTACAGCCAGTACAGCGACTCCTTCTTCCCGCCGCTGGAGAGCGCCGGCATCCCCTACATCGGCGGCTACGGCCTCACCACCGCCGAGTTCACCCGCGCCCTGTCCTACCCGGTCAACGGCGGCCAGCCCGCGCTGCTGGTCGGCCTCGGCCGGGAACTGGCCAAGAACTGCGGTCCGGTCGCCCTGGTGCGGCCCGACAGCATCGCGGGCGACGAGCTGCCCGGACTGCTCGACGCCGGTCTGAAGGCCGGCGGCCACCGCGCCGCCCACGACCAGCCGGCCGCCGAGGACGCCACCGAGTACGCGGGCGAGGCCGACAGGGCGCTGGCGCAGGCGACCTCCGGGCCGGGGAAGAAGGGCTGTGTGATCCCGGCCCTGGGCGAGCGCACCAACATCTTCATGGACTCCTTCCGCCGCGCCCGCGCCCACTACCCGGCGGTACGCACCGCCGCCGTGCTCGGCAACGTGGACCAGACCGTCATCGACGCCAGCGGGGGCCCGGCGGGCCCGTACGAGGGGGCGTCCGTCACGGGCTGGTACCCGGTGGCGGACGATCCGCGCTGGAACGCCATGAAGAAGGTGATCGACGAGCAGGCGTTCGGCGACAACCGCGTCGACCCGGCGGACGCCGGGGTGCAGACGACGTGGATCGCCTACACGGTGCTCCGGGCCGTCCTGGAGAAGATCGGCTCCGGGCCGGTGAACGCCGGGACCGTCCGGCGCGCCCTCGACTCCGGTCTGGCCGTCGACACGGGCGGGCTGACCCCGCGGCTGCGCTGGCCCCTGTCCGGCCCCTTCGCCCCGGCCGGCTTCGCCCGCCTGGCCAACGCCGACGTGACCCTCCAGGCCGTGCGCGCGGGGCGGCTGGTGTCGGCCACGAAGGGCTTCGTCGACGTCACCGGGCCGCTCCAGGAGACGGACCCGGACTGACCCGCCCGCGCCCGGCCGCGAGGAACGGAGAACGGGGCCGGGGAACGGGGGCCGGGGAACGGCGAACGGGTCAGAGCTGGGTCGGCTGGCGCTCGGTGAGGCCGTACTTCCTGGCGATGGCGTTCCACAGCTTGGCCGCCTTGGCCTTCTGGACGCTGGCGACACCGCTCTGGTGGTTGGCGGCCTGCGTGTGGCTGGTGTTGCGGGCGTGGCCCTTGTCGCAGCCCTTCTTGCCGCGCGCCTGGTCGGCCCAGGCCGCGTAGTGCTGGTCGGCCGACTGGGACGCCTTCCAGGCGCTGGTGAGCGCGGCGGTCAGCTCCGCGTGCTGGGGCAGCTTGTCCACCGGCAGCGCGCCGAGCCTGGTCACCAGCGCGGCGCGCTGCTTGGCGGCGCTGCGCAGATCGGCGGCCGCCCCGCTGAGGTCGTCGCACTTCTTGACGTCGTCCACCGCCTTGATCACGGAGGCCCGGCTGCCGCCGCTGTCGGCCAGCAGCTTGTCCAGCGCGACCGCCTGCTCGCGGGCGGGGTCGGGAGCGGCCGGGGCCGAAGAGGCACCGCCGGTGGCCGGGGCCGCCGAGGAGACGTTCGCGGCCTTGTCGGTCTTGTCGTCGCTGCCGCCGCCCCCGCTCAGCAGCGCGCCGGCGCCCACGCCGAGGGCGACGATGCCGACGCCGACCGCCGCGATCAGCGGCATCCGCGAGCGGGGCCGCCGCCCGCCGCCGTCCTGGCCGTCCGGGCCGCCCGCGTACGGCGGGCCGGCCGGGCCGCCCGGCCCCGGCTGGAAGGTCTGCGCGGGAGGCTGGCCCAGGTTGACGGGCGCCCCGCCGGGACGCAGGCCCGGTCCGGACCGGCCGTCGCGCGGCTGGAGGTGCGGAAGCTGCTGCGTGCCCGGGGCGGTGCCGCCCGAACCGTCGCGGAACAGGTTGTCGAACTCGGCGGGCGTCTGCCGCCCGCCGCCCGCACCGGGGCCCGCGCCGAACGGCGGAGCCGGGGCCCCGCCCGGCCCGCCGGGCACCGGCGCGATGTACTGCGTGGCCTCGGCGTCCGGCCCGGCACCGGGCACGGCGGGCGGCAGGCCGCCCGACGGCACCGGGGGTATGTACTGCGTCGCGCCCTCGTCCACCGGCGCGGCGGGCACGGGCGGCAGGAACTGCGTGGCGCCCTCGTCCGCCGACCCGGCGGCGACCGGGGGCAGGAACTGGGTGGCCCCCTCGTCGGCGGGCGGCGGCAGCGGGACACCCGCCGACGTGCCGTACGGGCCCGGCCCGGCGGCCGGAGGCAGGGGCGCCGCCTGGTGCTGGTGCTGGTGCGGATGCTGCGGGGGCGCCTGGTGCTGCTGGTGCTGCTGGAATCCCTGGTGCTGCTGGGGGGCCTGTCCCTGGCCGTGGCCCTGCTGGTACCCCTGGTGCTGCTGGTACGGCGGCTGCGGGGCGCCGCCGTGGGTGCCGTGCCCGGGGGCCGGTGCGCCCTCCGGCGGCAGCGGGCCCGCGCCCGGGTGCCCGCCGGGCCCGCCGTGGGCGTCCCACTGGCCCGACGGCGCCTGCGGATACGACGGCGCGGTCCCCCACGTCTGGGTGGGCGGCGCCTGCCAGTCCTGCCCGGACTGCGGCCGCTGCTCCCCCTCCGGGCCCCAGGGCTGCCCCCAGGACTGTCCGCCGGCGGGCGGCTGGGCCGGGCCCGGTCCGGCCGGCTGCGCGGGCGGACGGCCGCCCGGTCCGCCGGTCGTGCCCGGCAGCAGGGGCTGCCCACCGTCGGAAGGCAGCACGATGCCTTCGCGCGCGGGCCGCGCCGAGGGCTCCTCGCCCTGTCCACTCTGCGTCACCGGGACTCCTACGAATGGGGGACTTGCGGAATCGTCGGCTCACGCTACCGGGTCCCCCGAGCCCGGTGCCACGCAGCACAGGGCTCGGCCGCCCTCCTCCCCACCGCGGTAACGGATCCGGGGCCGGGCGCGCTGTTGTACGGCATCCTGCGGCGCCGTATCTCCCCCGCGCGCCCGGCACTCCCCCGCTCACGCCGCCATCTGCACCTCCAGTCGCGCCCCGAACTCCCGTACCACCGGCTCGTCCCGGTACGGGTCCAGGCGCTGCTGGAAGTCCTCCAGATACTCGGCGCCCCGGTTGGACCGCAGCCGCTCCAGCAGCTCCACCGCCTTCAGGCCGGTGGCACAGGCCTGTTCGACCTCGCGCTGCTGCACCTGTGCCGTGGCGAGCAGCACATAGCCGATGGCCCGGCGCCTGGTCCGCGAGAGCGGATGCCCCGCCAGCGCCTGCTCGGCCTGGCGCGCCGCCGCCTCCGCCTGTCCCAGGTCACGGTGGCAGTGCGCCAACTCGTCGGCGAGATACGCCTCGTCGAAGTGCGCGATCCAGGCCGGGTCGTCCCCGGTGTCCGGCGCGGCGCGCTCCAGCGCGCCCACCGCGCGCCCCGACGAGAGCTGGGCCGCGCGCGCGTCCCCCAGCAGGGCGTGTCCGCGCGCCTCGGCGGCGTGGAACATCGCCTCCGCGCGCGGGGTCACCCGGCCGCGCGCCCCCTCCTGCGCCGCCCGCGCCAACTGGGCGATCTCCCGCGGGTTTCCGAGCTGGGCGGCCAGATGGCTCATGGAGGCGGCCAGCACATAGCCGCCGTACCCGCGGTCCCCGGCCGCCTGGGCGAGCCGCAGCGCCTGGATGTAGTACCGCTGGGCGAGCCCCGGTTGACCGGTGTCCACGGCCATGTACCCGGCCAGCTCGGTCAACCGGGCCACGGCGCCGAAGAGATCGCGGCCCACCGCCTCCCGGTAGGACCCGGCGAGCAGTCCGGACACGACGCTGTTGAGGTAGTGCACGACCACCGGGCGCACATGCCCGCTGCCGTGGGTGTGGTCCAGGTCGACCAGCGCCTGCGTCATGGCCCGTACCGCCGCCACGTCCGACTGCCCCACCCTCGGGCCGGCCGAGCGCGCCACCTGTCCGTCCGGCGCGGTGATCAGCCAGTCGCGGCTGGGCTCCACCAGCGCCGAGGCGGCGACGGAGGAGCCGGACAGGAAGTCCCGCCGGCCCACGTCGCTGCGCCACAGCTCGCAGACCTGCTCGATGGCCCCCAGTACGGTCGGCGAGAACTGGAGACCCACGCCCGAGGCGAGGTTCTTGCCGTTGGCCATGCCGATCTCGTCGATCGTGACCGTACGGCCGAGCTTGCGGCCCAGGGCCTCGGCGATGACCGCCGGGGCCCGGCCGCGCGGCTGCTGTCCGCGCAGCCAGCGCGCCACGGACGTCTTGTCGTAGCGCAGGTCGAGGCCGTGTTCGGCGCCGCACATGTTGACCCTGCGGGCCAAGCCGGCGTTGGAACAGCCCGCTTCCTGGATGAGCGCCTGCAGCCGTTCGTTCGGCTGCCGCGCGACGAGAGGCCTGGCGGCCATGGCGTAAACCCCCTGCTTCCTGGCGGCTCGCGTGGCTGCGGTGCCCTGCCCACGCACCGACTCTGACGTGTCTTGCACGACCGGATCCCGCCCGTCACGGCCGAGTTGTCCGGTCGTGAAGATCAATGCCCCACGGACATAACGAAAATGCGGGACATGCGAAGATTGCCGGAGTACTGGAGCGGAAAAGCGAGGCGGACACCCCTGTGTCCCCTGGTACCGCCGCACCCCCGTCGCTCCCGATTCCCCCGTACGGACGCCCGTGAGCGCCCGTGGGCACCCCCGCCGCGAACTTCCCCACAACCACTACCCCACGCCCGCCGGTGCCCCTCCCGCGCGCCCCCGCACATGCACCCGTGCGCCCCGGGTACGGACCGGATGCTCCTCCCCCGCGCGCGGGCCGCCTCCCGAGCCCCCGGTGTGCCCGTAACTCCAGGTGGGCGCGGGAGTTGAGTGGAGCGTGGAAAAGACGATCCCGGGCGCGGAAGCCGCACAGACCGCCGGTCAGATCCCCAAGCAGCGCGGAGACTCGCTGCCGGAGACCGCCGTTCGCTACACCGAGGAGCGCCACTGGGACGTGGTCCCCGGCACCTGGCTGGTGACCGCCGACGGGACCCCGCGCTGCTCCTGCGGCGACCCCGGCTGCACCGCGCCCGGCGCACACCCGGCGCACGACGACTGGGCGGCCCGCGCCACCGGCAGCGCCACCGTGGCGCGCCGGATGTGGCAGCAGCAGCCGGACGCGTCGATCCTGCTGCCCACCGGGCGCTCCTTCGACGCGCTCTGCGTCCCGGAGAGCGCCGGGTTCCTCGCCCTGGCCCGGCTGGAGCGGTGGGAGCTGACACCCGGGCCGGTGCTTCTCACGCCCGGCCGCCGGATGCAGTTCCTCGTCCTGCCCGGCGCCTGCGCCAAGCTGCCCGGCCTGGTGCGCAGGCTGGGCTGGTCGCCGGGGTCCCTGGACCTGGCGGCGCTGGGCGAGGGCGGCTGGGTCGCCGCGCCGCCCACCCGGTACGGATCGCGCGGCGCCGTGCAGTGGGCCTGCCGCCCCACCCCCGCGAACCGGTGGCTGCCGGACGCGGAGGAACTGGTGCCCGCGCTGGCGTACGCCTGCGGCCGGGACAAGTAGCCCGGACAGGGTGGCGGGACGACGGGGCGGATCGAGGAGGCGGATCGAGGAGGCGGGACGGACGTCCGGGACCGCCCCGGCGGCTCCCCCGTAGGGTTCTTCCTGACGGAGGGAGCAGCAGTGACGACTACGAGCGCCGTACGGATCCAGGGGCTGTGGAAGCGGTTCGGACAGCAGGTCGCGGTGGCCGGGATCGATCTGGACCTGCCGGCCGGCCGGTTCATCGGCCTGGTCGGGCCGAACGGAGCCGGGAAGACCACCACCCTGTCCATGGTGACCGGCCTGCTCCGCCCCGACCAGGGCACCGTGGAGGTCGTCGGCCACGACGTGTGGCGCGACCCGGTCGCCGTGAAGGCCCGGATCGGCGTCCTGCCCGAGGGACTGCGGCTCTTCGAACGCCTCTCGGGCCGCGAACTCCTCTCCTACTCCGGCCTGCTGCGCGGACTGCCCGGCGCCGAGGTGGAGCGGCGGGCCACCCAACTGCTCGACGTGCTCGACCTGGCCGGCGCCCAGCACAAACTGGTCGTCGACTACTCGACCGGCATGCGCAAGAAGATCGGACTGGCCGCCGCGCTGCTGCACAACCCCGAAGTGCTCTTCCTGGACGAGCCGTTCGAGGGCGTCGACCCGGTCTCCGCGCAGACCATCCGGGGCGTCCTGGAGCGGTACACCGCCTCCGGCGCCACCGTCGTCTTCTCCTCCCACGTCATGGAACTCGTCGAGTCCCTGTGCGACTGGGTCGCCGTGCTCGCCGCGGGCCGCATCCGCGCGCACGGCCCGCTCGCCGAGGTGCGCGGCGACGCGCCCACCCTCCAGCAGGCCTTCCTCGAACTCGTCGGCGCGCGGGGGCGGGACGCCGGGTCCGACCTCGACTGGCTGGGCGGCGGCACCCGATGAGCACCGGCTCCCGGACGGACGCCGTCCCACCCGCCGCCCCTGTCGCCCCCGCCACCGCCGCCGCCCCCGTCACCGCCGTACTCGTACGGCTGAAGCTGTCCCTGCTGCGCAACGGACTGCGCCAGTCCGGCGGACGACGCGCCGCGTACGTCGCCTCCGCCGTGGTCGCCCTGCTCTTCGGCGTCCTGCAACTGCTCGGCTTCGTGCTGCTGCGCGGCCATGAGCACGCCGCCTCCGTGGCCGTGCCGTGCGCCGCCGTGCTCGCCCTCGGCTGGGCGGTGATGCCGCTGTTCTTCCCCAGCGGCGACGAGACGCTGGACCCGACCCGCCTGGTGATGCTGCCGCTGCGCCCGCGGCCGCTCGTCCGGGGCCTGCTGACCGCCTCCCTGGTCGGCATCGGGCCCCTGTTCACGGCGCTGCTGCTGATCGGCTGTGCGATCTCGGTGGCGCACGGCGCGGGGGCGTACGCCGTCGCGGTCGTCGGCGTCGCCCTCGCGCTGCTGGTGTGCGTGGCGCTGGCCCGCGCCGTGGCCGCCGCCAACACCCGCCTGCTGACCAGCCGCAAGGGCCGCGACCTGGCCGTGCTCAGCGGGCTGGTCGTCGCGGTCGGCGCCCAACTGGTCAACTTCGGCGCGCAGCGCCTCGGCTCCTCGGGGCTCGGACGGCTCGACCCGGTCACCGACGTGCTGCGCTGGGTGCCGCCCGCCTCCGCCGTGGACGCGATCGACTCGGCGAGCGACGGCTCGTACGGTGTCGCGGCGGCCCAGCTCGCCCTGGCCGCCGCCGCGCTCGCCGTCCTGCTGCGCGCCTGGTCGCGCACCCTGACCCGGCTGATGACCTCCCCCGACGCCTCCACCGTCCAGGCCCCCGACGCCGCCGCCCGCAAGCGCACCGCGGCCCCGGGCCGGCGCCGGCTGCTCCCGGCCGGCCGCACCGGCACCGTGATGGAACGCTCGCTGCGCTATGTGCTGCGCGACCCGAAGACCAAGGCGGCCTGGGTGACCTCGCTGGCCATCGGGCTGATCGTGCCGGTGTTCAACGCGCTCCAGGGCACCGGCTCGGTCTACCTCGCCTGCTTCGCGGCCGGGATGCTCGGCGTGCAGATGTACAACCAGTTCGGCCAGGACACCTCCGCCTTCTGGATGGTCGCGCTCACCATCTCCTCGCCGCGCGACGCCTACCTGGAGCTGCGCGGCCGGGCCCTCGCCCTGCTGGCCGTCACCCTGCCCTACGCCACCCTCGTCACGGTCCTGACGGCGGCGCTGGTCGGCGACTGGGCCCGGCTGCCCGAGGTGCTCGGGGTGTCCTTCGCCCTGCTCGGCGCGATGCTGGCGACCGGGGCCTGGGCGTCGGCCCGCTTCCCGTACTCCATCCCGCAGGAGGGCTACAAGAACGTGGCCCCGGGACAGGCCGGGCTCGCCTGGATCGCCATCTTCGGCGGCATGCTCGCCGCGGCCCTGCTGTGCTCCCCGGTCATCGCCTTCGCCGTCTGGACCCACGTCAGCGCGACCGGCGACGGCCTCGGCTGGCTCCTCCTGCCCGCCGGCGCCTTCTACGGCACCGCCGTCACCCTCCTCGGCCTGCGCCTGTCCGCCCCTCGCACGGCATCCCGCCTCCCGGAGATCCTCACAGCGGTGAGCAAGGGCTGACACCGGGCGCCGCAGATTCCGGCAGCGGATCCGCACGCCGCCCCTTCCCTTGGCGATTCCCAGGGGAGGGGGCGCCCGACGCCCGACCCCACCAGTGTCCGGGACCGCCGCCCCGAGGCGCATGACACCACCGGCCCGCGCAAACACGCTCCAGGGCGCAGCCGCGCCGGTACGGCAACCACCGGGCGGACACCGCGACCGGGAACGGCACCCGCGCGACACCCGGGCGGAGACCGCACCGGAGGCCGGACACCGGACACAGCACCACACGACCCGCGCCCCCTCCGGGTACCGGCGCCCGGCGGGCCGAGGCGCCGTCGCATCCCCGGAGCCGGGCCGGGCCGGGCCTCCGGAGTGCGCGACTCAGGCGGCGCGGCGGGCCGTCGCGATGTGGACGCGGAAGCCGCACGGGACGCGGCCGTCCGCCGACGCCAGGGACTTCGCCCCGGTGAGGAAGTCCGCCCGGAGGGCGGCGACGGCGGCCGGTGCGAGCGGGCCGACGTCGTAGATGCCGGAGACGGCCGCCCAGACCCGCTCCGCCGGGCCGCTCAGGTCGATCTCCACGGTCTCCCAGCGCGGGGGCTCGAACCCGGCCGGGGCCAGGAGCGCGGCGAGCCCGGCGCGGCTGCGGGTCCGGCGGTCGCCCAGCGCCGGTATGCGCTGCGTCTCGGGCGCCTGCCGCCCGGCGGCGCCCAGCAGCGAGCCGAACAGTTCGTACGCCTCACCGCCCACGGCCCCGCCGCCCACCGCGCAGGCCAGCACACCGCCCGGCACGAGCACCCGGGCGGTCTCCGCGACGACCTTGTCGGCGTCGCCCATGAGCATCAGCGCGAGATGGCTGACGCAGGCGTCGAAAGCACCGTCGGAGAAGGGCAGCCGCTGTGCCCGCGCCTGGGCGAGCGCGGTCCCCGCGAGGGCCGGGCGGCGGCGGGCCAGGGCCAGCGAGTGGGGCGAGAGGTCGACGCCCGCCAGCCGTCGGTCCGGCGCGGCGGCCAGCAGCTCCAGCAGCACTCCGTCGCCGCAGCCGAGGTCGAGGACCCGGCGGCGGCCGGCCACCTGATCGGCGAGGATCGCGTAACTGGACCGCCCGTCCGGGGCCCGGCCACCGCCGAGGGCGTCGCCGGTCACGGCGGGGTGCTCGGCGTGGAAGGACCGCAGGAACTCCTCCTAAGGACCTGTCCGGCCGATCACGGCGAAGGCGCGGGGTGTGGCACGCACATCCGCCGCGTTGTCGTCGGTTGCCGACGCTCCGCGTCGACGCCCTCCTCCGCCTTGCGCCTGCACGCACCACACCCCGCTCACCCGCGCCCACAAGGCACTGTTGCCTCCCTCCACCATGACCGGCCGGACAGGTCCTGGGCGGCGGTGGAGGGGGCCGGGACGGTGGGCGTGTTCACGGGGTGAGGACCCTTTCCAGGAACGGCGAGACGGCCGCCCGCCATGCCTCGGGCTGGTCGAAGTGGACGAGGTGGCCGGCGTCGGCGACCTCCGCGTACTCGCCGAGCGGCAGGACGCGGACCATCTCCTGCGCCTCCGCGCGGCCCAGTTCGCCGTCGAGGCCGCGGACGACGAGGGCCGGGCACCGCACCTGGGCCAGTTCCTCCCAGTGCGCGTCGTACACCCAGGTCTCGCGGGAGACGAGCATCTGCTCGGGTTCGAACACGGGGCGCCAGCCGTCCGCGTCCTCGTGCATGATCTCGGCGTAGAACGCGCCGCGGGCCGGATCCGGCCGCTCCACCCAGGGATCGTCCGCGCCGAACCACTTGCGGACATCGGCGAGGGTGGCGAACGGCGTCGGCCAGGTCTTGAACCAGTCCTCCCACTCGCGCTGGGAGGCCGCGCCGAGCGCGGAGGCGCGCATGTCGCAGATGACCAGTGCGCGCACCAGGTCGGGGCGCTTGGCGGCGAGCTGCCAGGCGGTCAGCGCCCCCATGGCGTGTCCGACGAGGACGGCCGGGCCGAGACCGAGCTGCTCCACGGCCGCCTCGGCGTCCTCGACGTAGGCCTCGCGGGTGTACGCGGGCCGCGGGGGCTTCTCGCTCTGGCCGTGGCCCCGCTGGTCCAGGGCGACGGTGCGGTGCCGCTCGGCGAGCCAGCGGGCGGTCGGTGCCCAGTGGGAGGCCCGGCCCATGAGCCCGTGCAGTAACAGCACTCCGGCGCCCCCGGCACCGGCCGCCCGCGCGTGACCGGCCGCCGGGGCCTGCGGATCAGGGGGCTCGGGCGGCTCGCTGAGCTGCCGCGGCAGCCCGCCGCGGTGGGCACCGGCCCGCGCCGGTACGTACGGCCGCTCCTTCGGGGGTTCGGCGAACTCCCAGGCGGCCAGCCGTACGCCGCCCGCCCCGGTCACGTCGATACGCCGCGCCATGTGGTCCTGGCACCCCCTAGCTCTGCCCTGGCTCCGCCACGACCGCCCGCTCGCCGCCGTCCGGCAGGTCGTCCGGCAGTTCTGCCCGGTCTGTCCGTGCGCTGTCGGTGCGGGTGCGGGAGCCGTGATTCCACTTAACAGATTATCGAATACTCATTCGAAAAAGCCGCTTGCGTCACGAACACCCCTCGTTCGAGTGACCCGCCGCAAGGAATGATCGCCGCCGCCGAGGGGAGATCTTCAACGGGAGGCGGACCACTCGGGGAAAAGCGGTCCGAGGGGACGACCCTGGGAGCTCGGGGCTCCGGGTCGCACAGGGGAGGACAGGCCCCGGCGCCGCTCAGCGCCGGGGCCCTCTCCACGTCCGCGTGGTGTGCACGGTGCGCCACATCCTCCCCCACCCCCCAGCGTCATATGCCTCACGCAACAGCGTCGCACGCCGGGCTCCCGAGCGCTCCGCTTCGACGCACGAAAACCGGACGGAGACGGCCACCGGAGAGGCCCCCCGGAAGACCGGAAACGCATCGGACGACCGGACACGACGGCCGGCACGACGACCCCGGCGGACCGGACGGACGGACCGGACGGGCGGACCGGACCGTCACCCGGCCGTCCGGGCCGTCCGGACCGGCGGACCGGCCGGATCAGCGCTTGGCGACGAAGACGTGCGAGGCGACCTCCGACTCCAGCTCCGCCGCCTCACCCCCGCTGCCCACCAGCACACCGCCCGCCGACTCGGTCACGCTCACCACCGAGCCGGGCTGCACACCCGCGCGCCGCAACGTGTACATCAGCTGCGCGTCCGTCTGGATCGGCTCCCCGATCCGGCGCACCACGACCGTCTTCCCCTCGGCGCCCGGATCCAGCTCGCTCAGCGCGACCAGACCCGCGTCCAGGAACGGGTCCGCGCCGTCCTTCTCGCCCAGCTCCTCAAGACCCGGGATCGGATTGCCGTACGGCGACTCGGTCGGATGCCGCAGCAGCTCCAGCACCCGGCGCTCCACCGCCTCGCTCATCACATGCTCCCAGCGGCACGCCTCGGCGTGCACCTGCTCCCACTCCAGGCCGATCACGTCGACCAGCAGACACTCCGCCAGCCGGTGCTTGCGCATCACGCGCGTGGCCAGCCTGCGGCCCTCGTCCGTCAGCTCCAGATGACGGTCCGCGGCCACCGAGACGAGGCCGTCCCGCTCCATCCGCGCGACCGTCTGGCTCACGGTCGGCCCACTCTGGTCCAGGCGCTCCGCGATCCGGGCGCGCATGGGGACGACGCCTTCCTCCTCCAGCTCGAGGATGGTGCGGAGATACATCTCCGTGGTGTCGATCAGTCCGGACATACGTGCCCCTCGATTACCTCTGCCGGAAGCCCTGCGACTTCACGGCGCGTGCGCTGACCCTGAACTCAATTCTGACGCATACCACTGACAATCGGAGCGCTCCGCGCGAACAGCGGTCTCCGGCGGAAGCGGAGTGCGACAATCCGCGCACACGCAGACGACCCGCGAGCTGGGTCCTCCGCCTGACGGCGGAGAGCCGGCCGGACGTACCGGCAGCTCGCGGGTCGGGTGACTGCTTGGGATCGGGCCGGCTGCGCGCACAACTCACACGCCGGTCCGGCACCGCACTGAACGTGGTGACGGGCCGCTAGCCCGCAGCCACCTCACGCGTCCGGTTTCCATACATTCTCCGGATCACCTCCTTCCTGCTTGACCCCCACACTAGGAACCGCCCGGCCGGCGTTCAACCGGTTTTTTCGGGGGCCGACGGCACCGGTTCCGACCGGGCGCCCCAGCCGTAGCCGTCGCCCCTCTGGAGGAGACGCAGGTTGCCGCACGAGACGTCGAACCGTCCGGCCGGGGTGACCAGGCTGTGCTGCCCCCTGGCCCGCACGGAGATCCGGCCGGTCCACGTCCCCGCCCGCTTCCCGGACGGCACGGTGGCCCGCACGAGGTCACCGGTCACGTATCCGAAGTGCCGCTTCGTACGGGAGCGGCGCAGACGCGGGAAGCCGTGGCGGTCCGGAGTCGTACGGGCGTAGGAGCCGCGTCCCAGGGCCTCGACCACGAGCACCCGCTCCGGGACACGGACGATCGCCCCACCGCACCCCTGGTCCAGCGGTCCGACGCACAGCGCGTCGATCGTGTGGGTCTTGCCGAGTCCCATCGCGTCGCGGTTGCCACGAGTGAGCCCGCCCGGCCAGGTGTGGACGGGCGGGCCGAGACCGGTCAGGGCCTCGACGAGGCGCCGGCGGGTCGCGTTCATGGCCGCGGCGTCGTGCAGCGGCGCCCTGGTCTGTTCGAGGACGGCCGCGAGGCGGTCAGGGCGGTGAGCGAGGAAGAGCTCGACCGGCATGCTCCCCTTGGCCGTGTTGCAGGGGACACAGGCGAGCACGAGGTTGGAGACCCGATGGGAGCCTCCTCGGCTCCTCGGTCTGACATGGTCGATGTTCAGGGGCCCCGAGGTGGTGTCGCAGTAGGCGCAGGCACCGTTCCACCTGGCGTGCAGCAGGGCGCGTGCCCCGGTCCCCGCGAGCGCTCCGTGCCGGTGCTCCGCCGCTGCGAGCCGCCTGCCCGCGCTCATGGAGTGGGTGTCGAAGGCGACGTGTTCCACATGGATCTCCTGGACGGGCGCCCAGCGGCACATGCGGGCGGCCAGGGAGAAGGTGGTGTCGACGCGGTGGCGCGAGGAGGGCGGGAGCCACCCCGGCGGACGGGCCCGGTTGTCCCGCCGGGGCGCCCGGTAGCGGCAGTTCGCCGAGCGCCGTCGGCGCCGGTGGGCGGCACGCTGCCGCATGGACCGGCGGATCCGGTCGCCCCGGTGCCGGAGTTCGGCGGAGATCAGTCCGCGCCGGACGGTGCCAGCGGTGTCTTCTCCCGCCGTCGCCCTTGCCCTCTTCTCATCGGTGAGGACGAGGCCGGTGCCCTTGGATCCGGGATCGATACGCAGTTCGACCCCGTCGACCTGGGACTCGGCGAGCGCGCGATCCCTGAGCCGGATGACGAAGGGGGCCTGCCGGACGACCACGGCCCGCCCCCGGCGCAGCAGCTCCCGGGCGCGGGCCGGATGGCAGGGCATGAGCGGCTGCCCGTCCCGCGACAGGACGAAGACCCTGCTCGCGCCCGAACCGCCCGCGTAGGCCGGCCTGCTGCGGGGAACGTCACCGTTCCCGTTCTCTGCCTCGTCCGCCGCCGTGGCGGCCTTCTCGGCGTGACGCCGGCGGGCAGCGGTGCCTTGCCCGCCGGTCTCCCCTCGCCCATGTTCCCTGCCGGTGCCCCGCCCCGCGGCGGGGTGTCCGTGAGCCGTTTCGTCCCTGCTCCCGGGGGTGTCTGCGCTCGCGGATTCCAGAGCGGGCTGCTGAGGAAGCACAGCCCGGTGGGTCTGCTCGCCCGCAGGAAACGTAGTCATCGGCGGCACCTCCCTGATCTGCCGATCGTGATGACGGGGGCTGGTCACTCGACGGCCTCGCGGCCGGGGAGCGAGTGACCTCCCTTCTCGTGTGTCTCACGACCGTAGGAGCGGATGTCCGCCCCGAACGGGAAAAGGTCCAGACTTCGCCCATGCGTGCGAATTCGCAGAATTTTCCGCGCCCGTAGCCGATCACCCTGCTAAGCGGCCGGGGCGCGGGCGTCACAAGCCGTCGGGACGCTCCAGCAGACCCGCCAGGTCCAGGGCGGTCGCGATGCGGGCGGCGATGTCCTCGGCGTGGGCCGAGTCGGCGCGTTCGAAGGGGGCTCGGCCCGTGGTGCGCAGGAAGGTGACGACGCCGAGGGTGCGGCCGCGGCTGCGGAGGACCGCGCACAGGGCGTGGACGGTGTCGGCGGGCCACTGCCGGGCCTGGGCCCAGAGGCGGGCCTGGTCGGCCGGTGCGGTGCCGACGGTGGCGCGTACCGAGCCGGTGCGCTGGATGCACTGGAGGGCGGGGTGGCCCTCGGTGTAGCGGACGGGGAGTCCGGCCTGGCCGGTGAGCAGGCTGGGGCCGGGTCCTGCGGTGGGGGTGGCGGCGGCGCGGACCAGTTCGGCCGGTGGCGCGTCGGTGTCGTCCGGTGCCGGGGTGCCGGTGCCGGACGCGGGGTGGCGTACGCGGTCGACGAGGGCGTGGTCGGCGAAGCCCGCGAGGGCGAAGTCGAGGTGGACGGTGGCGGCCTCCAGCGGGTTGTCGCACTCGGCGGCGGCGCGGGCGGCGCGGTGCAGCTGGTTGGTGCGGAAGCGCAGCAGGGAGGCTTCCTGTTCGGTGCGCCGGGATTCGGTGACGTCGACGAAGAGCCAGGCGACGCCGAGCGGGACGGGTTCCTCGGCGAGGGGTGAGGCGAGCCGGACGAAGCCGCTGCGCCAGCAGCGGCGCCGTTCGCCCTCGGGGCCGCGTACGCCCACCCAGATCTCGGCGGGTGCGGGGGGTGCCCCCTCCGCCAGGACGTGGGTGAGGGCGCTCTCCAGTTCCTCGACGCCCTGGGAGAGGAGTTCGCCCAGGGGGCGGCCGAGGGGGGTGGTGCGGCCGGTGCCGAGGGCCTGGGCGGCGTGCGCGTTGACGACGGCGGGGCGCAGGTCGGCGTCGATGAGGACGACGCCCCAGGAGGCGTCCTCGAAGAGGGCCTCGCTCAGGGCGATGGAGCGTTCCAGGTCGATCTGGGCGTGCACCTCGCTGAAGGCGCAGTACAGGCCGGCGGGCCTGCCGTCGGGGCCGCGCACGGCGGCGGACTGGGTGCGTACGAGGACGCGTCCGCCGTCCTTGGTGAGCAGGGCGAACTCGTGGACCTGCCGTCCGGTGGCGTGCATGGCGGACATCAGCCGCCGTTCGACCTCCTCGGCGTCGGCGCTGCGTACGGCCCAGCCGGCGAAGCCGTGCCGGCCGACGGCCTCGGCGCTGCTCCAGCCGAGGATGCGTTCGGCCTCGCGGTTCCAGTGGGTGACCACGCCGTCCGCGTCGAAGGCGCACAGGGCGGCGTCCATGCCGTCGAGGAGGGCGGCGAGCAGGTCGGAGCCGTCGGGTCCGCCGGGGACACCGGGCCTGTCGGGGCCGTCGTCGGTCCCGGAGCCGTCCCGTCGGGGATCGGGCTCGTCCGGTCCCAGTTCGTCGGTGGCTCCTCTACGCCGGGAAGCACTCACCTGGACCCCCATCAGGCTGCGTCCGCTGGTACGGCGCGTCGGTTCGCTCTCTCACCATCATTCAACTTGAACGTGATGCAGCACACACCGGGTTCCCCGAGATTGGTCTCCCGAGCCGGTGCGCGGCGGGGAGCGCGGGGCTCTTGTGTCAGGGGGTGTCAGCCGCCGTCAGGCGCAGCGTCAGCCATACGTCGTGCTCGCCGTGCTCGTCGTGCTCGCCGTGCTCGCCGTGCTCGTCGGGGAGTACGTACCGCTCGGTCTCGGTGAAGCCGCGGGCGGCGGCGAAGCGTACGCCGTCCTCGTTGGCGGCCAGGACGACGGTCTCCACGGCGCGCGCGCCGAGCACGCGCGCGTGGGCGAGGCCCCGGGTGTACAGGGCGGTGCCGATGCCCGTGCGGCGGTGGCCGGGGAGCACGCGCGCGATGACGGTGGCGACGGCGTCCTCGCCGGCGGGCGGGCGGACGGTGGAGCAGCCCACGAGGGTGTCGCCGAGGTAGGCGTTCTCCAGCCGGTTGCGTCCGGCGCGCTCGCGGACCTCGTCGAGGGTGAGGGCGGCGGGGGGCACGATCGCGTTGTGGACGTGCCGCCACTCGCGGAGCATGGCCTCGCCGGACACGGGTTCGATACGAAGATCAGACACGGGGCCAGCGAACCGTACCTCCGCGGGGCGGTCAACCGGATTGCGCGGGGGCGCGGGCGGCCGGTGCCCCGGTGTCGCGGTGGCGGCCGTCAGCGCCGGTAGAAGATGCGGTCGGCGTACTGGTCGAAGACGCGGCTGTTCCATTCGAGGCCGCCGTCGACGTTGCCGGAGCGCAGCAGCGGGGGCTCGATGCCGCGCTCGGCCAGGACTCCGGCGGCGGTCGCGAGGACGGCCTGGAGGAGGGCGGCGGTGACGACGGTGGAGGCGGGGGCGAAGGGCGCCGGGACGGTGTCGAGGGTGAGTTCGGCGTCGCCGATGGCGATCTTGGAGTCGAGGACCAGGTCGCAGTGGTCCTTGAGGTAGGTCCCCGAGGAGTGGCGGGAGCTGGTCTCGCTCGCGTAGGCGACGGAGGTCACGCCGATCACGTGGATGCCGAGGGAGCGCGCGTGCAGGGCCATGTCGACGGGCAGGGCGTTGCGGCCGGACAGCGAGACGATGACCAGGGTGTCGCCCGCGCGCAGCGGGGAGCTGTCCAGGACGGCGGCGGCGAGGCCGTCGACGCGTTCGAGGGCGGAGCCGAGGGTGGCGGGCATGACGTCGACGCCGACGGTGCCGGGGACGGTGAGCAGGTTCATCAGGGCGAGGCCGCCGGCGCGGTAGACGACGTCCTGGGCGGCGAGGGAGGAGTGTCCGGCGCCGAAGGCGAACAGCCGGCCGCCCGCGGCGACGGTGTCGGCGAGCAGGGTGCCGGCGGCCGTGACGGAGTCGGCCTCCTCGTCCCGGACCCGCTGGAGCAGGCCGATGGCGGCGTCGAAGAACTGGCCGGCCAACGTGCGGTCGCTCATGCGGGGTCCGTCCCTTCGGCAGGTCTGCGTGTCGCGGATCACGGTGAGGTCTGAACCACAGCCGTGTCAATACGGCGTGTCCGCGCGGTGAACCGCCGCGGGGAGCCCCCGGTGGATCAGGACAGGCTCAGGGCCTCAGGGCCTCAGGGCCTCAGGGGCTCAGCCGCTCCACCCGCCAGCCGCCGTCCGCCTCGGCGACGTAGCGCAGGCGGTCGTGGAGGCGGTTCTCGCGGCCCTGCCAGAACTCGACGGAGCGGGGCGCGACGCGGAAGCCGCCCCAGTGGGGCGGGACGGGGACCTCTTCGCCCTCGGGGTAGCGGGCGGCGAGTTCGGCGTAGGAGGCGTCCAGGACGCCGCGGGTGGTGATGACCGTGGACTGGGCGCTGGCCCAGGCGCCGAGCCGGGAGCCGTGCGGGCGGCTGCGGAAGTAGGCGGCGGTCTCCTCGCGTCCGGTGCGGCGGGCGACGCCCTGGACGATGACCTGGCGGGCCATGGGGTGCCAGGGGAACAGCAGGGAGATGTGCGGGTTCTCGGCGAGGTCGCGTCCCTTGCGGGAGTCGTAGTTGGTGTAGAAGACGAAGCCCTGTTCGTCGAAGCCCTTGAGCAGGACCGTGCGGGAGCTGGGGCGGCCCGCGGCGTCGGCCGTGGAGACGATCATGGCGTTGGGTTCGAACAGGTGTCCCTCGGCGGCCGCCTGCCGGAACCAGCGGGCGAACTGCGCCACGGGTGTGTCGGCCAGCTCGGCCTCGGACAGGCCCTCGGCGCGGTAGTGCTTGCGCATGGAGGCGAGGTCGAGCGGCGCTGATTCTCCGGCTTCTCGGTCGGTCACGCGGTCATCCTGCCGTATGGCGGCCCGTGGTCCGCAGCGTGTCCTTCGTCACTGCGTGGCACTGAGTGCCGCGCTCTCTCCCCAAAGGTGGCACTCAGGGATATCGTGCTGTTGCCGCCCCGGTGGGGTGACCGCCGACCGCGCGGGGCATGACAGGGATGACCGCCCCGGACCGCGAGTCTGCGCCACGCGACCGCGGATCCGTACGGCGCGCGCCACTTCCGACCTCCGACAGCTGGGCGTCGTCTCCGTCGCCCCATCTGTCGCACAGACCACGAGGAGCCGCCTGATGTCCGATTTCGTGCCCGGACTCGAGGGAGTCGTCGCGTTCGAGACGGAGATCGCCGAACCCGACAAGGAGGGCGGCGCCCTGCGGTACCGGGGCGTCGACATCGAGGACCTCGTCGGCAAGGTCTCCTTCGGCAATGTGTGGGGGCTGCTCGTCGACGGCGCCTTCAACCCCGGGCTGCCGCCCGCCGAGCCGTTCCCGATCCCGGTGCACTCGGGTGACATCCGGGTGGACGTGCAGTCGGCGCTGGCGATGCTGGCGCCGGTGTGGGGCCTGAAGCCGCTGCTGGACATCGACGCCGGGCAGGCCCGCGACGACCTGGCGCGGGCGGCCGTGATGGCGCTGTCCTACGTCGCCCAGTCGGCGCGCGGGCAGGGTCTTCCGATGGTGCCGCAGAGCGAGATCGACAAGGCGGGCTCCATCACCGAGCGGTTCATGATCCGCTGGCGCGGCGAGCCCGACCCGCGGCATGTGGCGGCCGTGGACGCCTACTGGTCCTCCGCCGCCGAGCACGGCATGAACGCCTCCACGTTCACCGCCCGGGTCATCGCCTCCACCGGCGCCGACGTGGCCGCCGCCCTGTCGGGCGCGGTGGGCGCGATGTCCGGTCCGCTGCACGGCGGGGCGCCCTCCCGGGTGCTCGGCATGATCGAGGAGATCGAACGGACCGGGGACGCGGCCGGGTACGTGCGGCGCACCCTGGACCGCGGCGAGCGGCTGATGGGCTTCGGCCACCGGGTGTACCGGGCCGAGGACCCGCGCGCGCGGGTGCTGCGCCGCACCGCCCGCGAGCTGGGCGCGCCGCGCTACGAGGTGGCCGAGGCGCTGGAGAAGGCGGCCCTGGAGGAGCTGCACAGCCGCCGTCCGGACCGGGTGCTGGCCACGAACGTGGAGTTCTGGGCGGCGATCATGCTGGACTTCGCCGAGGTCCCGGCGCACATGTTCACGTCGATGTTCACCTGTGCCCGTACGGCGGGCTGGTCGGCGCACATCCTGGAGCAGAAGCGGACCGGCCGCCTGGTGCGTCCCTCCGCGCGGTACATCGGTCCCGGTCCCCGCGGTCCGCAGGAGATCGAGGGCTACGAGGCCATCGCGCACTGAGCGCACCCGCGCCGCCCGGCCGGGCGTCCGGAAGTCCGGGCGTCCGGGCCTCCGGGCCTCCGGGCCTCCGGGCCTCCGGGCCTCCGGGCCTCCGGGCGTCCGGTCAGCCCAGCGCCTCGTCGAGCATGGCCGCCCACTGGGCGACGACGCGGTCGCGGCGGGCCGCGTCGTCGGTGAGGAGGTTGGCCAGGCCCAGGCCGCGCGCCATGTCGAGGAAGCCCTGCACGCTCTCGCGGGCGCCGGGGCGGCTCTCGTCGGCGCCGAGGAGTTCCACGGCGATGCGGTGGGTCTCGCGGCCGACGCGGGCCTCCAGTTCGGTGACGCGGGCGCCGAGCTGGTCCTCGTTGGAGGCGGCCACCCACAGGTGCAGGGCGGCGCGGAAGAGCGGTCCGGTGAACAGGTCGACCAGGGCGCCCGCGACGGTCCGCCGGTCGCCGCGCGGGCCCTGGGCGCCCTGCGGGAACAGGGCGCGCAGGGCGGTGGAGCGCTCCTCGGCGACGTACTCGACGGCGGCGGTGAACAGGTCCTCGCGGGTGGGGAAGTGGTGCTGTGCGGCGCCCCGGGAGACCCCGGCGCGCTCGGCGACGACGGACACCGTGGATCCGGCCCAGCCGTGTTCGGCGAGGCAGGCGACCGCCGCCTGGAGGAGCCGCTGCCGGGTGGCCCGGCTGCGGTCCTGCTTGGGGCGGCGGTCGGCGGGGGTCACAGCACCCATGCGGCATCCCGTCGTTCGAGGAAGGCCGTCATCCCCTCCCTGGCCTGGGCGGAGGCGAACAGCCGGGCCGAGAGCGCGGTCAGGCCGTCCGCCTCCCGGTCGAAGGTCTCCAGCACCTTAGCCGTGAGCAGCCGTTTCGTCGCGGCCAGGGCCTCGGGGGCCGAGCGGCGCAGCCCGTCGAGCATGGGGTCGAGTACGGCGTCGACGTCGTCGCCCGCGGCGGTGAGCAGGCCGACGCGCGCCGCCTCGGCCGCGTCGAAGCGCTCCCCGGTGAGGTAGTAGCGGGCCAGGGCGCGCGGGTCGGCGCGCGGCAGCAGCGGCAGCGAGATCACGGCGGGCGCGACGCCGATGCGCACCTCGGTGAACGCGAAGGTCGAGGTGTGCGCGCCGGCGGCGATGTCGCAGGCCGTGAGCAGGCCGAGGCCGCCGGCGCGGACGTGTCCGGTGACCCGGGCGAGGACCGGGCGGGGCAGTTCCACGATCCGGCGCAGCAGTCCGGTCAGGGCGTCGGGGGCGGGCGGGTCGCGCAGGTCGGCGCCCGCGCTGAAGGTGTTGCCGGTGTGGGTGAGGACGACGGCGCGGACGCCGGGGTCGGCGGCGCAGTCGGCGAGGGCCGCGTCGAGTTCGGCGACGAGCGCGGCGGACAGGGCGTTGCGGGTGGCGGGTGCGTCGAGGGTGAGGGTCTGCACGCCGCGGGTGCGGGTGCGGGTGACGAGCGCGGTGGTGTCGGTGGTCATGTGCGGTCCCTGAGCTGTCGTCGCAGGATCTTGCCGGAGGCGGCGCGCGGCACGGTGTCGGTGAAGGTGACGCGGCGCACGCGCTTGTAGGGGGCGACGCGCTCGGCGACGTACCGCATGACCGCTTCCTCGGAGAGTCCGGCGGCGGGGCCGCGCACCACGTGGGCGTGCGGGATCTCGTTGCCGTCGTCGTCACGGGTGCCGACCACGGCGGCGTCGGCGATGTCCGGGTGGGTGAGGAGCAGGGCCTCCAGTTCGGCGGGTGCCACCTGGTAGCCCTTGTACTTGATGAGTTCCTTGACCCGGTCGACGACGAAGAGCCAGCCGTCGGCGTCGACCCGGCCGACGTCGCCGGTGTGCAGCCAGCCGTCGGCGTCGATCAGGGCGGCGGTCTCCTCGGGCCGCCCCAGGTAGCCCTTCATGACCTGGGGACCGCGCACCAGGATCTCGCCGGCCTCGCCGGGGCCGAGGTCGCGTGCCGGGTCGTCGAGGGCGACGATGCGCATCTCGGTGCCGGCGATGAGCTTGCCGACGGTGCCGGGGGGCGCCTCGTGCAGGGCGGTGGGCGGGACGACATGGGTGCCCGGGGACAGTTCGGTCATGCCGTACGCCTGGCCGACCGGGGGCAGGCCCAGGCGCCGTGAGCAGGCGGCGGCGAGCTGGGCGTCCAGGGGTGCGGCCGCGCTGAGGACGTACTTCAGCGACGACAGGTCGTATCCGTCGACGGCCGGGTGCTTGGCGAGGGCGAGGATGATCGGCGGGGCGGCGTACAGGATGCCGATGCGGTGGTTCTGGACGGCGGCGAGGAAGGTGTCCAGCTCGAAGCGGGGCAGGACGACGACGGTGGCGCCCTTGCGCAGCGGGGCGTTCATCAGGGCGGTGAGCCCGTAGATATGAAAAAAGGGCAGGACGGCGAGGATGCGGTCGCCGGGGCCGATGGTGACCGCCGGTTCGAGCTGGGCGAGGTTGGTGCCGATCTGCCGGTGGGTGAGCATCACGCCCTTGGGGGTGCCGGTGGTGCCCGAGGAGTACGGCAGGACGGCGACGTCCTCCACCGGGTCGATCACGACGTCCGGTTCGGGCGCGGTGGAGGCCAGCATGGCGGTCAGCGAGCGGTGCCCCTCCGCGCTGTCGCAGACCAGGATCTCCCGTACGCCGCCCGCGAGGCGGGCGGCCTCGCGGGCGGTGCCGAGCAGCGGTGAGACGGTGACGATCCAGCGGGCCGCGGAGTCCCGCAGCTGCTTGGCGAACTCCTCGGGCGTGGCGAGCGGGTGCACGGTGGTGACCGAGGCACCCGCGCGCGTGGCGGCGTAGAAGGCGAGCGGGAAGGCGATCGTGTTGGGGCTGTGCAGGGCGAGGACGTCGCCCTTGTGTACGCCGGTCTCCGCGAGCGCCGCGGCGAGGCGGCGGTGGAACCGGTCGACCTGTGCGTAGGTGAGGGTGGTGCCGTCCGTGCCGTCGATCAGTGCGGGCGTGTCGCCGAAGTCGGCGGCGTTGCCCAGGACGGCGTCGTGGATGGGCAGTTCCACGGCCGGAACGTCTGCGTACTCGCTGCGGAACACGGTTCCTCCTCGCCCCGCCGGCGGCGGGTCAGTACGACTTGGGCAGGCCCAGGGTCTGGTGGGACACGTAGTTGAGGATCATTTCCCGGCTGACCGGGGCGATACGGGCGACGCGGGAGGCGGTGATCAGGGAGGCGAGGCCGAACTCGCGGGTGAGGCCGTTGCCGCCGAGGGTGTGCACGGCCTGGTCGACCGCCTTCACACAGGCTTCCCCGGCCGCGTACTTGGCCATGTTCGCGGCCTCCCCGGCGCCGATGTCGTCGCCCGCGTCGTACAGGTGGGCGGCCTTCTGCATCATCAGGCGGGCCAGTTCGAGGTCGATGTGGGCCTGGGCGAGCGGGTGGGCGATGGCCTGGTGGGCGCCGATCGGGGTCTTCCACACGGAGCGCTCGCGGGCGTACTCCAGGGCCCGTTCCAGCGCGTAGCGGCCCATGCCGATCGCGAAGGCGGCGGTCATGATGCGCTCGGGGTTGAGCCCGGCGAACAGCTGGAGCAGGCCCGCGTCCTCGTCGCCGACGAGCGCGTCGGCGGGCAGCCGCACCTCGTCCAGGGTCAGTTCGAACTGCTTCTCGGCCGCGTTCAGTTCCATGTCGATGGGGCGGCGCAGGAAGCCCTCGGCGTCCGGCGGGACGATGAACAGGCAGGGCTTGAGGCGGCCGGTGCGGGCGTCCTCGGTGCGGCCGACGATGAGCACGGCGTCGGCGATGTCCACGCCGGAGATGAACACCTTGCGGCCGGTGAGCAGCCAGTCGTCGCCGTCGCGGCGGGCGGTGGTGGTGATGCGGTGGGAGTTGGAACCGGCGTCGGGTTCGGTGATGCCGAAGGCCATGGTGCGGGTGCCGTCGGCGATCCCGGGCAGCCAGGCGCGTTTCTGCTCCTCGGTGCCGAAGCGGGCGATGACGGTGCCGCAGATGGCCGGTGAGACGACCAGCATCAGCAACGGGGCTCCGGCGGCGCCCAGTTCCTCCAGGACGAGGGAGAGTTCGGCGACGCCGCCGCCTCCGCCGCCGTACTCCTCGGGCAGGTTGACGCCGAGGTAGCCGAGCTTTCCGGCCTCGGCCCACAGTTCGGCGGGGTGGCGGCCCTCGGCGACGGTGCGGGCGATGTAGTCGCGGCCGTAGCGCTTGCCGAGCGCCGACACGGCGGCTCGCAGGGCCTTGTGCTCTTCGGTTTCGATGACGGGGCTCATGCGGTCTCCCGGGTGCGAGTGGGCTGTGGTTGCTCACGCGGTTCTTCGTGCCCCTGGTCCTCGCGCACCACCGCCAGCAGCGCGCCGGGCTCGACCTGCTGCCCGGGGGTGGCGTGCAGGGCCGTGAGGGTGCCGGTGACGGGCGCGGAGATCTTGTGTTCCATCTTCATCGCCTCCAGCCACAGCAGAGGCTCTCCGGCCCGTACGGCGGCTCCCTCGGCGAGGCCGTCGGCGAGGCGGACGACGGTGCCGGGCATGGGGGCGAGCAGGGACCCGGGGACGCGCTGGGCGGCCGGGTCGGGGAAACGGGGCAGGGCGGTGAGAGCGGTGCCGTTCACATGGATCCGGTCGCCGTAGCGGGTGACGGTGTATGGGCGCCGTACGCCGTCCGCCTCCAGGACGACCCGGCGCGCGTCCACCTGGACCACGCGCACCTCTCCGGAGTCGGCGGCCAGCCCCGCGCGGGTGTGCCGGTAGCGGACCTCGTGTTCCTCGCCCGCCATCAGGTAGCGCTTGACCTGCGGCTGCGAGGGCACGTTGCGCCAGCCGCCGAAGCGGGAGCGGCCGTGGGCGTCGGCGAGGGCGGCGGCCAGCGGGGCGTACGGGTCGCGCTCGGGCGCGGTCAGCCCGGCCAGGTGGCGGCCGTAGAAGCCGGTGTCCATGCGGCCGGCGGTGAACTCCTCGTGCCGCAGGGAGCGGACGAGCAGGTCGCGGTTGGTGACCGGGCCGTGCACCTCGGCGCGTTCCAGGGCGCCGGCGAGGCGGCGGACGGCCTCCGCGCGCGTGGGGGCGTGGGCGACGACCTTGGCGAGCATCGGGTCGTAGTGCACGCCGATGGTGTCGCCGTCGGTGTAGCCGGTGTCCAGGCGGACGCCGTCCGGTACGGCGAGGCGGTGCAGGGTGCCGGTCTGCGGGGCCCAGTCGCGGGCGGGGTCCTCGGCGTACAGGCGGGCCTCGATCGCGTGTCCACGCGCGCGTGGCGGTTCGGCGGGCAGGGCGTGGCCCTCGGCGACGCGGAGCTGCTCGGCGACCAGGTCGACGCCGAACACGGCCTCGGTGACGGGGTGTTCCACCTGGAGGCGGGTGTTCATCTCCAGGAAGTGCGCCCGGCCGCCGGCCACCAGGAACTCGACGGTGCCGGCGCCGGTGTAGTCGACGGCGCGCGCGGCCCGTACCGCCAGTTCGCGCAGTTCCTGTTCGAGGGCGGCGGACAGGCCGGGGGCGGGTGCCTCCTCGACGACCTTCTGGTGGCGGCGCTGGAGGGAGCAGTCGCGGGTGCCCAGCGCCCACACGGTGCCGTGGGTGTCGGCGAGCACCTGCACCTCGACGTGGCGGCCGTCCTCCAGGTACGGCTCGGTGAACACCTCGCCGTCGCCGAAGGCGTGCGCGGCCTCCGCGCGCGCTGCGGCCAGTTCGGTGTCCAGGTCCGCCAGGCGCCGTACGATCCGCATGCCGCGTCCGCCGCCGCCCGCCGCGGCCTTCACCAGGACGGGCAGGTCGGCCTCGGTGACCTCGTCCAGGGGCGCGATGCCCATGAGCTGCTTGGCGCGGGTCTTGGACGCCATCGCCTCGATCGCCTCGGGCGGCGGGCCGATCCAGACCAGGCCCACGTCCAGGACGGCGCGGGCGAATCCGGCGTTCTCGGAGAGGAAGCCGTAGCCGGGGTGCACGGCGTCCGCGCCGGCCGCGAGGGCCGCCTTCACGATCAGGTCGCCGCGCAGATACGTCTCGGCGGGGGTGTCCCCCGGCAGGCGTACGGCGGCGTCGGCCACGCGCGCGTGCAGGGCGTCCGCGTCCGCGTCGGAGTGCACGGCCAGGGTGCGGATGCCCAGTTCGCGGCAGGTGCGGAAGATCCGGCAGGCGATCTCGCCCCGGTTGGCGACGAGCAGGTGGGAAATCACAGGACGGTCCCTCACATCCGGAAGACGCCGAAGCCGCCGCGGGCGCCCTCGTAGGGGGCGGTGTGGACGGCGGACAGGCACAGGCCGAGCACGGTGCGGGTGTCGCGCGGGTCGATGACGCCGTCGTCGTAGAGCCGCCCGGACAGGAACATCGGGAGCGACTCGGACTCGATCTGTTGTTCGACCATGGCGCGCAGCGCCGCGTCCGCGTCGTCGTCGTAGGGCTGCCCCTTGGCCGCCGCCGACTGCCGGGCGACGATCGACAGGACGCCCGCGAGCTGCTGCGGGCCCATCACGGCCGACTTGGCGCTGGGCCAGGCGAACAGGAAGCGCGGGTCGTAGGCCCGTCCGCACATGCCGTAGTGCCCGGCGCCGTAGGAGGCGCCCAGGAGCACCGACAGGTGCGGGACGCGGGAGTTGGAGACCGCGTTGATCATCATGGCGCCGTGCTTGATGATGCCGCCCTGCTCATACTCGCGGCCCACCATGTAGCCGGTGGTGTTGTGCAGGAACAGCAGCGGGATGTCGCGCTGGTTGGCGAGCTGGATGAACTGCGCGGCCTTCTGCGACTCCTCGCTGAACAGCACCCCCCGCGCGTTGGCCAGGATACCCACCGGGTAGCCGTGCAGGCTCGCCCAGCCGGTGGCCAGGCTGGTCCCGTACAGCGGTTTGAACTCGTCGAAGTCGGAGGCGTCGACGATCCGGGCGATGACCTCGCGCGGGTCGAAGGGGACCTTCAGATCGCCCGGAACGATCCCGAGAAGGTCCTCGTTGTCGTATTTGGGTGGCGGTGCGAAGGGGGGATCGGGATGGGCCTTGCGGTGGTGGAGACGGGCGACGACCCGGCGCGCCTGGCGCAGCGCGTCGCGTTCGTCGACGGCGAAGTGGTCGGCCAGGCCGGACACGCGCGCGTGCATCTCGGCGCCGCCCAGCGACTCGTCGTCGCTCTCCTCACCGGTGGCCATCTTCACCAGCGGCGGCCCGCCGAGGAACACCTTGGCGCGCTCCTTGACCATGATCGTGTGGTCGGACATGCCGGGGATGTAGGCGCCGCCGGCCGTCGAGTTGCCGAAGACGACGGCGACGGTCGGGATGCCGGCCGCCGAAAGCCTCGTGAGGTCACGGAAGATGGCGCCCCCGGGGATGAAGATCTCCTTCTGGGAGGGCAGGTCGGCGCCGCCGGACTCGACCAGGCTGATACAGGGCAGCCGGTTGGCGAGCGCGATGTCGTTGGCGCGCAGGGCCTTCTTCAGGCTCCACGGATTGCTGGCGCCGCCGCGCACGGTCGGGTCGTTGGCGGTGATCAGGCACTCGACGCCCTCGACGACACCGATCCCGGTGACCAGCGAGGCGCCGACGGCGTACTCGCTGCCCCAGCCGGCCAGCGGCGACAGCTCCAGGAACGGCGTGTCGGGGTCGAGCAGCAGCTCGACGCGCTCGCGGGCGAGCAGCTTGCCGCGGCCGCGGTGGCGTTCGACGTACTTGGGGCCGCCGCCCGCGAGCGCCTTGGCGTGCTCGGCCTCCAGTGCGGCGAGCCGGGCGAGCATGGCCTCGCGGTTCGCCCGGTGTTCGGCGCAGCCGGTGTCCAGGGCGGTGGGCAGGACCGTCACAGCAGAGCCTCCGGAATGTCCAGGTGGCGGGCGCGCAGCCACTCCCCGAGGGCCTTGGCCTGCGGATCGAAGCGGTGCTGGGCGGCGACGCCCTCGCCGAGGATCCCCTCGACGACGAAGTTCAGGGCGCGCAGCGCGGGCAGCGCGTGCCGGGTCACGGGCAGCGTGCGGGCCTCCGGGATCAGCTCCCGGAACCGGTCGGCGGTCAGCTCGTGCGCCAGCCACCGCCAGGCGTCGTCGGTCCGCGCCCACACCCCGACGTTGGCGCTGCCGCCCTTGTCGCCGCTGCGGGCCCCGGCGACCAGACCGAGCGGCGCCCGCCGCACCGGGCCGTCCGGCAGCGGCGGCGGCAGATCCGGCGCGGGGACGTCCTCCAGGGCGCGCGCCCGGGGCGCGGGCGGCACGGTGACACGCCGGCCGTCGTGCAGGACGGCCGTGTGCGGGACGGAGTCCTGGGGCACATGGGCGGCCTCGAAGACGCCGTAGGGGGCGCCCTTGCCGGGCGGGGCGAGGACGTGGAAGCCGGGGTAGCCGGCCAGTGCCAGTTCCACGGCGGCGCCGCTGAAGGCCCGGCCCACCGCCTCCGGGTCCCGGTCGCGCACGACGAGCCGGAGCAGCGCGCTGGCCGTCTCCTCGGTGTCGGCGTCGGGCCGGTCGGTGCGCACGAGGTCCCAACGGACCTCGGCGGGGGCGCGCTCGGCGGCGCGCAGCGCGTCGTCGAGCTGCCGCCGCACCAGCTCGGCCTTGCGCGCGATGTCGAGCCCGGTGAGGACGAAGGTGACCTCGTTGCGGAAGCCGCCGAGCCGGTTGACGCCGACCTTGAGGGTGGGCGGCGGTGCCTCCCCGCGCACCCCGTCCACCCGCACCCGGTCCGGCCCGTCCTGGCGCAGCCGTACGGTGTCCAGCCGCGCGGTGACGTCGGGCCCGGCGTAGCGGGCGCCGCCGGTCTCGTAGAGGAGCTGGGCGGTCACCGTGCCGGTGTCCACGACCCCGCCGGTGCCGGGGTGCTTGGTGAGGACCGCGCTGCCGTCGTCGTGGAGCTCGGCGAGCGGGAAGCCGGGGTGGCGCAGGCGGTCGAGGGCGTGGTCGGTGAAGAAGGCGTAGTTGCCGCCGGTGACCTGCGCGCCGCACTCCAGCAGGTGCCCGGCGACGGTGGCGCCCGCGAGCCGGTCCCAGTCGTCGGGCCGCCAGCCGAAGTGGGCGGCGGCCGGGCCGGTGACCAGGGAGGCGTCGGTGACCCGGCCGGTGACGACGACGTCGGCGCCCGCGCTCAGGCACGCGGCGATCCCGAAGCCGCCGAGGTAGGCGTGGGCGGCGAGGCCGCCCGGGTGGGAGGCGGTGAGGTCGTCGCCCTCGACATGGGCGACACGGACGGGCAGGCCGAGCCGGTCGGCCAGTTCCCGCACCCGTGCGGCGAGCCCGGCCGGATTCAGTCCGCCCGCGTTGGCCACGATCCGCACGCCCCGCTCGTGCGCGAGGCCGAGGCACTCCTCCAGTTGCCGCAGGAAGGTGCGGGCGTATCCGGCGGCCGGGTCCTTCAGACGGTCGCGGCCCAGGATCAGCATGGTCAGTTCGGCGAGGTAGTCGCCGGTGAGGACGTCCAGTTCACCGCCGGTGAGCATCTCGCGCATGGCGTCGAAACGGTCGCCGTAGAAGCCGGAGGCGTTGCCGATGCGCAGCGTCACGCGGCCGTCCCCCCGTCCGTCCTCGGCGCGCGCCCGGCACCCGACGGCCCGGCGAACGCCTGTGCGATGTCCAGCCAGCGGTCGGCGTCCGGCCCCTCGGCGCGTACCGCGAGGTCGGCGCGGTGGGCGCGCTGGGTGACCAGCAGGCAGAAGTCGAGCGCGGGGCCGGTGACGCGCTGCGCGGCCCCCTCGGGTCCGTACGTCCACAGATCGCCGGACGGCCCGCGCACCTCCACCCGGAACTCCTCCCCCGGCACGGGCAGCCCCCGCACCCCGAACGCGAAGTCCCGCGCCCGCACCCCGATGCGCACCACATGCCGCAGCCGGTCACTAGGTGCGCGCACCACACCCAGCGCGTCCGCCACGTCCTGTCCGTGCGCCCAGGTCTCCATCAGCCGCCCGGTGGCCACGGACGCGGCCGACATGGGCGGCCCGTACCAGGGGAAGCGCGCGCCGGGCGGCGCGGCCCGCAGCGCCGTGTCGAGTCCGGCCCGGCCCTCCCGCCACCGGGCCAGCAGCACATCGGACGGCAGCCCGGCACCTTCCTCCGCGCCCCGGTCCACGAACGCGTCGGGCTCGGCGAGCGCCTTCTCCACCAGCTCCCGGAACCCGTCCGCGTCGGTGACGGCGAGCAGCGCGGAACGGTCCGTCCAGGCGAGGTGCGCGATCTGATGCGCCACGCTCCACCCGGGCGCGGGCGTCGCCAGCCCCCACTCCCCCGGACCCAACCGCGCGACCAGCCGGTCGAGTTCTTCGCTTTCCTGCCGCAGATCGTCGAACACGGGTGTCGGATCGGCCATGGCAGGGAGCATGGCAGTGCCACTGGAAACAATCAAGCGCGCTTGCATGATTTTTTACGGCGTTGACGCGGGCACGGTTCGGATGCGGATGCGCCCGGACCAGACCGAGAGGGCCGGGCGGGTTCAAGGCTCTGGAGTCAAGGAAGGGCGGGAAGGGGATCGGGCGCGCCAGGTCACTCGGCGCGCACCGCCTTGGCGGCGTCCCGATAGATGGCACCCGCCACCGCCAGGTGGGCGCGTGCCTGCTCGGGCTCGGTGGCGAGACCGGGGTCAGGAGTCCAGTCGGGGGGCCGGGGGCTTGCCCCGGCCTATCTGGGTGCGTACCGCGCCCATGCTCGCCGCGATGACGAGGGCTATCGCGACGAGTTCGAGGGGGGCCAGGGACTGGCTGAGGACGAGGAAACCGGCCAGGGCGGCGATGGCCGGTTCCAGGCTCATGAGGATGGCGAAGGTGGGGGCGGGCAGGCGGCGCAGGGCGAGCAGTTCCAGGGTGTACGGGAGCACGGAGGACAGCACCGCCACCGCGGCGCCCAGGCCGAAGGTCGTCGGGTCGGCCAGCTTCGTGCCGGACTCCACGATGCCCAGCGGCAGGAACAGCACCGCGCCCACCGCCATCGCCAGGGCGAGCCCATCGGCCTGCGGGAAGCGCCGCCCGGTGCGGGCGCTGAAGACGATGTACGCCGCCCACATCGCGCCCGCGCCCACCGCGAAGGCGGCCCCGGCCCCGTCGAGTCCGCCGAAGCCACCGCCGCCGAGGAGGAAGACGCCGACCAGGGCGAGGCCCGCCCAGACCGCGTTGACCGCCCGGCGCGAGGCCACGACCGACAGGGCGAGCGGGCCGAGGACCTCAAGGGTGACGGCGGGGCCGAGAGGGATGCGGGCGACGGCCTGGTAGAAGAGACCATTCATCGCGGCCATGGCCACACCGAACGCGACCACCGTGCCCCAGTCGGCCCGCGAGTGCCCGCGCAGCCGGGGCCGGCAGACCACCAGCAGCACGAGCGCGGCGACCAGCAGCCGCAGGCTCACCACACCCAGCGCGCCCGCCCTCGGCATCAGCGTCACCGCGAGCGCGCCGCCGAACTGCACGGACACACATCCGGCGAGCACCAGCCCCACGGGCCCGAAGGACCCGAAGCGGCCCGAGCCGCCGGGGGCACCCTGTGCGCCCTGCGCGTCCTGCGGGCCACCCGGCGCCGACGCCGACGGCAGGGGCGACGGGGACGGCGACGGGACGGAGGTCATGGGTGCGGCGTCGGGGGTGCTCACGGGCGGTCCAGGGGCTGGTGCGGGAACGGTCGGGGCGGGGGTGGTGCGCGCGGGGGCTCGCCGCCGGAGGGGTGATCCGGCAGACGTTCAACGTGCTGTACTGGTACGTCGCGGTGTACTGGTACGTCCACGGTAGTGGACCAGATCAGGCGTGTGAACCTCTTATGGAACTTACGCCCCCACCCCGGAGGCTGTCATTCCGTGGCGGCACCCGCGCCCGGGTTCGGGTCCGTGTCCGTGTCCGTGTCCGTGTCCGGGTCCAGGTTCGGGTTCGGGTTCGGGTTCGGGTTCGGGTTCGGGTCTGAGTCCGGGGCCGCATCGTCGTCCAGTGCCGCGGCCAGCACCTCCGCCAGGTGTCTGCCGCGCACCCCGGCGAGCTGCTCCAGCTGCGTACGGCAGGAGAAGCCGTCCGCCAGGACCACCGTGCCGTCCGGGGCGCTGCGCACGGAGGGCAGGAGCTGTTCCTCCGCGCAGGCCGTGGACACTTCCCAGTGCCCCTCCTCGAAACCGAAGTCGCCGGCCAGGCCGCAGCAGCCGCCGGAGAGGTCGCCGGTCAGGCCCGCCGCCGTGCGCAGCCGGCGCTCCGCCTCGTCGCCGAGGACGGCGTGCTGGTGGCAGTGGGTCTGACCGGCGACGGGACGGTCCAGGCGGGGCGGCCGCCAGCCGGGGGCGTGGCGCTCAAGGGTCTGGGCGAAGGTCAGCACGCGGTCGGCGAGGCGCTGGGCGCGCGGGTCCTCTGGCAGCAGGGCGGGCAGATCGGTGCGGAGCGCGGCGGCGCAGCTCGGTTCCAGGACGACGACCGGGGCGGTGGTCTCCAGGACCGGTTCCATCAGGTCGAGGGTGCGGCGCAGCACCGTACGGGCGCGGTCGAGCTGGCCCGTCGAGACGTAGGTGAGGCCGCAGCAGACGCGGCCCCGGCCCCGCAGGACGGAGAGCGGGTTCACGGCGGCCGATCTCCCGTCGCCGATGCGCGCCCCGGACAGCCGCAGCGTCGGCGGCAGCGCCACCCGGAGTCCGGCCGCCTCCAGCACCCGTACGGCGGCGCTGCCCACGGACGGCGACAGATGCTCGGTGAAGGTGTCGGGCCACAGGACGACCAGGTCGCCGCCGGCCGCCGGGAACGGCCGCCGCCGGGTGCGCCACCAGCGGGTGAACGGCCGCGCCGCCAGGCGCGGGATGGCGCGCTCGGGCGCGATCCCGGCCAGGCGCTTGGCGACGGCGGCCAGCGGGGGGACCGCGGCGAGCGCGTTGAGGACCGGTGCCGTGCGGGTGGCCGCCGCCCAGCGCAGCCAGCGCGGGAGCAGACCCATGGAGTAGTGCGCGGCGGGGCGGCGGCGCCCGGCGTAGTGGTGGTGCAGGAACTCCGCCTTGTACGTGGCCATGTCGACGCCGACCGGGCAGTCCGAGCGGCAGCCCTTGCAGGCCAGGCACAGGTCGAGGGCGTCCCGCACCTCCGGGGAGCGCCAGCCGTCGGTGATCAGCTCGCCCGCGAGCATCTCGTGCAGCAGCCGGGCCCGGCCGCGCGTGGAGTGCTCCTCGGCGCCGGTCGCCCGGAACGACGGGCACATCACGGCGGCCCCGGACGCCTCCGTCGTACGGCACTTGGCGACGCCGACGCACCGGCGGACCGCCGCGCCGAAGTCGCCGCCGTCGGCCGGATACCCGAAGGCGACGTCCACCGGTTCGCGCGGCAGCACGGCGAAGCGGAGGTTGGCGTCCAGCGGGGCGGGGCGGACCAGCATGCCCGGGTTGAGCAGGTCGTCGGGATCCCAGACGGCCTTGGCGCGCTCGAACAGGGCGACCGTCCGCGCGCCGTACATCTTCGGCAGCAGCTCGGCGCGGGCCTGGCCGTC